>CAZKNK010000052.1:0-15225 GCA_964554195.1 uncultured Staphylococcus sp.
AAGAATATCGGCACGGAGTTCGTCAATGTTGCGGGCCTTGCCGGGATAGTTACCGTTAACCTGAATTCCGCCTGTGAGTGAACCGCCTTGATTTTCAAAGCCGGCCACGTCGTCGGCCTGCCAGCAGTGCATGCTCAGGTGGAAGTCCTGCATCAGTTTAAGCACTTTTTCGGTGTCGACACCCAGGGCGGCATAGCGCTCTTTGGCTATCTCATAAGCTTTGGTGATAGATTCTTTGGTCATGATGGGTTTGTGATTTAAGATTATTGTGTTATTTAATAATGTTACGGAATCGATTGTATGGTTCGTCCCATGCTTCGGGGCTTTCAGGGAGATATGTCTTGGTGGGAACATTTTTACGCACCACTTCGCGCAGTTCGTCGAGTGAGCTGACATAGCCGGCTGCTTTTGCCTGCATGAGTATGTTGCCGAAGGCTGTACCTTCAACCGGGCCTGTAACCACCGGCAGATTGATGGCCGATGCGGTAAACCGGCAGAGGAGTTCGTTGCGGGAGCCGCCTCCGATCACATTGAGTCGGTTGATGGGATTGGTGGCCACTTCCTTAAACAGTCCGAGGACGTAGCGATATTTCAGGGCGAGACTTTCAAAAATGCATCTGACGATGCTCTTGTGATCTTCAGGTACGCTCTGACCGGTGGCCATGCAGTAGGCCTTGATTTCAGCCGGCATATCGGAGGGAGCCACGAAGCGAGGATCGTCAGGGTCAATGAAGCACTTGAACGGCTCGGCTTCAGCAGCCATTTCGACGAGCTGCGGATATGTGTAGTCAATGCCTTCCGATTTCCATTTCTTAAGACACTCCTCGAGAACCCACATTCCGGTGATGTTTTTGAGCAGACGGATAGTGTTTTCAATTCCACCCTCGTTTGTCATGTTGTGACGGAAAGAGTCAGCTGTCACCACCGGGCGGTCATTTTCTATTCCCATGAGTGACCATGTGCCGCTGCTGAGGAATGCCCAGTCCTTACCTTCGGCAGGAATTGCTGCAACCGCCGATGCGGTGTCGTGACCTCCTACGGCCACCACCGGCACTTCGCCGAGTCCGGTTTCATGCTGAAGCTCCTGACGGAGTGTGCCGATCACTGAACCGGGACGGACAAGCTGTCCGAACTTGCCCTGCTCGATGCCGACCGATGAGAGAACTTCCACGTCA
The DNA here is from genome assembly GCA_964554195.1 of uncultured Staphylococcus sp. GTDB lineage: Bacteria > Bacteroidota > Bacteroidia > Bacteroidales > Muribaculaceae > Duncaniella. Next base: position 1,176 of record CAZKNK010000052.1, read on the forward strand.
AACTCTCCGGTGTGGGGATTAAGAAGCGCGCCGGTTGATGCGATAGTGTATTCGGTGATGAGATTGCCGGTCATAAGATATGACAGCACGTCGGGAATAAAACCGATTTTTGTGGCGTTACGGATTGCAAATGAATCGCGCAGGGCGTGAAGCTGAAACACGGTGTTGAAGTGAAGTGTCTGGATTCCCGTGAGTGAGTATAGCTTCTCCGCATCAATGGCGCGGGTAAAATAGTCGGTGGTGTTGTCGGCCGAGAAGCGGGCATCGCGGTAGGCAACCGGAAGCGAAATCAGATTACCTTCTTCCGAAATGGCGGCTATGTCTACTCCCCAGGTATCAACGGCGAGTGACACCGGTTTGATTCCTTTTTTAGCCACGAGTTTCATGCCCTGCTTCATGCTCTCGAAGAGCGAGAATATGTTCCAGTGTGAAACTCCGTTGAGGGTGATGATGGCGTTTGGAAAACGGTTGATTTCCTCTGTCTCGAGGGTCCCGTCGGCCTGAAGCGTGGCCAGGATGGTGCGACCGCTTGTGGCGCCCAAATCAAATGCGACAAAATGTGCTGGATAGTTCATGGTTGAGTGTTGAAAGGTCGATTTAAGTTCATGGATACGTGAGGAGGGGTTATAGGTGCAAAATTAACTAAATTTGCTTGCCGAAACAAATATTTTCGAGATTTTGAATTACCTTTGTGGAAAATTATCCAAAAAACTTTCAACCTTCAAAACGTTTCAACCATGAAAAAAGTGCTTTTGACCTTTGTCTGTCTGGCATGTCTGACCGCTTCGGCTCAGGATCCCGCCACGGCTTGGGAGACAATCTATCCCGCCATAGAGAAGCAGATCAAGGCTCCGGAATTCCGCGACAAGGACTATAACATTCTTGATTACGGAAAAGTATCCAAAAAAGAGGGCTATCTCTACACCGAGCTGATCAACAGCGTCATTGACCGCTGCTCAAAAGAGGGTGGAGGACGGGTTATTATCCCTGCCGGAACATGGCTCACAGGCCCCGTTACTCTTAAAAGCAACGTGAATCTGCATCTTGATGAGGGTGCCACGCTGCTGTTCACCGATGACCTCAGTCAATATCCGCTTGTCTACACCCGTTGGGAGGGTATGGACTGTTACAATTATCAGCCGATGATCTATGCTTTTGAGGCGGAGAACATTGCCCTGACGGGTAAAGGTACGGTTGACGGTGGTGCCGAAAACGCCAACTGGTGGCGGATGTGCGGCGCCGTAAAATATGGCTGGGAGGATGGTAAGGACATCATCTCGCAGCGCATAGGTCGCCCTATTCTTATGGAGTGGAACGAAAAAGGTGTTCCCGTAGAGGAACGCCGCATGGGCGATGGCTACGGAATGCGTGTGCAGCTCGTAAACCCTGTGAAATGTAAGAACGTGCTGATTGAGGATGTCACACTGCTGCGCTCACCGTTCTGGGTGATTCATCCGCTGTTCTGCGAGAATCTCACGGTGCGTCGTGTCCACATTCAGAATGATGGTCCTAACGGTGATGGATGTGACCCTGAGTCATGTAAAAACGTGCTTATCGAGGAGTGTTTCTTCGATACAGGTGATGACTGCATAGCAATCAAGAGCGGACGTAACCGCGACGGCCGTGAGGCAGCCATCCCGAGTGAAAACATGATTGTCCGTAACTGCCAGATGAAAAATGGTCATGGAGGCGTGGTGGTCGGAAGCGAGATCTCAAGCGGCTATCGCAATCTCTTTGTTGAAAACTGCGTGATGGACAGCCCTGACCTTGAGCGTGTGATCCGCATCAAGACCAATAACTGCCGCGGCGGTGTGATCGAAAACATTTTTGTCCGCAACATCAAGGTTGGACAGTGCCGTGAGGCTGTGCTGAAAATCAATCTCGTCTATGAGCAACGTGAAAAGTGTCAGCGCGACTTCTATCCCTTCGTGAAAAATGTGTATCTCGATCATGTCACCTGTGAAAAGAGCAAGTATGGCGTGAAAATAGAGGGCTTTGATGACCGATGCAATATTGAGAATATTGAGGTGAAGGACTGTGTGTTTAACGGCGTTCAGACTGACGGCAACTCTATCAAGGGTGAAGTCAAGGATGTCCGTTTCATCAATCTCATCATCAATGGAAAACCCTGCATCGAAAATCAGCCCATGTCGGTCAGAATGGCTCGTTCCGAGATGAAGCGTCATCCGTCGAGCTGGAGTGTTGACCACAGCCGCCGCCTTCACTGGAGCTACTCAGTCGGTGTGGAGATGGATGGTATCGAAGCTGCCGGTGAACGCTACGGAATGGACGACATCCGCGACTATGCCATATCTTATGTTGACTCACTCGTCACCCCCGAGGGTGACATTCTCACCTATAAGTCAGGCGACTTCAATATTGACCATGTGAAAAACGGCCGACTCCTCATGCGCGCCTACAAACTCACAGGTGAGAAGCGCTATCTCGAAGCCATGAACAAGCTATATGCCCAACTCCTCAAGCATCCCCGTACAAAAACAGGCGGTTTCTGGCACAAGCAGATTTATCCCAGCCAGCTCTGGCTCGACGGTCTATATATGGGTCAGCCTTTCTATCTTGAATATGCCAATAATTTCCTGACAGGCAAGGAGCAGAAAAAAGCGTGGGACGATATTACCAAGCAGCTTCTGACTGTGGGTAAGAAAACTTATGACCCTGCGACCGGACTATATCGCCACGCTTGGGATGAAACCAAATCCATGTTCTGGGCCGACAAAAAGACCGGTCAGTCGCAGCATGCGTGGGGCCGCGCTATGGGATGGTATATCTGGGCTATTGTTGACGTTCTCGAGCAGCTCCCGCAGGACCATAAGGACCGGCCGCAGCTTGTGGCTTTGCTGAAAAATGTGGCCGACGGTCTGATCAAATATCAGGACCCGGAAACCGGACTCTGGTATCAGGTACTTGATGAGCCGGGCCGCGAGGGTAACTATCTTGAGGCAACTTGCGCCGCCATGTTCAGCTACAACCTTCTCCGTGCCAACCGTCTCGGTCTGCTTGACGATTCCTATCGCGCAGCCGGCGAAAAAGCATATCAGGGCATCCTCGACAACTTCATCACTACCGATGAAGATGGCACAATAAATCTCATTCAGTGCTGCCAGGTTGCAGGACTCGGAGGTGGTAACAATGAGCGCCGCAACGGTACATTTGAATATTATATTTCAGAGCCTATCCGTGAAAACGATGGTAAAGGCGTAGGTCCATTCATCCTCGCTTCCCTCGAAATGGAAGGTATGACCAAGTAAACTGATTATTCCTCATAATGCAGCACCCCGGAAGTGGCTTCATCGGCCCGACCGGGGTGCTGTCTGTTTTGTTACGGATAGGAGTGGTAAGAGAGCTGTTTGGCTTATACTCCCGAATTGCTGTTGTTGTCGCTGCTGTCAGTGGCTGAGGACGTTGTCGGTGCATCGCTCGATGCGAAGATTTTCGAGAGGTATTTCTCGCGGAAGTTCTCAAGAAGTTCCCAGAAGTTGGGGACGAAGAGTGTTCCTACAATCGCGTTGACCGCCATACCGAACACCACTGCCGTGCCGAGTGAGATACGTGAGGCGGCACCCGCTCCGGTAGCAAAGAGCATAGGCATCACACCGAATACAAAAGCCAGTGCTGTCATCAGAATCGGGCGCAGACGAATCTGTCCGGCGTCGAGAGCCGACTGTCTGACCGTATTGCCCTGACTGCGGAAGTCGCGGGCATACTCCACAATCAGAATGGCGTTTTTAGCTGAAAGGCCAAGCAGCAGAATTATACCGATCTGGGTGTATATACTTATTGACTGTGACATGAATATGCAGCCGATTATGGTGCCGAGAATAGCCGTAGGCATTGAAATGACCACCGCTACCGGGTCGGTCCAGCTTTCATATTGCGCTGCAAGCACGAGTATTGCAATCACCACGGCAAAGATCATCACCATAGTGATGGTGGTGCCGGCTTGAGTTTCCTGATAGGCTTCGCCGGTCCAGGCATAGGAGTAGTTTTTGCCAAGAGATTTCGTCACTATTTCCTCCATAGCTTTTATGCCGTCAGATGAGCTTGTCCCGTGGGCCGGGGTAGCAGTGACGGAAGCTGTGGTATACATGTTGTAGCGGCTCACGCTCGCCTGTCCGAGTGACGGTTCTACGGTGGTGAATGCGCTGAACGGCACCATCTCGCCAAGTGAATTGCGTGCCGAGAGTTTCATCACGTCGTTGATGCGGGAGCGGGCATCGGCGTCAGCCGAGAGTGTCACCTGATAGGTGCGTCCGAATTTGACGAAGTCATTCACGTAGGCACTTCCCATGAAACTCGAAAGAGTGGAGTAGATCTGTTCAAGTGTGAGCTGATACATCTTGGCCTTGTCGCGGTCAATTTTCAGGCTATATTGCGGCACTTCTCCCTGATAGAGTGAGGTCACTTGAGCTATCCTGTCATCTTTGGCGGCTTCCTGACGGATAAGATCGATGGCCTGGGCAAGTTCTTTGGCTCCGAGGTTATTGATGTCGAGAAGCTGCATCTGGAGTCCGGAGGTCATTCCGAGTCCTGGGATGGCGGGTGGATTGATTGAAAAGATTTCGGCTTCCTGAATGGAGGCAGTCATTCCCTGAATTTTTGCCATGACACCGTCCACGCTCTGATCTTTGCCTTTACGTTCGCTCCACGGTTTAAGCACCACAAACATTGAGCCTAAGTTGCTGCCGGAACCGCCGGCGAGAAATGACATGCCGGAAATCGAGATTACGTTTTCCACTTCGGGGAGCGACTTGATGTCATCCGCAACCTTTCTGACGATCTTGTCGGTGCGGTCAAGTGAGGCACCTGTAGGGAGCTGGACCGAGGTCATGAAGTAGCCCATATCCTCTTCAGGGACATAGCTCGTCGGCCATTTCATGAATCCCCAGAAGGCTGCGGCTGTGAGGAGCAGATAGATTCCGATGGCCACCACCGGGCGCCGAAGGAATGTGCCTACAATCTTCATGTATTTTGCCACAACGAAGCTCTGACCTTTGTTAAACCAACGGTAGATGAAGAAGTTTGAAGGTTTGCTTTTGCGAAGGAACAGAGCGCACATGGCGGGGGTGAATGTCAGTGCGTTGAAGCCTGAGAAGGCCGTGGATACCGCAATGGTGAGGGCAAACTGTTTGTAGAGTTCTCCGGTGATGCCGCTGATGAAGGCGGTGGGGATAAATACCGCAAGCAGCACAAGCACTTCACCGATCACCGGTCCTTGAAGTTCATCCATAGCTTTTTCAGCCGCCTGTCGTGGTGAGAGTTTTCCTTCGTCGACCAATCGGGAGCAGTCCTCCACCACCACTATCGCATCATCCACCACAATCGCTATGGCAAGCACAAGGCCGAACAGTGTGAGGGTGTTGAGGGTGAATCCCAACAGTTTCATCACGGCGAATGTCGCTATGAGTGACACCGGGATGGTGAGCATAGGAATCACCACAGCACGCCAGCTCTGGAGGAATATCAGAATCACAATCATCACAATGAGTGTGGTTTCCACAAAGGTGACAAGCACCTCATCTATTGAGGCATTGACAAACTCCGTGGTATTCATGATCACTTTATAGCTCACACCGTCAGGGAAGTATTTGGCCAAATCATCCATTTTTGCAGTGACCTCTTTGGCTACTTCCAAAGCATTGGCTCCCGGGAGCTGATGGATACCTATAAGACCGGCCTCCTTGCCGGATACGTGTGAGACGGTGGAATAGCTGTTGCTGCCCATCTCCACGCGGGCCACGTCGCGCAGGCGGAGCATCGAACCGTCGGGATTGGCCTTTATTACGATGTTGCCGAATTCGTCGGCAGTCTGAAGGCGCCCCTGTGATGTAAGTGTGAATTCAAAATCAACATCATCTGTGGTCGGTGACGCACCCACACTACCCGCTGAAACCTCAATGTTCTGCGACTGAATGGCAGCCGAAATGTCTTGGGGTGTGACATTGCGGATATTCATCTTTTCAGGATCGAGCCATACACGCATGCTGTATTCACCGCCTCCGAATGCGTCGGCTCCACCTACTCCTTTAAGGCGCGACAGTTCGTCGGTTATGTTGAGTTTGGCATAGTTGGTGAGATAGAGTCCGTCATACCGGCCGGTCGAGTCGCCTTCCAGTGCAATAAACATCATGATGTTTGATGACTGTGACATTACCTGAACACCCTGCTGCTTCACGGCTGTCGGGAGCTGAGGCTCGGCAAGTGAGATGCGGTTCTGCACCTTGACGGTTGCTATGTCAAGGTCTGTTCCTACGTCAAACGTTATGGTGAGCTGATAGCTTCCGTCGCTGTTTGAACTTGAACTCATATACATCATGTTTTCCACGCCGTTGACCTGCTCCTCAATAGGGGTGCCTACGGTTTCAGCCACTGTCTGCGCGTCTGCGCCGGGATATGTGGCCGAAACCATCACGGTTGGTGGGGTGATGTCGGGAAATTGTGCTACGGGAAGAGTCTTTACTGTCAGCAGTCCGACAAGTATCATCAGAATCGCCAGAACTGTGGCGAAAATCGGTTTGTCAATGAAGAATTTTGAAAACATGGCGCTCAGAAATCAGGTTTGACACGTAGGAAATTAATTTTTTGAGATTACGGGTTTCACCGTCATTCCGTTGCGGACTTTCAGCAGCGCTTTGGTCACGTAGCGGTCACCCGCCTTGATTCCGTCGGTCACAATTCGCATCGAGTCACGGACGAGTTCACCGGTCTTGATAGGGGTGTAGACTACCGTGTTGGAATCATTGACCACATACACATATTTGCCGAGCTGATCGGTGCCGATTGCGTCATCTTTTATCAGAATGGCTTTAGGATCAACCCCTGTGGGCAGGGATATTGACACAAACATTCCGGGCTTAAGTTCGTTGTAAGTGTTTTTCAGACGTGCCTGAAGTTTCATGGTTCCGGTTGACTGATCGATGGATGGAGCCATGTAATACAGATTGGCAGTGTAGGAATGTGGGAGATTCTCACTAAAGGTGAGGGGTATTGTCTTTAGGTCCTCACGTTCTGCCGAGTTGTCGCTGAGCATTTTGATATACTGTTCGTCCTCGATGTTGAAAACGGCGTTCAGCTCGTCGTCCTCATAAATAGTTGCCATGACCACGGGAGAGCCTTCGCCACCGATATATGAACCGGGATTATAGGTGGGACTTGTGATATGGCCGGTGATGGGGGCAGTTACGGTGCAGTAGCCGAGGTTGGTGCGGGCGGTTGAGAGTTGAGCTTCAGCGTTGCGGACAGAGGCTTCGCTCTGGCGGTAGTTGCTTTCAGCCTGAATGAGGTCCATTTGTGACACTGCATCGCTTGCAAAAGCTGTCTTGATAGCTTCATAGTGTTTTTTGCTATATTCATAGTTGCTTCTGGCGGTCTGGAGGGCTGCTTCGGCTTCAGCCAGACGGTTTCGGTATGTGGTATCCTCGATTCGGAAAAGTACCTTACCCTGTTCCACAAGTTCACCGCTGTCATAGTTTTTTGAAATGATCTGACCGTTGACGCGGCCCACCACATCAATGGCTCTTGAAGCCGAAATGTAGCCGGGATATGATTTGTGAAGTGTAACGGAGTCAGTGACAGCTTCGGCTACACTGATTTCAGGAATAGCGGCTGATTCGGTTTCAGCCTTTCTGGAGCATGAGAGGCAAATCAAAGCAATGGCCCCGGCAGCATAAATAGGTTTCATAGTTGAATTGACGTTGATTGTTTTACTTATGGGGATTTATTCGCTCCATCCTCCTCCGAGTGCTTTGTAGAGGTCAATGAGTGCGAGGAGTGCGTTGCCGTGTTGGGTCACGAGCGCGTTGGAGTAGCTGAGCATATTCATTTGTGCGTCCACTATCGGGGTGAGCGAAAGCAGACCGCTTTTATATTGTTCCATTGAAAGTTTGAATGCTTCAGCACTTTCGTCATAGACTTTCTGATCAAGATCCATCGCCTCAAGAGTGTAGTGATAGTCGGTCATCGCATTGTTGGTTTCGTTGACGGCTGTCATCAGGGCGAGATTGTAGGAGTCTATGGCTGCTTCCATCTGCTCGCGGGCGGCTGCGGTGGCATATTTACGTGACATTCCCTCGAAGATGGTCCATGAAAGCGTAGGAGCTATGCTGTAGGTCAGACTATTGTTCTTAAAGAGGTTGCCGGCGTCATGAGCTGATGTGCCTATTGAGCCGCTGAGTGAGAGTGTGGGCAGAAAGTCTTTTTTTGCTATTCCGAGCTGAGCTGCGTATGCTGCCACATTATATTCCGCTTCCACAATGTCGGGGCGGCGTCTCATGAGGTCCATAGGGATTCCGACGGCAACCTTTCGGTGAAAATCAGGTAAGGCTGCGGGACGGGTGAGACGCTGTTCGATTTCGGAGGGATATACTCCCAGAAGCAGAGCTATGGAGTTGATTGTTGTCCGGATTGCTTTGTCGAGTGACGGAACACTTGCTTTGGTAGAATATAGAAGCGCCTGGGCCTGAGCGACGTCGAGTTTTGAGGCCAGTCCGGTCTGATAACGGACACTGGTGATTTCTACAATTTTTTCCTGAGAGGCAAGGTGTTCGTCGGCTACCTGTTTCTGTGCCTGAAGCACACGCAGGTTGACATAATAGGTTGCGATTTCCGCTGCTACACTCAGCATCATGCCGTCATACTGGGCGCGGGATGCCTTGAAAAGAGCTTCGCGGTTGCGCGATTGGGCTGTGATTTTTCCGAAAAGGTCAATCTGCCAGTTCATATCAATTCCAAGTGAAAAATAGCTCGAACTTGATGCCTGACCGTCAGCCTTGGTCATCGCGCCTGAAACGCGGCTCTTGGTCCAACTGCCATTGAAGTTTAACGCCGGAAAGTACTGCGAACGCGCCTGTTTCAGGGTCTGCCTGGCAATTTCCATGCGGTGTGCGGCTATCGACACATTGTAATTGTTGCTGATTCCTTCGCTCACGAGTGAATCAAGGAGTGAGTCGTTGAACGCTGTCCACCAGTGGTCATTGTCCGGAGTGGTCATTTCATGTTCTGAAACGTAGTTCCATGTTTCAGGCATTGACTCCGTGCGGTAGGTTTCGGTTGACTTATCGTTCGCCTCTGCGGTTGCAACCGAAAGCACCAATGCAATGACAAGTGTAAAAACGTGAGTGGAGGTGTTCATTTTTTCTGATTTTATTCTTTATCAGTATAACGAAACTGCCTACGCTAACGTTCTGAAACTGGGCGAATTTTAATGTTTTTTAAAGTTTTGTAACAGGATTGTAACTTGTGGCAAAAGTGGCTCCACATCATCGTTAACTATCAGTGAAAGAGCTTTGTGGGAGTGGAGACAGGAAGTGTTTTCCTGAGTTGAAATGCGTGATTCGGCTTCAGCTTGTGTGAGATTGTTGCGCTTCATGATGCGGATGGCGCGGAGTTCACGCGGAGCCGTCACTTCCCACACTGCATCGGCAAGCGAATCAAATCCGCTTTCAAACAGAATGGCCGATTCAAGAAATATCAGCGGCGAGGTCATGTGCTGGCGCCACTTGACAAAGTCGGCTTTCACAGCCGAGTGGACAATGGCGTTGAGACGTGACAGTGCCTGATTGTCATTAAATACTATTTTTGAAAGGAGCTTGCGGTCAATTTTACCGTCAATGACGGCTGCCGGGTTGATTTCAGATGCGATGCGGGCTTTGATTGAGTCGCTTGCATCCATGAGGTTTTTAGCACGGGTGTCGGTGTCGTAGACCGGATACCCCATTGCTCTGACGATTCTTGAAACCACTGATTTTCCGCTGCCTATACCGCCGCAAACAGCTATGGTAATCGGTTTCATCGGACATGGTTTTCAATTATGAACTCCACACTGTCGGGATTCACTGACACGGAGCGATAGGTCTTGGGAAGGGTAGAGAGTGTGACCGGGAGTTTGTTGGCGTTCGGTCTGACATCATTATAGTCAACAAATGCCTTAACGGGATAGGTGTCGTTGAAATTGCTCATCGGGACGAGATACGACATTTCAACTTTGGGCGGGAATGTGATGATGCGGCTTCCGTCAGGTACGTTGATGGCCACAACCGGTACAGATACTTTTTTTGATATGAGTGCTTCAACGGGTACGGTCACTATTATCTTGTCAGGCACTATCCTGACTCCCGGGACCGGTTTCACCTTCACTTCATAGCGCATTGTGTCCTTCATTCCGGAGCGCACAAGCGGTTCTGTCTCCACCGAGCGGAACGACAGCGGTAGGTCAGCGGCTGAATATACCACTACTGAATCGGCCGAAGCTGTGATCGGACCTGACAGAATATACTGGAAGTTAGGGTGGACGTCGGCGTTAAGGATAAGTTTCACCCGTCGGCCCGGACGAGTTGTGAACGGGAGGCGGAGCGAGTCAGGGCGGCATGAAACAATCAATGCACTCGGACCGAAATATTCACGAAGCCGGGTGTCAAGTTTGGCTTTTGAAATGTTCAGACATGATTCCGATTCAAATTCGCTCCATTTGATGGGTATGGGAGTGAGGTGTCCCCACTCGAATCTGAGCAGCTGTGACTCTTTGGCTTTTACGCTGACGTCAACTGTGGCGGGAAGAAGGCCGATCATGGTGACGCTGTCAGGTTTGTCCTGAAGTTCGAGTGGAACATTGAAGTCGCGTTGCACTTCAGTGTCAAACGATAGCAGAAGCCAGAAAACGAAGGCTACGAGAACACAGAGCAGATAGAGCAGAACATCCTTTCCACGCGAGGAACGGAGTGCCTGCTCTATCCGGTTTCTTATTTCGCCCAACCTTTCGTTCATGGCGCGGACGCGGGATAAAAAGTGAGCGTAAAGTTACTTTTCGTTCTGATTGTTTTCGCTTGCTTCAGCGGCTGAGGGGTAGACGGAGTTTTTGTCTACGGTAAGCGATACGCCTGAAGTAACCTCGATCACGAAAGTGGTTGCATTAATGGCTTTGATTTTTCCGTAGATTCCACCGGCGGTGACAACTTTGGCACCGACGGAAAGTCCGTCACGGAACTTCTTGATTTCGTTCTGGCGTTTCTGCTGGGGACGAATCATGAAGAAATAAAAAATGGCGATGAGGGCTACAATGAGCAGAATGTTCATCCATCCACTCGAATCGGCGGCGGTTTGTAAGAGTACCATAAGCGGGTTCTTTTATGAGATTTATAATTCTTTTTGGCAAAGATAAAAATAAATTTCGGATTGTCAAAACTCGTGGTCAGTTTGACGGCGGATTATTTTTCGCTGCGGCTGATTTCTTTGAAAAGGAGTTTCTGATCCTTGAGGTAGTTAAGCACGGAGTAGAGGATGCCGTTGATAAACTGTCCGCTGCGGGGTGTGGAGTAGTCATTGGCTATCTCGATGTATTCGTTAAGCGAAACGGCTACGGGAATTGCGGGATAGGTCATGATTTCGGCCAAAGCGGTCACCATGATGACGATGTCCATGAACGCGAGGCGGTCGGTGTCCCATTGGCGGGTGTTGACAAACTTGTTGATCAGCTCCTTGTAATCGTCAAAGTTGTTAATGGCTGTGATGAAAAGTTCGGGTCCGAAGTTGCGGTCCTCCTCATCCTTGAATTGCGGAAGGAGATCGTCGTCCGATGGTTCGCCACCGTCGTTGTGAGCCATACGGCGGATTGTTTTCAGCACGAAAGTACCGATCACGTGGAGGTCATCGTTCCAGTAGATGTTTTTTGATTCGAGCATTTCAGCCAGTTCGTCACCCGGAAGAATGATTGTGCGGAACACGTTGCGCCAGAACTCGCAGTCCTCTTCAAGGTCATCGCGGAAGCTGTCCATATATTGCTGATAGAGTTCGCTTTCACGGATTTTGTTGAGGAGCGACATGATGAACAGCGGCTCGTTGTTCCAATATGTCTGACCTTCCTTGATGTATTCCTCCATTTTGGGAGAAGCAGCTATGACTTTGGCCAGACGGTTATCGGCAAATTTGGTGTTTGGGTGGAGGTCGGCGTCGGTAGGCAGATATTTGTTGCGGCCTTCGTCAAGGCGCTGATCCTCAGCTTTGGTAAGCTCGACTATTAGAGCCAGGAGCTGGAAATAGAGTTCATGAGCTTTGTTGAGCGAGTTGTCAAGCGAGTTGCGGGCTTGAGTGAAGAGCTGACGGTTGTCATTGTATCCGCGAAGGGTTTCCACCGCCATTTCAATTCCGTTCTCAAAACCGCGTATAGTGAAGTCGGAGTCTTTGCGGGCGGCCTCGATGAATTTTTCATTCTTGGCTATGAGTGATGAAAGAATCGACACCCAAAGCTCCACATCGTCCTTAAGTTCGATTTTCTTTTTACGGATATAACTCTTGTAGGCAGGGAGATTTTTTATGTCAGCATACAGAGCGGGAACCACTTCGTCGAAGTTGCCGATGCTTTTTCGTCCGTCAAGAATCAATGAGCGAAGCTGGTCAAGTGAGTTGAGCGATTTGGCCAGCAGATTGCGGTTAAGGTGTTTGTCAAGTGTGATTCCGCGGAGCGGGTCGGAGCCGTTGACTTCATATCCCGACATTTCAAGAATCAGAAGCAATAAATCGAGATAAAGTTTGTAGGCATATTTGCGGTCGCGGGTAGCGTTGGCGTCGGGGGCCGGGATAATCTTGAATTCGCTTCGGCTCAGAAGGTAGCAGTAGAGCATCTGGACTACCTTGATTCGGATTAATACTCGATTTATCATATTTAAATGTCCTATTTTGTTTAATTCCGGCTGCAAAATTACTCATTTTTCTTTAAAAGCGTTTCATTCAAGGCAAAGAAATTTTTAAAATCGGAATGGTTTTACTACCTTTGCATGGTTTAACGCGAGCCATCGCGCTTATTCACCGAATATTCTAATCATATTAATCTATATCATGGCAGAAAAAAAAGAAAAACTGTTTGACCAGTTCCCTCCGGTATCAACCGCTGAGTGGAAAGCCAAAGTGGAGGCAGACCTCAAAGGCGCTCCCTTTGACAAGAAACTGGTCTGGCGTACGAATGAAGGATTCAATGTTCAGCCAATGTACAGGCTTGAGGATATTGAGGATTTCAAAACCACTAACTCGCTTCCGGGCGAATATCCCTATGTACGCGGCACACGCGACAACAATGACTGGCTTACCCGTCAGGAAATTCTTGCCGAAACTCCTGTAAAGGCAAACGAGAAAGCCGTTGAAGTGCTGTCAAAGGGTGTGACTTCGCTTGGATTCCATATCGACGACGCCGCCGAACTACCCCTCTTCCTCAAGGGCATCGACGTGGCTAAAGTCGAAATCAACTTCTCTTGCTGCCCCAAAAAGGCTCTCTCCGTTGCAGAAGCCCTCGTGGCATACGTGAAGGAGCAGAAAGCCGAAGCCACTTTCCGTGGTTCGATTGATTTCAACCCGCTTCGTCGGCCCCTGCGCCACGGCGAACCCTTCCCCGGCAACATCACCGAGATGGCTTGCGCGCTGCTTGATGCAGCAAAGGATGTGGAAGGTCTGCGTGTCCTTGCCGTTGACTCTGTTGTTCTCAGCAATGCAGGTGCTTATATATATCAGGAACTCGGGTATGCCCTCGCATGGGGAAATATGTGGATGCAGCTTCTGACCGAGGCCGGACGTGACGCCGCCGAGGTGGCAAAGCGCATTAAGTTCAACATGAATATTTCGTCGAACTTCTTCATGGAACTCGCCAAGTTCCGCGCTGCCCGTATGCTCTGGGCGCAGATAGTCAACCAATACTGCCCTGAAGATAAGGATGCCTGCAAGATGATGGCTCATGCGTCGACCTCGCGTTTCAACATGACTGTCTATGATGCTCACGTCAATCTGCTCCGTTCGCAGACCGAGGCCATGTCGGCAGCACTCGCCGGTGTTGATTCCATCACTTCCACGCCTTTTGATGTTACATACCAGAATCCCGATGACTTCTCGGAGCGCATAGCCCGCAATCAGCAGTTCCTCCTCAAGGAGGAGAGTCATCTCGACAAGGTTGTTGACCCCGCCGGCGGTTCATATTATGTGGAGACACTGACCGTTTCCATCGGTAAGGAAGCATGGAAACTCTTCCTTGAAGTAGAGGACAAGGGCGGCTTCC
>CAZKNK010000053.1:0-15153 GCA_964554195.1 uncultured Staphylococcus sp.
GGCGAGGATGCCAAGAAGCTCGTCGCCAACGGCGTCGAACTCGTGGCTGAGGTCTCGAACATGGGCTGCACCCCCGAGGCCATCGACCACTTCCTCGAAACAAAGACCACTTACGCTCCCGGCAAGGCCGTGAACGCGGGCGGCGTGGCAACCTCGGGCCTCGAAATGAGCCAGAACGCCGAGCACCTGCAGTGGAGCGCCGAGGAGGTCGACGCACGTCTCCACGACATCATGCGCAACATCCACACCCAGTGTGTCAAGCACGGCACCGAGCCCGACGGCTACATCAACTACATGAAGGGCGCCAACATCGCCGGATTCATGAAGGTGGCAAACGCCATGATGGGTCAGGGCATCATCTGATTACGCTGATACTTATTATAGTCAGTGCGGCCGGCGGTTTTCCCGTCGGCCGCACAAGTTTTTCAGTCGTTTTTTTCACTCGTCTCTCACTCCCACAAGCACCCTTGCAAGCCCGTCGGCGAAATCCCCGGCCTGCCTGAATGTGCCGTCAAAGGCCTTGCGGCCTGTTTTGTCTATGAACATCCACCCTGACGTCAGGCTCTTTTTGACTCTGGCCACTCCCTCGCTGAACGGGGCGGCTTCGCAGTATCGGGCCGGAATCACCGTTTCACCCTCCGCAGTGGCGTAGCCGTAGCGGTTTCCTTCAAGCACCGGAATCAGTTCCTCGTCATGCTGCTCACGTTCAGCCGTCTCCCTGACTGCCGGTGCGCTCACCGCTTCGCCGTGGCGGTTAATGTAAATCTTGCATCCGTTGGCTGTCACTTCAGCCACTCCGTCATGAAAAGCGGAGGCTTTTTCATACTGCGGCTCTATCACGTAGCGGCCTGTCGTGTCTATGTAGCCTCTGGCCCAGTCAACTCGCACCGCCGCCAGACCCTCGCTGAAGTCCGATGCGTCGTGAAATCTCGGTTCAATCACTAAATTGCCGGTGTGGTCCACATAACCCCATAGGTAGTTTATCTTGCTCATTGCTTGAAGTTTTAAGCTGGTTGATGATTTTGTTCTGAAAGTGTAACAATCAGGGCTGACCCTCTGTTCGCTCGGCGCGGTTTATGCTTTTGGCCGTGCAATATTATGGCCCGAAAATCCGTTTATCTTTAATATCTAACGACACCATATCAGTAACCACTGCATGAATCCGAATCTGAAATTGTTTCTCACCGACGTTGACGGCACTCTGACCGACGGCGGTATGTATTACACCTCATCGGGCGACTATATGAAGAAGTTCAACACCCGCGACGGCATGGGCCTTCAACTCCTGCAACGGGCCGGCGTCAAGGTGGGTATCGTCACGAGCGAGACCACCGAAATTGTCAGCCGCCGTGCCGAAAAGCTCGGTGTGGATTTTCTGGTGCAGGGCAAGCGCTTCGGCGGGAAGCTCGAGGCGGTCAGTGAGATTTGCCGCGGGCTGGGAGTGTCGCTTCAGGAAACGGCATATATCGGCGACGATGTCAACTGCCGCGAACTGCTCATGGCTGTGGGCATGGCTGCATGTCCCGCCGACGCTATGCCGCAGGTCAAGGCCATCCCCGGAATCAGAGTGATGACCCTCAAGGGGGGCGAAGGGTGTGTCAGGGAATTTATTAACGGTTTTCTCGATGAATCAGACTTCTGATAACTCGCAGCAGCGTCCGGCTGTATCGGTCACCTTCATGGTGCTGGCCGTGATTTTCTGCTCATGCCTTATTGTGAGCAATCTGATGGAAATCAAGACGGTCAGTCTCGGTTTCCTCACCATCACAGCCGGTGTGGTGGTGTTTCCGCTGTCATATATCATCAATGACTGCATCGTTGAGGTCTACGGTTTCTCCAAAGCGCGTCTGGTGATATGGCTCGGCTTCGGAATGAATCTTCTTGTGTCGCTTCTGTTGCAGTTTGGCGTGTGGCTTCCCGGGGCTGAGTCATGGACAGGTCAGGAGGCTATGGCGCTGATATTCGGGGCTGTGCCTCGCATCTTTGCAGCAAGTTTCATCGCGTTTCTGTGTGGCTCTATGGTCAATGCCTACGTCATGTCGCGCATGAAAATTTCATCACAGGGGCGGCGATTCTCCCTGCGGGCCATCGTGTCGACGCTTTTCGGCGAGGGGGTCGATTCTCTGATTTTCTTTCCGATCGCTTTCGGCGGAATCCTGTCATGGCACGAGATCGGAGTGCTGATTCTGACTCAGACCATCCTCAAGACTCTATATGAAATCCTTATTCTTCCGGTCACCATCCGTGTGGTGCGCCTGTTGCGCGACCTTGAGGGACGCGACGTGACCGACGACCCTTCCATGTCATATAAATGGTGGAAAATCAATGAAATCTGATTCGCTTAAACTTGCTGTCCGCCCTGATGTGGTGTGGCTTGACCTTGACGACACTCTGATTGACTTCCGGGGCAATTCCCGCAAGGCTCTCCGTCAGCTTTACACCGACGCCGGGCTTGACCGCTTCATCCCGACAGCCGACCGTTGGGTCACTGACTATGAAACGTCTAATCATGACCTTTGGAGCCGCTATGCGCTCGGACTCATCAAGCGTGACTATCTGCGGATTGAGCGTATGCGCGCTCCCATCCGGCCTTTCTGGAGCGGCTCTCAGTCTGAACTTGACTCACTGGCGCTGCAACTCGACCCGATGTATCTTGACCTGCTCGCCGTGCAGACCGGACTTGTGGCCGGTGCGCGTGAACTGCTTGAGTCGCTTCGCTCGCGTGGCTATCGCATCGGTGTGCTGTCCAACGGGTTTAAGCAGGTGCAGTATCGCAAGATGGAGAGTGCGGGCATTGCTTCGCTGATTGATGTTGTGGTGCTGAGTGACGACATCGGCGTCAACAAGCCCTCCATCGGGATATACCGTTACGCAATGGAGGTGACCGGCGTCATGAATCCGGGCCGGCATCTGCTTGTGGGTGATAATCCCGACACTGACATAGCCGGCGCAGTGAATGCCGGATGGGATGCCATCCTGTTTGAGCCTGAATCGGGCAAGGGGGCGGTTGACCGTGACGGCGTAATCGCCACCGGAAGCCTGCGGACGGTCAGTGAGATTATCCCTTAAATCACTTCAAGATTTGCGGCAAGTCGCTGGCGGATAACTTCGTATATCATTACTCCGGCGGCCACCGACACGTTGAGCGAGCCGATGTTACCAAACATCGGAATGCCCACTTTCGTGTCGCAATACTTCATCACTTCGGGTGAAATGCCCGTATCCTCCGCTCCCATGACTATGGCTACGGGGTCGGTGTATGAAGCTTCCGTGTAGTTGAAATCCGACTTTTCAGTGACGGCGACAATTTTGTAGCCGTTATCCTTCAGAAATCTTACGGCCTGAAGTGTAGAGCTGACCCTTGCTACCGGAAGGTGAAGCAGGGCGCCTGCCGAGGTCTTGACGGCATCGCCTCCCACACTGACGCTCCCATGCTGCGGAATGACTATGGCATCAACTCCGGCACACTCACATGTGCGGGCTATCGCTCCGAAGTTTCTGACGTCGGTGATTCCGTCAAGCACAACCATGAAGGGGAGCAGACCGGCTTCATATAGTTCCGGGACGAGGTGGTCGAGCCGGTAATAGGTCACCGCCGACATCATGGCAAGCACTCCCTGATGGTTCTTGCGGGTGATGCGGTTGATTCGTTCCACCGGCACTCGCTGCATCAACACCTTGTTGCGTCGGGCGGTTTCAATCAGTTCCTGAGCCAATGGACCCTGGAGGTCTTTTGAAATGAATATCTTGTCTATTTCCTTGCCGGCTTCTATTGCCTCGATCACGGCACGGATGCCGAAAATGTAGTCAGACTGTTCCATTGAATAAGTTGGGGTTAACGTTTCCGAGCAGGGAGCGGGCGTTCATCAGTGCGGCTTCATCCACCGAACTGCCCGACAGCATGGTGGCCAGTGCGCCCACCCGTTCATCCTCTCCAAGCAGAGTGATTCGGGTCAGGGTGCGGTCATCCATGTCCTCCTTATATACTTTATAGTGATGCGCAGCTTTGGCAGCCACCTGAGGCAGATGGGTGATGGTGGTGACCTGAATGTCGGCGCTCATGCGCTTCATCATCTCACCCATGCGGTCGGCCACTTCGCCCGACACTCCGGTGTCAATCTCGTCGAAGATAATCGACGGTAGTTCCATCTGCGAAGCTATGATTGATTTTATGCAGAGCATCAGACGCGAAATCTCACCACCCGACGCACTGCTGCCAACCGGCATGAGGGGTTGGTTTTTATTGAACGCAAACATGAATCTTACTTCATCGGTGCCTGTCTGATTCATGTCGACGGTGTCTATCTGAATCTCAACCCTGAGGTTTTTCATCCCTAACGGCATGGCTGCGTCCTGAAGCTGCGATGCAAAACTGAGAGCCGTGGCGTGGCGGGCCTCGGATATTTCACGTGCTGTCTCGCGGGCCAGGGCGCGCAGGCGCCGGGCATGGCGCTCAAGGTCATGGAGATATTCGTCAGAGTTGTCGAGGGTTTCGAGATGGCTGCGCATGGTGTCGCGCAGGGCTATGAGTTCGTCGCCGTTGGCCACGTGATGGCGGTGACACAGGGAGTAGATGGCATTTAGGCGCTCTTCGGTGGCTTCGAGTTGCGACGGATCGGCAGTGAGTCGCGAATCGGCGTTCTCGAGAGTGCGTGAAATGTCGGCTATCTCGATTCGGATGGTTTCAAGTCGTCCGGCCACGTCATCGGTCTCGTCGAGTACGTTGCCGAGTCGGCCGCACTCTTCTATGGCGCGGTCAATGAGCGTCAGGGCGTTGATGTCGTCAGTGGCAAGGGCGCCGGTGGCCGACGTGAGTGAACTCTTGATGTTTGTGAGGTTTTCCATCACCTCTCGCTCCTGCTCCAGTTGCTCCTGCTCGCCGGCTGTCAGGCCGAGAGCCTCGATCTGTTCGAGTTGAAAGCGGGTATATTCTTCATCCTGACGGCTGCGCTCCACTTCCTGACGGGCTGCCTTCAGCTGGCGTACAGCTTCGCGGTAGGCACCGTAACGGGTGGCATAGAGTTCGAGCCGGGCCGAATTGCCGGCCAGTGTGTCGAGTACTTTGAGCTGAAATTCCGGTGTGGCCAGTAGTTGGTTCTGATGCTGCGAGTGGATGTCGACAAGCTGCATGGCAACCTCGCGCAGACGGGTGACCGGGACGGGTGAATCATTGACAAAGGCGCGGGAGCGACCGTTGGGCGAGATTTCGCGGCGGAGGATGCACACCGAGTCATCCCATTCTATATCCGCCTCACGGCAGAAGTTTCGCAGCGATTCATAGCCTTTGACATCAAACTGAGCCTCAACCACCGTCTTGGCTGAAGGGTCGGTGACCACCCGGCTGTCGGCTCGTCCGCCCAGAATGAGTGACAGGGCGCCGAGAATTATTGATTTTCCGGCTCCGGTCTCGCCGGTGATTACGTTGAATCCGGGATAGAATTCTATGTCGGCCTCGGAGATGAGTGCGTAGTTGGATATGTGAAGTGTACGGATCATGTCGCGTTGGATCAGTTGTTTTCCTGGCCGCGCTTTATCTGCTCAAGTCGCGACTGGTCAGTGGGGTAGAGGGGTTCGAGGAGCTTATAGACGCTCTCGCGTTCATCGGAGGGCGCTTTGGAGTAGACGTTGACAAGTTCGTCAAGTTTGGCATCACGAAACATCGAGAGTCCTACCGACATGGGTTGGGCTTTGTAGACGGCTGTCAGCCGGTCAAGTGTCTGCGTGATGGCCTGACGCCCTTTGTCGGGGCTGACCGACATCTGGTCAAGCCCTTTGAGGTGATATTCATATAGCATATCCCGCAGGCCCTGTGTGGATTGGTCAGTGAAGGCGGCAAGCACGGCTGCACGGTTTTTGGTGTCCTCAAAAGCCCGCCATCCGGTTTCGCCCGACGACTGTCCCATCTGCACTATCCTCTCCACTTTTTCCCAGTAAGGGTCGCCGCCGCGCGGGGCGAAGCTGTCGAAGTCTATGGCAAGGATGAGATAGACGTAATAGTTGAAGATGGCCGTCAGGTTGCTCTCCATGTTGTTTTCGTTATAGATGAGCGGCTCGTTTTCCTGATAGGTGAATTCAATGCGCTGATCCTTGAAGTTGAGCAGGGTAGTGGTGTAGGCACTGTTGTAGACCGGACGGATCGACTGCACCTGCAAGTCACCTTTAATCAGGTTTTCATCCTCCTTATATTCCTTGACGGTCAGGAAGAGCGTACACTCTATTTTCTCGTTTGATGAAAACTGAGTGTTGGTCCAGCGGGTAGTGTTGATATAGTCATTGAGTGCTGACTGAAGTGTCTGAAACACTTGTTTGTTTGTGCCTTCAATCTGGTCTGTGTTTATTTCAACACGGCAGTTCAGCTCCTGAGCTGCGAGGGTGAGGGTGTCGGTCAGAAGTGAGAGTGTGATGATAAATAATATTTTCAGTAACCGGTTCATGCTTAGCCTGTTGATTAATGTCTGTTCAGGTCAGCGGGCAGCGTGGTCCACGATTGCGTCAATGATGTCGGCGGCAACTTCGGTTTTCGGTTTGAGTCCGAATTCGGTTTTGGCTCCTGTGCGGTCAAACAGCGTCACTTTATTCGTGTCGGTTGAAAAACCGGCTCCTTTGTCGCGCATGGAGTTAAGCACGATCATATCCAGATTCTTGCGCCGCAGTTTCGACAGGGCATTCTCCTCCTCGCTGTCAGTTTCCAGTGCGAATCCGGTCAATATCTGACCCGGCTTGCGCCGGCTGCCCAGAGTGGCTGCTATGTCGGGATTGCGGACAAGGCTGATGGTCATTTCCTCAGTCTTTTCGCGCTTGATTTTCCTGTCGGCGTGGTTGGCCGGAGCATAGTCGGCCACCGCTGCACAAAATATGGCAATATCCTGCGAGTCAAACACGTCCTCGCATGCCGCGAGCATCTGACGTGCGCTTCTGACCGGAATCACCTTGATGTTGCTGTCAGAGGTGGTCACCGTGACCGGACCGCTGACGAGCGTCACCTCAGCTCCGCGCCGGCTTGCTTCCTCGGCTATGGCGTAGCCCATCTTTCCTGATGAATAGTTTCCTATGAAACGCACAGGGTCTATGTCCTCGTATGTCGGGCCGGCGGTTATTAACACCTTTTTACCCTCAAGGTCACGTTTTTCATTTTTTTCAAAGAAGCGGTCAAGCACCTCCACTATCTTTTCAGGTTCCTCCATGCGTCCCTTGCCGGTGAGTCCGCTTGCAAGGAAGCCCGTTTCGGGTTCTATGATGTGGTTGCCGTAGCTGCGGAGGAGCTGAAGATTTCTCACCGTCGAGGGGTGGGCCATCATGTCGAGGTCCATGGCCGGAGCTATGAACACGGGCGACTTGGCCGAAAGATACGTCGTGATGAGCATATTGTCGGCAACTCCGTTGGCCATCTTGGCTATGGATGATGCGGTGGCCGGGGCTATGATCATGCAGTCGGCCCATAGGCCGAGGTCAACGTGCGAGTGCCATTCACCGGTGTTGGCCGTGAAAAACTCGCTCACCACAGGCTTCTGACTCAGCGCCGAAAGTGTCACCGGCGTGATGAATTCTTTTCCCGCAGGTGTAATCACGACCTGAACCTCGGCGCCGGCTTTCACGAGCAGCCGCAGCAGTGTGACCGACTTGTAGGCGGCGATGCCTCCGGTGATGCCGAGAATGATATGTTTACCTTTGAGCATAGGGTATGGGTCTACTTGTTGAGTCCGAGCTTGATAGCGGTGAACACGTCTTTCGTGTTGCGCGGAAAGTCGCCCTGCTGTACCCAACTGTAATATCCCGGGTCATTGCGAAGCACTTCCTCGGCTCGGCGTCCCTTGTATTTTCCGAAATTAATGATGATTTCCTTTTTGTCGTTGTAGATGAGACGACCCATCAGGTCTACGTTGTTGTTTTGTGATGAGAAGTCGCTCAGCGCGTCGATGTCGTTAGGCAGATCGTCGTAACGGTCAAGCTGGGCTTTCAGCACCTCGTAGGTGGCGCGTGTGTCGGCATTGGCCGAATGGGCTTCCTCCAGATTTTTGTCGCAGTAAAAGCGATAGGCTGCCACAAGGGTGCGCTGCTCTTTTTTGTGAAATATGGTCTGAACGTCGATAAAGCGGGCTTTGGTGAAGTCAAATTTCACTCCCGCGCGCCGGAATTCCTCATCGAGCATCGGGATGTCGAAGCGGTTTGAGTTATAACCCGCTATGTCACATCCCGTAAAGAGTTCGGCCAGAGAGCGGGCCACCTGCCTGAACGTGGGGCAGTCGGCCACATCTTCATCCTTGATGTGATGGACGGCGGTTGCCTCAGCCGGAATCGGGATGGTCGGGTTGATGCGGCGGGTCTTTTCGATTTCCTGACCGTTAGGCATCACCTTGATGAGTGAAATCTCAACTATCCGGTCCGATGTGATGTTAGTGCCGGTGGTCTCGAGATCGAAAAAAATTATCGGTTTTTTCAGATTCAGTTCCATGGTCGATTAAAAATCAGTCACATTCATCGGCATCAGGAGCATGGTCAGTTCAGTGTCTGTCTTGTCCTCTGACGGAACAATCACGGCGGGACGCGACGGGTCGGCGAGCTTAAACAGCACTTCGTCTGTCCACAGCACTCCGACGAGGTCACTCAGGAATGTGGAGCTGAACCCGATCACCATGTGATCTCCCGTGAAGTCGCAGGCAAGTTTCTCCTCGCCCGAGGTGTTATATTCGTTGTCTGATGCCTTGATGGTGAGCATTGACGGCTCAACCTTGAATTTCAGCAGTCCGTGTCCCTCGTCAACAAACAGGCTCACACGCTTGACGGCTGTCGAGAACAGCTGCCGGTCAACCGTCATGACGTATGGATTGCTCTGCGGGATAACTCGGTTATAATCAGGGAAATTACCCTTCACAATGCGGCTGTCAAACGTAAATGTATCTGTCTCGAACGTCACGCCCTGTTGCGGCTCTATCGTCACAGTCAGAGGCTCCTCCTTCGTAAACACGCTCTTAAACACGTTGGCCGACTTGTTGGGCAGAATAAACGAACCCTTTATGCCGGGAACAATCGAATTGTCCTTGAATTTCACAAGTTTGTGAGTGTCTGTAGCTACGAATATCAGTGCGTCGGGCTGCACGTCCCAGTAGACGCCCATCATCTGGGGGCGGAGCGAATCCGTTCCGGCTGCAAAACCGGTAAATTCCAGACCCCGGAGAAGTTTGTCGGACGGTGTGGTGAACTTGACGGAATTCTCGGTTGTGGCGCGGTTGATGCGCGGATACTCAACACCCGGAGTGCCTACAAAGCGATAGGAGCCGTTAGGATGGGTCATTTCAACGGCTAACGTGGCGTCGTCAATTAAGAAAGTCAGCTCCTGCTCCGGCATCACACGCAACAGGTCAACAAGCCGCCGGGCATCAATGCAGATTTCACCTTCACCCTCCACGTCAAGAATCGGAACTCGGGCGCACAGTGTGTTTTCGCCGTCGCAGGCGGTGATGGTCAATATGTTGTCCTTGATGCCAAGTAGAAAATTATTGAGTATAGTCAGCGCATTTTTTGCGTTGATGACTTTGCTCACCGACGAGGCATAGCTGTGAAGTGTCTTGCTCGGAACTGAAAATTTCATAATATATCGTTTTTTTGTTTTTCGAAATAACTCAGAGTGCTGTTCTTAACCATTGAAAACCGCACTCCTTTTCAACTTTACAAAATTAATAAACCTCCCCAACATTTCCAAACCTCTCCCCACTAAAAAAATCGCTAAAAATTTCTTCACTCCCGTTCACTGTCCGGAAGGATTGACTAAAAATCAGTTCTCACTTTTCGGTCCAATTCACTTTGTAGGATATCAGATTGGAAAAAACCGAGTTAGTGAAGGTAGTTGCAGTAAACTCTACTATCCGTGCTTGATCAAATTCATAAGAATATTGACGTGACAAACACATATTGCCTACATTGTCAAATGTTGATGCAGATTTGACCAGATTAATTGAGTTCGGTCCGAATACTCCTTGCATACAAAGCGGCAAATGGTGTGCGCTGTTAATCACCGTAGGGATTATGACCGGATAGCCTGTCGCATAAATGGAATACTCAAATTTGGTAGTTCGGTAGATGGTTGAATTACCTGAAAAATCCTGAAACTCTTTCAGGTTTCCATCCTCCCATATCAGGTAATTCTCCCAGGTCCATGAATTATCCCATGCATTGTTCTCAATCTCGTCACCGATGCCTGAAATCTCTGAGTGTTTCACTACATTAAGGTGATTGGATAAATCATAGCTGAATTCAAGCCGGTAGGTCTTATGAACTTCCATATTGTCATTTATATGACTGATGAATGTTCCTTCGGATTTTGACGCTCTGCCATTCACTAAACTGATGGATTCCTCAAAAAATCTTGTTTGATTATTCAGTAATTCCTCCGACTTCACTTCGATAGTTTTATCGTCAGGATAATAGAAGCGGGCTGTATATGAAGTCTGGTCATCAGCTATGTTGGATTTCAATGTCCACCTCACAATTCTTCCATACTCATCATATTCAAATGTCTGATTGTCACCGTCGGCATCCGTTGTGTTGATGGATGAAGGTTGCATAAACACGTGATAATCCGGACCTTCATTATTTGAACATGACGCCGGAATCAATAGCGACAGCAGACAAACAATAACGCCTAAGCACCTCATTATTAATATTTTCATGTCTATATTAAAAAGTATTTAGTTGAAATAAGCCTGTTTAGATATGTTTAGATATTGTATATTTCAGTCAATGTGGAGTGTGGCGAGGAAGCGGCGCACAACGGCGGGGTCACCGGTGTATTTGCCGTGGTCCTCGGAGAGCTTGCATGTTTCGTTGAAGAAATCCCACTTTTCAGTGATTTTGGCCGCAAGAAGTTTGATGACTATATTCATGGGCTTCACTCCGGGGAAGTCACATGTGAAGTGAGTTCCGATTCCAAACGACGGAATACATTTATCGGATGCATAGCGGTTGATTTCTATAGCGGAGTCAACATTTAGAGCGTTGCTGAACACTACCTGTTTCGACATTGGATCAATGCCGAGCGAACGATATTTGGCTACAATCTTGTCAAGTTGCTCATAGTTGTCACCGCTGTCCACCCGCAGTCCCTTGAACATATTGGCATAGTCCTCGGAGAAGTTCATGCTGAAGATGTTCCACCCGTAGGTGTCATAGAGAAATGTCCCGAGTGCGCCGCGATATGTGTTTGACCATGCTTTCATGGCAAGGTGGTTTGACATCTGCGGGCCATACATGGCTGCAATGGCGCAGATAAGCTCGTGGGCCATTGTACCGATAGGGGTGAGGTCATGTTTCATGGCCAGATAAACGTTACTTGTGCCGGTGAAGCGTCCTTTGCCGCCATAGAGCCGGTCAGCTTCCTTCATTGTGGCTACAACCTGATCCTGAGCGTCAAACGAGGCGCGTCGGCGGGTACCGAAGTCGCTGAATGTGCATCCGGCCTCGAGCAGCCTGCGTCCTTTCACCTCCGTGCGGCGGGTGAAATCAGCCATGTTCATCGTTTGGCGTTCTCCGGTCATCATGAAATAGAGTTCCGACACTATGGCGAGAATCTTCACTTCAAACATTATCGTCTCGCTCCAGTTTCCCTCTATGTCAATCGAGAGGTGACCATCTTCATCCTGACTCACCTCCACCTGTCGTCCGTCAAAGCGGTAGCCTTTCAGGAAGTTATGAAACCATAACGGAATATAAGGACAGCGCGTGCGCATGAAATCAAGTTCGTCACGGGTAATGACGAGTTCCGAAAGCGAGTCAATCTGGCGTCGGAGTTCGTCGGCGAATCCGGCGGGATAAATCCGGTTACTGCGGTCGGTGAAGCGATATTTTACTTGTGCGCGTGGATAGTTGTCGATTACAGCGCAACACATGGTCAGTTTATACAGATCGTCGTCTGTGAAGTGATTGATAATTCTTTCCATGTCAGCTATCAGCTTATGACGGGTGAATATTGTTGAAGAAGATGAAACATTATGTCGGGATAAAGTCGCCGTCCGTCGGCAAGTGTTGCGGCAACGCATACGTCACCTGCAAGACCGCATACGTCAATCAATCCGATTCCTTTTTTCTCGATTATCGAGGCGATGCACTTTGAAGCGTCAGGAGAAGCAAAGATTGAATATTCTTCCCGCGTCGCATCCTCGCCTTTGTAGAGATATGTGACCTTGTCGGCGGGCATCATGTCAAGTGCAGCCTGAAGTGAGGGACGGATGGCTGCGCCCTCTGTTCCGGCCACACAGTGTACCGGCCATTTTCCTCCGTTGGATTCAAACGAGCAGTGTCCGGATGGATGGCGGTCAGAGGTCACTATGATGTGGTCATATATCCGGCCCGAAGCAGCTACATATTCAGCAAGGGCATCCATTGCTTTCACAGCACCGGGTACCGGCAGCGAGCCGTCGACGAAATCGTTCTGCGGGTCCACGATCATGAGCATCTTTCGGGTTTCCATCAGTCGTGTCACCATCCGGTCGGTCTCCTTGAGCTGACGCTGAGCCGTGGTGACTTCCACAAGCTGCTCTGCTTCGCTGATGAGTGAGCGGGCTTCAGCGGTGCGGAGATACTTCGGGTCAAGTCCTTTGCGTCCGAGCCGGCGCCGGTCAAGGGCATCGGAGTCCTTGAAGATGGCATAGAGTTTCTCCACACGCGGCGCTTCGCTGCCAAACTGACGGTGGATTGACTCAATACCTTTCTCGTCAGGGAGATCATGATAGCGCATCACCGTGGCTGCCTCGGGATGAAATTGCAGTTCGGGGTGATGGTCACAAAAGTTGGTGTAATAGACGGCTGCACGGGCGCCGTGGCCGGTGTCGAGAAAATCATCCACACGCCGCGAATCATGAAAAATCGACGCATGGGCCAATGCGGTCAGCGCGTCGGTGTCGGTCGGCCCGAATATCATGCTGCCAAGCCTGAGCGAGTGAAAAAGCACTCGCTCGCAGTGTGATGTGGAATGGATGGAACTTGACGGTCGCAGAAATTCCACGTTGTCATACATATATTGCGCATAACGTGTAAACAGTTCTTGCGCTTCTGTCGGAAGTTTTGACGTATATGATTCAGGTATGATCATTATTTGACTGGAAGTGGGTGAGGTGATGGGTTAACGTGCAAGTGACAGATTCATCGTGAAGCCGAATGATGTGTTGGTGGTTGGATAGGCCGACGAGGACACTATCGGGGTGTTGACCTGATGGTCAAAGAACATTCCCAGTGTGATGCGGCGCGACATCACATAGTTGGCCGCGACGTTGAGGTTCATTGTCCGTGTGCCTGAGGTGGGCTGGGTGTAATTCGACTCGATTCGGCGGATGAGGGCCTGGGTGTTCTGAAGTGAGAAGTCGGCGTTGATGGTCAGGTCATTGCTCACTCCGACACCTGAGCCGCGCATCTTGAGGAATGTGTTGAATCCCACTATCTTGTAGCCGGCGCCGAAGGTCAGGCCGCGTGTGGTGGCTTCCACCACCTGACCTGCCGATGTGTTGAGTGTCAGTGTGCGGCTGTCACGATATTCAGCCGAGAATGTCATCTCGTTTTTCAGTGTGATGCTCGCTCCGATAAGGGGGGCGAATTTCTCGGTGATGGCTACGGATGAGATGTTGTAGGGCGACGACGGTATGGGGTTGCCGGTGATTTCATCGAGCGTGAAGCCTATGTTCTCACCCGATGCGCTGATCCAGTTGAGATATGACGAATATGACCCTACGGAGTAGGTACACTGATAGGCGTGGGTGAGGGTGAAACTCTTGAAGATGTTTGACAGGTTGCCGAGCTGGATGAGTCCGTCGTATGTCACTCGCCAGTTGGGGAGTGCCTGAGCAAAGGAGGGGAAGGGTGTCAGATACTGTTTTGACGGCGAGGTGCCTGAATATGCGGCTATGAAGGCCGGAATCAGTACGTCGGAACTTGTCGGACTCACTGTTCCCACCTCGGGGTTAAACGGATTGCCGGCATTGACGTTGCCGTTCATGAATCCGCCCGTGGGGTAGTTGAGGCCATGATACTGGGCTTCGATGCGCTGCGAAATCTGCGGGATATATTCAAGGAAGCGGTTGAAGGCTTCGGAATTATAACCGTCACCGGCACTTGAACTGCGCAGGGCGGTGGCTATGGCAAGGTGGGTCTTTGTGTAGGAGCCTGACAGCGACGTAGGCATATTGTCATACATAAATTGCATTGACCGGTTGCGGTTGTCGGTGCGGTTGGTGGTCAGGAGTATTTTGAGTCCCTTGATCGGTTCAAGGTTAAGTTCGATGTTGAGTTCGTTTGCGTTTGACCATACGGCAGGACTGGTCTGGCCGTCGTCGGTCAACAGCCATCCGCGTTGCAGGGCCTTGTCTACATAGCTCTCGTCAACGAATCCGAATGCGAAGTCAAGACCGGGCGACATAGGTCCGTAGCTGTTGCTCTGGCCGAAGATGTTGCCTATGTTGGGCCGGAAGAGGGGCAGGGCGAGCGATCGGGTGTTGCGGAACCTCACGGATGCCGTGCGCGGACTCATCACGAGCCGGGCGGCATATTCGCCTATCTCGCGCCATACCGAGCGCTCATCCTTGAGGTTTTCCTCAATGGTGAATTTGAGCATCTGATCGCCTCGGGTCAACACGTTGATTGTGTTGGGGTCCACAACTTCGGTTTTGACCGTAAACGGTTTGTTGTCCTTCGTGGTGGCCTTGACGGTGACCTTGCGGGTACGGAGATTGTGCTTGATGGTCAGGACTGTGTCAGGAAGCAGGGCAAACGACCGCTCGAATTTCTTCGGCTTCTTGGGCGCCTGCTTGCCTCCGCGCCGCGATGCGAAGCGCTTGTTTACCTCTTTGGTGAAGCTCCATTTGTTGTAGAGAGTCTCGAAGTTGATGCGGCCGTCGGCATTCCATGTGGCCTGACTCGCTATCGAGTTACCCATCGACACGCCGTCAACCTCAGCGCCGCGGTCCCAGCGGTAGGTAGCGTTGTAGCTCACCGAACCGTTGAGCCAGTCAAGGGCGGGTATTTTGGAGAACGGAGCCTTGTAGCTGCCGACAAAGGTCTGATTGTAGCTCCACGGGGTTCCCATTGAGAGGATTGACTGCCATACCGTGTCCTTCCACTCGCGGTAGCGGTCAGGAAACAGTTTGCGGTTCACTGCTCCGACTGTTTCCT
>CAZKNK010000054.1:0-15105 GCA_964554195.1 uncultured Staphylococcus sp.
TCTCATGCTGTGAAAGGTCAAAATTGGTGCGGGAGTGAATACCCTCAACTTCTTTGAACCCGAAAGGCATTTCAAATTCAATGTCGGTAGCGGCGTTGGCATAATGGGCGAGCTTGTCATGATCATGGAAACGATACTTCTCGTCGCCGAGGCCGAGAGCCTTGTGCCAGCGCAGACGGGTTTCTTTCCACTTTTTGAAATACTCAAGTTCCTGACCGGGGCGCACAAAGAACTGCATCTCCATCTGCTCAAACTCGCGCATACGGAAAATAAACTGGCGCGCCACAATCTCGTTGCGGAAAGCCTTACCGATCTGTGCGATTCCGAACGGAATACGCATACGTCCGGTTTTCTGCACATTCAGATAGTTGACAAATATACCCTGAGCAGTTTCAGGACGGAGATAAACTGTCATAGCACCGTCGGCAGTCGAACCCATCTCGGTTTTGAACATAAGGTTAAACTGGCGTACTTCAGTCCAGTTCTTTGTTCCTGATATGGGGCATACAATTTCTTCGTCGAGAATAATCTGACGCAGCTCTTCAAGATTATTATCGTTAAGTGCTTTGGCAAAACGCTCATGGAGCGCGTCACGCTTGGCAGCAATCTCCATCACGCGGGGATTGGTGGAAACAAACATCGCTTCGTCAAAGCTGTCGCCGAAACGCTTGCGAGCCTTTGCTACCTCCTTAGCGATTTTCTCGTCAAATTTGGCAAGATGATCCTCAATCAGCACATCAGCACGATAGCGCTTCTTGCTGTCACGGTTATCAATCAGAGGATCGTTAAACGCATCCACGTGGCCTGAAGCCTTCCAAATGGTCGGGTGCATGAATATGGCCGAGTCAATGCCGACAATATTCTCGTGGAGCAGAGTCATGGCATCCCACCAGTAGCGCTTGATGTTGTTTTTGAGTTCCACACCGTTCTGACCGTAGTCATAGACTGCTGATAGTCCGTCGTAGATTTCACTCGACTGAAAAACAAAGCCATACTCTTTGGCGTGGCTGACTATCTTCTTGAATACTTCGTCCTGAGTTGCCATATTGGGTTATAATCTTTTTCTGTTTGTATTTGAGAGGGCAAAATTAATAAAAATCAATTTAATAAAGCGTTTTTAACATTATATAAAATGTTAAAAAGTTCGGGGCGCACATACACAGCGTGCGCGACAGGTCACTTGAATGTGTCGGGGAGGTCATTTTCATACAGCACGGTATCACCTCCGGCAAGTATGGAAGCCAAACGGGTACGCGCTTCATTAAACGTGTCAACCGTGATGACCTTTATGGAGTGACCGCTGACCGACTCGATTCCCGAAACAATAGCTTCACGGTTATACAGGCCCACCACAATGGCAATATCAGCCGTAGAGGCTATTTTCTTACCGAATTCGCGGTTAAGCTGCTCCTGACGTTCACCAAGTTCGATCATGCCCGGGGTCACAACGATTCGCTTTCCGCCCTTCATGGAGGCAAGCACATCAAGAGCCATTGCCGATCCGGTGGGATTGGAGTTGAAAGCATCGTCAATAATTGTAACTCCTCCGGGAGTGTGTTTCATGTTGAGCCGGTGTTCCACCTGCTCAATTTGCTCCACCGCATAGCGGATCTTGTCAATTTCCACTCCAAGACGAATCGCCACAATGATTGCCGCCATCAGATTTGACACATTGCAGGCTCCGACCAGGCGGGTGGTGAAACGATGTTCCGAACCGTCGGGACATGAGAGAACAAACTCTGTTCCGGCTGCCGAATAAGTTATGTCCTTTGCCTTGTAAGCTGCACATGCGGTGTTCTCACAAGCGTAGCGCACCACCTCCACATTATCAACCGGTCGGTTTGCAACCCATTCGAAGTCATCATTAACCACAGCGAGTCCGTCGGCGGGAAGGGAATCCACGAGTTCAAACTTGGTCCGCTGGACATTTTCTATTGACTTGAACGACTCCAAGTGCTGTTCACCAACAGCAGTGATGATTCCAATCTGCGGGTGAACAAGGTCACAGATCTCCTTAATGTCACCCGGCTGCTTGGCACCCATCTCACAGATGAAAATCTGATTGTAAGGTTTCATATATTCGCGGATGGTGCGGATCACACCCATTGTGGTGTTGAAGCTACCGGGAGTCATCAAAACGTCAAATTTCTCCTGAAGAATCCGATAGAGATAGTGCTTGGTGCTGGTCTTGCCGTAGCTACCGGTGATGCCAATAACCTTGAGATCAGGCATTGAGCGAAGAATTTGCTCCGCATCGCGATAATAGCGGTTGTTGATCGACTTCTCCACCGGTTTCAGCAACCAGACGGCAGCCGTGGTAAACTTGTGGGATGCAACATAAACTGCTAAAATCAGTGCAGGGATTATGATATACCAGTCAGCCCCTGTCAGAAGCGAGAGCGACATTGCCAGCAGAGTAAGAATCCACATCACCGTAAGGATTCGCTTAACGCGAGCGGTGTAGACAAGCGGTTTCTTATACTTGCGCCGCAACAGAATGACAGAGTTAATCAGGGAATCGACCGCGATGAGCGACATCCAAACCACTTCGATTTTCACAAATGCCGCCGTAAGGAAAATTATCACAAGCGATACAAGACGCATGATAGATGTGGTGTCACCCGACTGATCAAGCCAACGGCGGTAACGGTCAATCCGGTAGGAGTTCTGCTGCATCATCATCACGTCACGGCTAAACTCAGCCCCGACGTTGACGAGTGCAAAGAGCGTTGCTGCTATGTAAAGTGCTATCATATTATCAAGAATTTAAAAAACTAACCAATACCCGGGCGAACAATCCGGGGTTATCGAGAAAACTATAGTGACCGCATCCGGCAAACTCCACCAGTCCGGCTCCAGGAATGAGTTTCTCCATCTTCTTTGCATCACGGAGAGGAGTGGCGGTGTCAGCGGTCCCCCAGATCAGCAGTGTGGGGACCTTAATGTCAGGCATCACATGACACAGGTCCTCATTGACTACTTTTGAAAGAATCTGCCTCATCTTAGGCGAGGCCGATGCATAGTCACTCGACCCGCGGGAAGCCCTCATCGCCTCTATGCGGCGGGCAGCAGCCTCCTTACCAAGAAAAAGATTCATTGCAAACTTGCCAAGCTTGAAACTCCACACCTTGCTGTAATACCGCAACGAGCGGCGGGGCTTCACCCCGGCAGCATCAACAAGTATCAGCTTATCAACGGGATTACGGCTCGAATATAGAATACCAACCCTGCCGCCAAACGAGTGTCCGAGCATGACGGGTCGATTTACGGAAATACGCTGAAGAAATTCCTCCATCATCGACGTATAGTCCTCCACACCCCACACCGCGTCAGGTTCCGGAGAATCACCAAAACCGGGAAAATCCACATTTATTACCCTATAACCGGCCGAGAGAGCCACCTTTTCGATTGAAGCAAGTGTGACGCTGCTGCATCCCCAACCGTGCATGAGGACAATCACCTTGTCACCATCACCGCTGTCGGTGTAACAAAGCACCTGATTGCTTAACTGAATTGACTTTTTCATATTGGCAATAATCGTTGCAAAGATACGCAAAAACATGAAATCCCGTAGAATACTGACATCGGAAAATTTCATGCCTCACAAACTTTTCGACACCATCAGCTGTTATATGCTAAAAGTGCAAAAAATTAAACTCACTAAAAACGATAAAAAAATGAAAAATTCAATGATCTTAGCTGCCGCAGCAGCTGCCGTATTATCATTATCAGCTTGCTCAGGCAACAAATCATGCGATGACAAGGCATGTACCAAAGACGATAAAGCCAAAGAGATGGTCTACACAGGCGTACTTCCTGCCGCTGATGCCGACGGTGTTCGATATACCCTCCATCTTGATTATGACAAGGATGGCAACGAAGGTGACTACACCCTTCTTGAGACATACATCAAGGCTGACACCATCAGCGCTACCGGCTACTCTGACCTCAAGAGTTTAAAGAGCGAAGGTGACTTCAAAGTTGAAAAGCAGGGCGACAAGACTTATCTCAAACTCGTAAAGGATGCTTCGGGTTCTTCGGATGCTCCTATGTATTTCCTTGTTGACTCCGACAATGCCATCACTCTTACCAACGCCGAGCTTGAAGTGTCCACTACTCCCGGTATGAACTACACTCTCAAACTCGCCGAATAATCACTGACCGAAAAGATTTTTAAAGCATAGCGTCCGCTGTCAAAAATACAAAATGACAGCGGGCGTTTTATATGACAAATTTATGATGTCTACGAAAAAAGCCTCCGAAGCACATTGGCGCTCCGGAGGCTTGGTTTATTCAGTTGGACGAGTGATCAGTTCTTGACAATCTTGCCGGTTTCGCGGTAGGTGCCGTAGTCCTTGAGGATTACGTATACACCAGGCTCAACGGCGCGAGTGACATTTTCAACATCGCCGATACCGGTTGCAACAACACGTCCGGTCACTGCATCATAAAGAGTCAGACGAGCAGGACCCTCAGCAGCATCGGCTACCACATCCTCAATACCGGCCTCACCCTTGAGGGCATTGTAGTTCTCAAGGATACGTGCAGCGGGAAGTGCGCCCTTGCTTACGCGGAATTCGTCGATAGCGCCATTGTAGCGGCAATCATAGTTGACGTTTACGTTAGCGATAACAAAATCCTCCATGTTGTCGTTGATGGCTCCGGTACCGTCAGTTGTCTCTGCGATACATACACCGTCTACGTAGACACGGATAGTCTTTGTAAGAGCTTCACGAACACAGGCAGCATAGTGCCAGTTTCCGTCAAAGTAAGCTTCGCCTGAAGCAGAAGCCTCAGTCTTGACAGCATCATCGTCAATAGCAAACTTCAGGAGACCATTCTTATATTCAAGGCCAACCCAGTTACCGGTTGTAGTGCTTCCGTCATTAGAGATACTACCCTTATGGAAGAGATAGTAATCTACGCCTGAACCGCCGGCTGACTTGAACCAGAAGTCGATGGTGAAGTCATCGGCACCAAGCTGAAGTGCGTCATAAGCCTTCACTTCAACACGCTGGCCGAATTTGGTAAAGTCGAGAGCGTTGCCCTTGACACCTTCAATCACTACGGGTGCGCCGTAAGATGCGGAGAACACAACCTTAGCATCATCATGTCCGACATTGGGGGTAGCGGTTTCTGTAACAGTTTCAAAAGGTATGTAAAGCACCTCATCAAGCTTAACAGATGCAAGAACTGAGAGTGTGCCGTTAAGGGTGGCAACAGATTCACCGCCTACGGTTTCAAGTGTAAACTCAAATGTGCCGACTTCCTCGGTAGAACCTGAAATCACGAATGTCTTGGCAGCATTGTCAACATCAATAGTAATGCCGGCGGGGAGACCGGTAGCCTTAACTGTTTCGGCATTTTTCCATACTCCGCTGATAGGCTCGATGTCAAATCCGGCTTCAACAGCCTGAACAAGGTTACCTTCCATTACGCGGACAATAGCGTTGGTGGCACCTGCGTCATTGAGATAATAGCCGAGATGAGGGGGCTGGTTGTAAGCCACATTCTGCCATGCGATAGCCATACGGTAGTTATGATCCTGCATCAGACAGTTGACCTTGTAGGGTGAGGGGATGATTGTGGAGAAGATGAGCAGGTCGGTGCTGTTTTCACCGTCCCAGAGAATCACTTCCTCACGCCAGTCACCGATAATGTCGGCTGAAAGACAGGGAGTGGCTTTTGTGGTGTTACACGACTGTGCATTCCACTTATTGAAAGCCATCAGAGTGGTGGCGCTGTTGAGATTGCCTGAGCGCTTCTCGATGATAGGATAGGATTTATTAGCTGAAGAGTCATATTTTCCGTCGAAAAGTTCGTCGTTCAGGTCACCGTCCCAGTAAAGACGGAAGCATGATGAAGGAACTTTATTGTCACAGGCAATATTACCCTGGCAGTCAAATGTGGCATTGTGACGCTCACCGTTCACATAACGTGAACCGGGCCACACTTCATAGCCGCGCCAGTTGTCGCTGAGGTCACCTACGAGACCACGACCGATGTCGTTGCCTGACTGGAGTTCTCCCCAAATCACCTTACCGGTCTTGGCGTCGCGGAATTCTGCGTCATATTTGTAGGCCGAACCCTTTTCTTCGTGTACCATAAACACCTCAAGGCCATCACGGTCAGGATCAAAATCACCAAGATGAAGAGCGTCGCCGTGACCGAAGCCGGTGCGGTAAAGGAGCGAGCCGTCATGGTCGATACATGCTGAACCGTAGACGATTTCGTCGCAACCGTCGCCGTCAACGTCACCCACTGTGAGTGAGTGAGCGCCTTCGCCGTAAGCGCCCTTGCCCTTCTGGTCTGAGTAGTGACCCCAACGTTTGGTGAGTTTCTGACCGTCAAAGTCCCATGCAACAAGACATGACATTGTGTAATAACCGCGACACATCACGAGACTGGGCTTCTGTCCGTCGAGATATGCCACGCAAGCGAGATAGCGCTCCGAACGGTTGCCATAAGAGTCACCCCAGCTGTAAGCATCACGGGCAGGGTCGTATGCAACCGATGTGATTTCGGCACCGGTGAGACCATTGAAAACGGTCAGATATTCCGAACCTGTACGAATGGTTCCGGTATTGTCACCGCTTTGGGTGCGGTAGTCGTCAGTAACTTTGTCGTTACCCATAAGTACCGCCTTACCCTGTCCGTCGATGGTTCCGGGAGCGGTCTTACATGCAAGTTCTGCCTTGCCGTCACCGTCAAGGTCATAAACCATAAACTGAGTGTAATGAGCGCCGGCACGTATGTTGCGGCCCAAATCTATACGCCAGAGTTTGGTTCCGTCGAGCTTGTAGCAGTCGATGTAAACATTACCGGTATGGCGGCGGTGTGAGTTATCAGCGGAGTTGGAGGGGTCCCACTTCACGAAAATTTCATATTCGCCGTCACCGTCAACGTCACCAACAGAGCAGTCATTGGGAGTGTAGGTATAAGTATAGTTACCGCTACTCATCTGTTCCTTGCCACCGGGAGCTGAAACGCCCGAAGCCGGACGGTCAAGATGCAGGCGCAGGAACTGATCGCCCCACACGGCGGTCTCTTTTGATTCTTCCTTGACAGTGCCATCGACCACAGCCTTGACCACATACTTGGAAGTGGCAGTGCCATTGGCATCAACATAATTAGTCACTGATTTGATTGGCTCGGAAGTGATCTTGACACCGTCACGATAGATGTCAAAACCGGTTCCGAAAGCATCCTCACCTAAGGCGCGCCATGACAGGAACACGCCGCTCTCGGTTTTCATGGCAACGACGCCGCGGTCGAGCTTTTCAGCCTGCTGGGCGAATCCGGCCACGGTAGCACCGAGGAGGAATACAGATAATAAGGTTTTCTTCATTGCAAAAAGATAGGTAAATTATTGGTTATTCAGTTATTTCAAAAGGAATGGATTTCAGATTATCAGATGAACCACCATAATATATTGTATAATGGCCGGGGGTGGTTTTCATAAACCCGGATTCAGGGTCGAATGTCATGAATGATTCGGAGTCGAGGGTGAAATCAAGTTTTTTGGTTTCACCGGCTTTCATCGGGACGCGACGGAACGACCGGAGGGATTTAACGGGGCCGGCAGCATCGTCGGCTTTAGCAACATATATCTGGACCACCTCATCGCCGTCGCGCTCACCGGTGTTGGTGAGTGTGACAGTCAGATTAACGGGTGAACCGGTTTTAACCGAGGACTGATCAATAGATCCGTCATAAGCGAATGTAGTGTAACTCAAACCGTAGCCGAAAGGATAGAGCGGCGAACCCTTGAAGTAGCGATATGTGCGGTCAGCCATATTGTAATCCTGAAAGTCAGGGAGCTGCGAATCATTACGATAGAAGGTAACGGGTAGACGTCCTGCGGGGTTGTAATCGCCAAACAGCACTTCAGCCACAGCCTGACCGGCCGACTGTCCGGGATACCATGCCTGAAGAATTGCGTCGCATATTTCATCCTCAGGCTCCAGGGCCACGGCCGAACCGGAGAAGTTGACAAGAATCACCTTTTTGCCCTGCTCCTTGAGTTGACGGATGAGTCGGCGCTGTACGGCGGGAAGTTCTATGGTCTCGCGGTCACCGCCACGGAAACCCGGAACACTGACTTTCATTTCTTCGCCTTCGAGTTTCGGGGAAATACCTCCGGCAAAAATAACTACATCGGCGTCCGTAAAGTCAACCGGCTCCACATTACGTGTCATTATATCGAATTTCATTTCGGCGATGCCGCTGCCGTGGACATATTCGAGGGCAACGTCAACGGGCTGCCCCTTGTGGCCCTCAAACATATATGAAACCTTGTTGCCGTTTCTGGCTCCGGCCTCGCGTGAAGCAACAACCTTGCCGTCGACGGTGAGCTTCAGTGAGCCGTTGTCGGTTTCAATTTCTATAATATAGTCGGCATCCGTATCAGGCACAAACCGCCCCGAATACATAGCGCTGAAATCAGTCAACTCAACTCCGGGGGCAAAAACAGTTGCTCCGCCGGTGGTGAGATTCAGCGGTGTGGTACTAATGGTCTCAGCGGCAACCTTGCCACCGGGAGTAAGTGAATTCCAATATTTTGCTTTCATTCCACCATCAAAGAGATTGAATGCCGAAACGAGATCTGAACTTACCACATGATCGCAGCCGCGAAGATAGCTTACATCAGGCGTCATGGCCTGAACACCTTCAAGGACTGTGACCGTGTGTGACGGAAAACCGTTGTAATTGCCCCACATAGCCACGGAATCCACCGCATTAGGGCCTACAACAAGCACTTTGAGTCCGTTTTTCGGAAGAGGGAGAACACCGTTGTTTTTTAACAGAGTCATTGATTTACGGGCCATATCAAGGGCGATACGGCGATGATTCTCCGAGTCGACCACATCAAGAGGGATTGAATCCCAGGGAGTGGTCTGATCGGGAAAAAGTTCGCCGAGAGAGTAACGGGCGAGCAGAAGCTTGCGCAGACTCGCATCTATCTGCTCCTCAGTAATCAGACTGTCAGCCACTGCCTGGACAAGATTCTTATAGACCGGACCGCACTCCAGATCTGTTCCGGATATGACCGCATCAGCGCTCGCATGCGCACCTGACGGATGGGTGTTGTGGCCCCAGTCAGTGATAAAATCGCGTATAGCCCAACAGTCTGAAACGATTATCTTGTCATATCCCCATTCATTTCGGAGAATATTCTGGAGAAGTTTCTTGCTCGAGCAGCACGGCTCACCTTCGTAGCGGTTATAGGCACACATCACCTGACCGACATTGGCATCAACCAGCGCGCGGAATGCCGGGAGGTATGTTTCGCGCAAATCGCGGGGGTCAATGTCACGGGCGTCAAATGAATGGCGATTCCACTCCGGCCCGCTGTGAACGGCAAAATGCTTTGCGCCGGCAATGGTTTTCATCATGACAGAGTCACTTCCCTGCAATCCGTTGACCACAGCTACACCCATTCGGGTAGTAAGGAAGGGATCCTCGCCATAGGTTTCCTGACCACGTCCCCAACGAGGATCGCGAAATATGTTGACGTTAGGTGTCCAGAATGTCAGACAGTGATAGCGTTTTAGATCATTTTTGCGACGGAAATCGTTGAATTTAGCTCGGGCTTCGTCGCTCACCATAGTGAAAGCCTCAAACATTGCATCATCATCAAATGTAGCCGCCATGCCTATTGACTGCGGGAGAACAGTGGCCAGTCCGGCACGACCAACGCCGTGGAGAGCCTCGTTCCACCAGTTGTATTGAGGTATTCCAAGCCTTTCTATGGCCGGTGACTGATCCATCATCAGTGAGACCTTTTCCTCAAGAGTGAGCTGCGAAATCAGATTGTCGACACGTTGCTCGCCACTTAAAGCGGGGTCAAGATAAGGTGCAACCTGCCCGAACGAAACAAGCGAACCGACCGCAGCCACAAATGACACAAGTATTTTTTTCATTGGTATTGTTTCAGGTGAAAATAATGGATTATCGCAGCAAAGTTACGAAAATTTACCGCATTTTATTCAATTTTAATTTATAAATGTGGTTAAAAATTTCATTTTTCACATTTTCCTATATTTTCAAACCAATACAATTACCTCCAATTCTCCAGGTGTCGAAATATAAAAATAGCATCCCGCTCAACAAGATTGACGAACAAACAATAATTTAAATAGGACTATATTACAAAATTAGCACCAATTTCGAATCTAATTTTCAAAAAAAATATTAAAAATGGATGATTCCACAAAATTAATCAGTAAATTTGCATATTGAATTATACCATGACTAATTAATAGCATATAAAATGAGATTTTTTTCCACTCTCCTGCTTTCGGTAGCAACGTTTATGAGCGTGGCTGCCGCTGAGCCGGCCGACACTGTGACAATCTTTATGATCGGTGACTCTACAATGGCCAACAAGCCTCTTGAAAATGAGAATCAGGAGCGCGGTTGGGGCCAGATGTTGCCTCTGATGCTTCGTGGAGCTGTGAAAGTTGACAATCATGCGGTCAACGGATCGTCAACCAAGAGTTTTATCGACGAGGGCCGGTGGGACAAGGTGATGAATCTCATTCGTCCGGGCGACTATGTGGTGATTCAGTTCGGTCACAATGACGAAAAAGCCGGAAAACCGAAGAAATACACCGTTCCGGGTGGGACTTTTGATGACAATCTGCGCAAATTTGTCAACGAAGCCCGCTCAAAAGGCGCGCAACCTATTCTGATGAACTCTATCGTGCGAAGGAACTTCCCGGTTGATACCGCAGCAGCACACGTTGACCGTGATGACAATCCGCCCGTAGGTTTTGAAAATGTCAAGCACACTCCGGAGGGAAACCTGCTCGTCGATACCCACAAGGCTTATCTTGACGCTCCGCGCCGAGTGGCACGTGAATTGGCCGTGCCGTTTGTGGAAATGAACACCCTTACCCACAATCTCGTACAGGGTCTGGGCAAAGAGCCTTCACGCGAGTTGTTCATGTGGATTCCGGAAGGTAAATACCCATTCTGTCCCAAAGGAAAAGTTGATAATACTCACCTCAACATCAAGGGAGCCACAATAGTGGCAGGAATCGCCGCCAGAGCCATGTCTGAGGCAGTCCCGACACTGCGCGAGTTTATCGTGACAGACTATAATTATACGTACTGATAATATTTCATTGCCAACCTTAAGTCATAGACTGCAATCACTATCATCATGAAAAAAACATTAAGAAACCTGCTTATCTCCTTATGTCTTGCTGCATCGGCATCAATTCCAGTCTATGCCGCAAGTGAAACTCCCATAGATCCGGATGCAGCTGAAGCCGAAGGCATCGGTTTCATTGACAACAAAACCGAGACAGTCCGTCCGGACAAGAAATATGTGATCACCGACTTTGGAGCGATCAATGACAGCACCGTCGTTCAGACGGCAGTCATTCAGGCAGTTATCGACAAAGCGGAAGCTGACGGTGGAGGCATCGTTGTCATCCCGCGAGGCACATTCCTCACCGGCGCACTGTTTTTCAAACCGGGAACACGACTGCACTTTGAGGACGGCGGGGTGATAAAAGGGTCGGACGACATAGCCAACTATCCCTATATTCCATCACGAATGGAGGGCCGGAGCATCTACTACTATGCCGCCGTAATCAACGCCTACTTTGTTGACAATTTTGAAATTTCAGGTAACGGAACCGTTGATGGGGCCGCCCGCAAATTTTGGGACGCATTCTGGGAGCGCCGCGATCAGGCTCAGAAAGAGGGTCGCGTCTGCACCAACCTCGAGGTTTCGCGTCCACGACTCGTATTCCTGTGGGGCTGTGACAACCTGAAAATATCAGGTGTTAAATTCTGCAACTCCGCTTTCTGGACCATGCACATTTATCAGAGTGAAAACATTCTTATAGAAAACTGTCGCTTTCAGGCTCCGACCCGCCCTGTAAAAGCACCGAGCAGCGACGCACTTGACTTCGATGTATGCCGCAACATTACGGTTCGCGGTTGCTATCTTGACGTCAACGATGACGGTGTCACCATTAAAGGGGGCAAAGGGGTTTACTCAAACCGCTCCTACGAAAGCGGTGCGGTGGAAAATGTGCTTGTAGAGGACTGCACGTTTGGCCCTAACTGCCACGGAATCCTCACTCTCGGCAGCGAGTGCATTCATGCAAAAAACATTACGGTCAGAAACTGCAATCTCAACACCCACTGCGCGCTTCTCCGCATGAAGATGCGCCCCGACACATGGCAGACCTACGAAAACATCACTATTGAAAACATCAAAGGTGAATGTGGCTCGGTTATTGACATGAAACCCTGGAAGCAGTTCTTCACACTCGAAGGAAGCGATGAGCGTCCGGCGGGTATCGTGAGAAACATCCTGATTCAAAATGTTGACGTTGACTGCCGCAGTCTCGGCATCATTGCCGGTAATCCGTCCGACAAAGTCAGCGACATCACTCTACGTGACATCAACGTCCGCGCTCAGAATCCGGATTTCACATGTGAATATCCCGCAGTGAAATTCGAAAATGTGACCATCAATGGCACGAAGGTCACCAATCCCGCTAAATAACAATCAATTAACTACCAATAAAACCAATCACACATGAAAACCGGAATTTTTAAATTCTTATGTCTGATTGCCTGCCTCGCATGGCTTCTACCGGCCCAGGCACAGACATTCAACAACGAGCCGGCAACCGTCACCTGGCCATTCAACAGCGCCACTGACTATGCCGACTACACAGCTACACCTGACAATGGCTTCTCTGTTGTCTCTGTCGAACTTCCCAATGCCGATGTAGTAGGCACGGAAGCCGCTAAATCCATTCCTTGCGCATCAGAAGGAGTGGTTTACGTAAAGATTCAGCCTAAAAACGGCGCCAGTGATGTCGTGGAATGGACTGTCAAGCCCTCACGAGGCCTTACTTTCAAGCCCACCCGTGTGTTCGGCTACATTGTCCGCTTCGGTACTGATGCTGAAAAAGCTGTTAAAGTCACCGCCCGTTCAGGTTCAGGCATTTCTGTTGACCTCGGCACATTCACCGCATGGCGCAACGGTAAAGATGCTGATAAATTCTCTTCAGCCACTGACCGCTTTGACATCACCCTGACTCCCGAGCAGCAGACTCAGCTCATGAGTCAGAACGGCTTCACCCTCTCTGCTACAATCGGAGTCGGCAACGCCAAGCAGGGTGGTTTCAGCAACATCATCATCGAAGGAATTCTTGACGGAACCGTGGTTGACGTACCCAAATACACCGCTTCCGTAAAGGCCTCACCTGCCGAAGGAGGTCAAGTATCCATCTCACCTGCTCTTGATTCCTATGAAGAAGGCACCGTGGTTGCATACTCGGCATTGAACAACTTCGGCTACAAATTCGTCAACTGGACCGACGCCTCCGGCAAGGAAGTCAGCAAATTTAACAATTTCGCTGCCTCAATCAACGAAAATGTTGAATACACCGCTAACTTTGAGGCAGTTCCCACATACGAACTCTCCTATAGCGTTGACGGAGGTGCTAACATCTATCAGATTCAGCCCACTCCGGCACCCACACTTGTAGATGGCAAGAAAATGTATGAGGGCGGCACAAACGTGGTGCTTCAGGCTATCAGCAATCCCATCATGACCTTCACCAACTGGAGCGACGGTCAGTCATCAAGTGAAATCAGCTTCAAGATGGATGAGGACAAGGAATTTGTGGGCTACTTCTCTGCAATAGATTATATCGCCGGATGGGACTTCTATCTTCATGGCACAGGTCGTCCCGCCGACTTCTACTCTGATGAGAACGACAACGCATCACTCGTGCTTCGCAATGCTGCCGGTGAAACTTCAGGTTGGCTTGACAAGAGTGAGGAAGCTGCTTCAGGCTACGAAGGTCGCCCCGCCGCCGTCAACTGGCGCACCACCGGACTCGGTGAATATTACTGGCAGACAAAAGTGAACGCCTCGGCATTTACTGACATCAAGATCATCACCGCGATGCTTCTCAACTACAATGCCTATACACGTTACAATGTAGAATACTCCCTCGACGGCGAGACATGGAACAAAGTTGGAGCAATCAATATCGAAGGCCGCAAAAACTGGACCGATGCCACATTCTCACTTCCCGCAGCAGCCAACAATCAGGAAAGCCTCTATATCCGTTTTATCGCCGACAAAACCTCAAGCATTGACGGAACGACAACGGATAACGACGGTATTGCTCTCGGAGCAACATACATCATCGGTAACAAAGCCCTCATCAACGACGGCGTTGCTCCCGTTCTCGTATCATTTGTTCCCGAAGAAGGTAATGACAACGCCTCAATCAACGGCAAGATCGTCCTCACATTCGATGAAAAAGTGAAAATCAAGGAAGGCACCACCGCCACACTCGGCGAAACCGCTCTTGAACCCAGTGTCACCGGAAAGACCATTCTGTTCAACTACAAGAATCTCAGCTACGGCACACCCTACAAGTTCACTCTTGCAGCCAACACCGTATCTGACCTCACTGATAACTATCTCACCGAAGCTATCACAATCAACTTCACCACCAAGACCCGTCCGTCAGTTGACAAGGCACTCTATGACTTCGTAGTACCTGACGACGGTAAACTTGAAGAAGCTATAGCCGCAGCTGCGGATCGCGCCGACAAGACCACACGTTACCGCGTATTTATCAAAAACGGCACATATAAATTGCCCGCAAGCACTACAGCAACCAAGACCGGCAGCGACGGTAAGTCATACCCCGACCCCACCACCTATCTCAACACTCCCAACGTTTCGTTTATCGGTGAGAGCCGTGACGGTGTAGTGATTACCAACACTCTCCCCTCAAACGGTTCGCTTCTTGAAGGTATCGGCAACGGTGACGTTCTCAGCATTAACAAGGATGCCGTCAACACTTACTTCCAGAACCTCACCATGAAGAGTTCGATGGGCGACAATAAAGGCCGTGATATTGTGGTTAACGACAAGTCTGACAAGACAATCATGAAAGACGTATGTCTCTGGGCTTATCAGGACACCTACGTTTCAAATAACAACAATGCACGCTACTACTTTGAAGGTGGTCTGCTCCGCGGTCGCACCGACTTCCTCTGCGGTAAGGGTGACGTTTATTATAACGGCGTAACTCTCCAGATGTGTGA
>CAZKNK010000055.1:0-3368 GCA_964554195.1 uncultured Staphylococcus sp.
GACCGGTCTGGAGCGGCTGCTTCACGGGCTGACGGAAGATAACACCGGGAGCCTTGCGTTCAAGCGGCATGGGCAGCAGCTCGCCGTCAATAGGACCGCGACCGTCAACAGGCTGACCGAGGACATTGATGACACGACCGAAAAGGCCATCGCCGACATGAATCGAGGCGATCTCACCGGTACGCTTCACCGTCATATTCTCGGTGACAGAATTAACGTTGTTAAGAAGGATTACACCCACATTGCTCTCTTCGAGGTTGAGAGCCACACCCTTCACGCCGTTTTCGAATTCAACAAGTTCGTTTGCACAAACATTGTCGAGACCGTAGACGTGAGCAACACCGTCGCCCACTTCAAGGACGATGCCGGTTTCCTCGAATGACACTTTAGAGGTGACATTGTCGAGCTGTTGCTTTAAAACTTGTGAAATCTCTGAAGGATTGATCATTGTTTATTAGAGTGAGGGGGGTTATTTGCTTAAGAGTTTCTGACGCAGTTGCTTCAGATCATTTGCCACGG
Organism: uncultured Staphylococcus sp.; assembly: GCA_964554195.1. Lineage (GTDB taxonomy): Bacteria > Bacteroidota > Bacteroidia > Bacteroidales > Muribaculaceae > Duncaniella. Next base: position 520 of record CAZKNK010000055.1, read on the forward strand.
AAGCGTCAAGTTTCTCATTGTTGATCTTCACCACAAAACCACCGATAAGTTCGGGGTCGACAGATGATGAATACTCCATCTTTGCGTCGCCGAGATGGCGGCGGATGAGAGCCTTGAGACGATCTTCCTCGGCGGGCTGAAGAGGCGCCGCCGACGTGACGTTGACGAGGTAGATATTGTTGACCTTACGGTATAGAGCCATATAGGCCAATGCCACTTCGTGGGTCAAAGCAATGCGGTTATTGTCGGCAAGAAGTTTCAGAAACCGGTCAAACACCGTGTCGGCTTTATCAGCACCGGCAGCGGTGGTGAGGAGCTTCATCTTGTCGGCGTTATCGACAAAAGGATTGGCGAGAACCTTTCGCAGCGACGGCTCGAGGGCAAACGACCGCGCAAGAGTCTGCATAAGCCCGTAGATTCGGGCCTGGGAGTCGCTCTCCTGAGCATGCTCAAGCAGAGCTTTGGCATAACGGCCGGGGATAAGACCTTCGTTCATTGCGTCGGGTTAGTTTTGTTTCTCCATTTCGTCGAGAAGAGAACCGACGAGTTTCTGCTGCGCCTTCTCATCGGCGAGATCCTGACGGACCACCTTACGGGCTATTTGCAGCGCAAACTCGCTTACCTCGTCGCGGAACTGCGACTGGGCAGCTTTTCGATCCTGCTCGATTGACAGTTTTGCGGCATCCATTACCTTTTTTGCCTCAACCTGAGCTGCGGCGCGGGCTTCCTCGATGATCTGTGACTTCATCTTATCGGCCTCACGGAGCATTTCAGCCTGCTGCTGACGGGCTGCCGCTATTTGTTTTTCCGCCTCTTCGCGGGCATGGTCAAGCTGTTCCTTGGCATTTTGAGCATACTCCACACCCTTGTCAATGAGGTCGGCTCTATCTGACACTCCTTTCATGATCGCCGGCCAGCCCCACTTCCAGAGAATGAAGAAGAGGACGGCAAACGAGATGAACATCCAGAATACCAGACCGAAATCAGGCGTGAACAGTTCCATAATCCGTGATTAAAGGAAATCCGAAATTATACGAACATTGCCAAAAGGCAGACAACAACGGCGAAAAGTGCAACACCCTCGATAAGGGCAGCGATAACGATCATGTTACTACGGATGTCGCCTGTAGATTCGGGCTGACGTGCGATTGCTTCCATGGCAGAGCCACCGATTTTACCGATACCGATACCTGCACCGATTGCTGCGATTGCTGCACCGATACATACTCCAATACCAAGAGTTCCTTCAATGGCTGCTAAAATCATTGCTAACATAATTCTAAAGATTTTAAGATTTGAATGGTAAGTTATTTAATTTATTTGATTTTCAAGTTATTAATGTGCCGCTTCAGCGGGAGCGGATTCGGCATGGGCTTCATGGGCTTCGTGAGCTTCATGTCCCTTCTCCTGTGCGAGTGAAATGAACAGAGTGGAGAGCATGGTAAACACGTATGCCTGAATGAAGCTGACAAGAACGTCGATGCAGAGCATGAACACTGAGAATATTACCGAAACAACAGCGGTTGCACCTGTGACGGCAGGACCCATTGCTGCAAAGATGAAAATTAGCAGCGTCAGCACAATCACAATCATGTGACCTCCCATCATGTTGGCGAAAAGACGGATGGTGAGGGCGGCCGGTTTGGTAAACATTCCGAAGATTTCGATCAGAGGCATGATGGGCAGCGGGAACTTGAGCCACCAGGGAACGTCAGGATTGAAAATCTCCTTCCAGTAGTGCTTCGTACCGAGCAGATTGGTAATGAAAAATGTCATCAAGGCAAGCACCAAAGTGACCGCGATGTTGCCCGTAAGGTTTGCACCGCCGGGGAAAATGACGATAAGGCCCAACAGGTTCATCACGAGGATAAAGAAGAATACCGTCAGAAGATATGGCGCGAAGCGCTGAGCATTTTCCTTGAGAGTGGGCTTGATAACACCGTCATAGACAAACATGATGAGCGACTCGACGGCACCGGTCATCTTGCGGGGAGCCTTGTTTCCCTGGGTCTTGTGCCAGCGGGCAACTTTAAGTATGAGCCAAAGCACCACGATGACAGAAATAAACAGCGCCATAACGTTTTTGGTGATGGAAATGTCGAAAGGTTTGATTTCCTTGCCATCGATAATTTCCACAACCTTACCTTTATACTCGCTGTCCTTGCCGGCAATGCGGAATTCAGCGTTGCCGTCAACGTAGGTGTGGCCATGCTCAAGCCGTGATGACGAAAAAACATGGAGTCCGTCAGAAGCCCAAACAATGACCGGAAGCGGGATGCGGACATGGTGGTTGAATGGAACCTCCCATCCGTAACCGTCGCCGAGGTGTTCAAATATGGTTTCCTTGACGTCAAACTTGCCGTCATCGCCATGGTCAGCCGAATCTTCAGCCCGGAGGGCCGTCGGAAGCAGCAAGGCGATAAAAGCGAGCGCGACAGTAAGAAATAATCTTGGTTTCATCGGCATTGGATTAGTAGATACATACTGACACTATATTGTCGTCAACATCGACAATTCCTCCCGATATTTCCACAGACTGACGGTCGGCATCCTTCGCATCGTAACGGACAGTGCCGGGAGTCAGGGTTGAGATGAGCGAAGCGTGGCCCGGAAGCACCGTGAAAGCTCCAAGTGTACCCGGAAGATGAACGGCTGAAACTTCGCCCTCAAAGAGGACGTCCTCTGCTGATATGACTTTGAGTATCATTATTATGCAATTTTTAATTGATAATACAAAATTGATGACTTCAGGCTGGGTTTGATCACTTGACCTCGGCAAGAAGTTTCTTTCCTTTGGCAATAGCCTCGTCGATCGTACCGACATTGAGGAAGGCCTGCTCGGGATACTC
>CAZKNK010000055.1:3378-15069 GCA_964554195.1 uncultured Staphylococcus sp.
AAAGAATCATCTGGAAGCCACGGATAGTCTCGCTCAAGGGAACCATTACGCCCGGCAGACCGGTGAACTGCTCGGCAACATGGAACGGCTGCGAGAGGAAGCGCTGTGCGCGACGGGCGCGTGAAACGACGAGTTTGTCCTCATCAGAAAGTTCGTCGACACCGAGAATGGCGATGATGTCCTGAAGTTCATTGTATTTCTGAAGAAGCTGCTTGACGGCCTGAGCGGTGTTGTAGTGATCCTCGCCGATGATGTTCGGGTCGAGGATACGGGATGTGGACTCCAGAGGATCAACAGCAGGATAGATGCCAAGCTCCGAAATCTTACGTGAAAGCACCGTAGTGGCATCAAGGAAGCTGAAGGTGGTGGCAGGCGCAGGGTCGGTCAAGTCGTCGGCAGGCACATAGATAGCCTGAACCGAAGTAATCGAACCGTTCTTTGTGGAAGTGATTCGCTCCTGAAGCGCACCCATTTCAGAGGCCAGTGTAGGCTGATAACCCACAGCTGAAGGCATACGGCCAAGAAGGGCTGAAACCTCAGAACCGGCCTGGGTGAAACGGAAAATGTTGTCGATAAACAGAAGAATATCCTTACCGCCGCCGTCCTGATCGCGGAACTGCTCGGCAACCGTAAGTCCGGAAAGAGCTACACGCAGACGTGCGCCCGGGGGTTCGTTCATCTGGCCGAAAACAAGTGAGGCCTGTGACTTGGCCACTTCGTCCATGTCGACGTCAGCAAGGTTCCATTCGCCTCGCTCCATACCCTCCTTGAACTTGTCGCCATACTTTATAACACCGCTCTCAATCATTTCACGCAGAAGGTCGTTACCCTCACGTGTACGCTCGCCGACACCGGTAAACACCGAGAATCCGCTGTGACCTTTGGCAATGTTGTTGATAAGCTCCATGATAAGCACGGTTTTTCCTACACCGGCACCACCGAACAAACCGATTTTACCACCCTTGCTATAGGGCTCGAGAAGGTCGATCACCTTAATACCGGTATAAAGAATTTCTGTTCCGATAGTGAGATCCTCAAACGAAGGGGCAGGCTGATGGATGGAACGCTTATTTTTGTCCTCGAGAGCGGGAAGGCGGTCAATAGCCTCACCGATCACATTGAGAAGTCGACCCTTGACCTGCTCCCCGGTAGGAACAGCGATCGGGTGACCCATGTTCTGAACAGGAACACCGCGGCGGAGACCGTCGGTACTTTCCATAGCCACACAGCGGACAGTGTCCTCACCGATATGTTGCTCAACTTCAAGGATAAGCTCCGCACCGTCAGGGCGTGCCACCTTTAACGCAGTGTAGATGGGAGGAATGAGATTATCCTCGCCTTCGAATATCACGTCGACTACAGGTCCGATTACCTGCGCCACTTTTCCGAATTTCTCACTCATAGGATGTATTAGGTTTATGGTTTGGGAGGGTTATTGTATTCAGTTGATAAATTTTACAAGTTGCCTGATGTGATGTGGTTATCAGAAGTGGAAGCCATAGACAATCACAAGGACCATCACAACAAGGTTGACAAGATTGATTGGGAGCAGATACTTCCATTCGAGCGAAAGGAGCTGGTCGATTCGCAGACGGGGGAATGTCCACTTGAACCAGATTATAATGAATGAAAGCACTATCGCTTTACCGATAAACCATACGACTGATGGAATATAGTCCATAATATGGTTGAAGGCATCAAGTCCGGGAATATGAAGCGGCATCCATCCACCGAAGAAAAGGAGGGCAGCCACACCTGACACGATGAAAAGATTGAGGTACTCGGCCAGATAGAAGAATCCGAAATGGATACCGGAATACTCCGTATGGTAACCGGCTGTCAGCTCGCTCTCTGCTTCCGGAAGGTCAAACGGGCCACGGTTTGTTTCGGCAGTTCCTGCAATCATGAAGATGACGAAAGCTACAATGGCAGGAATATGCCCCTGAAAGATGAACCAAAGATGCTCCTGCGCGTCAACTATTCCACCTACAGTCATCGTACCGGCCAAAGCCACCATAGTGATGACACTCAGACCGATGGAAAGCTCGTAGGAAATCATCTGCGCACCGGAACGCAGGGCGCCGATGAGGGTAAACTTGTTGTTTGACGACCATCCGGCCAACAGGATACCGAGAACTCCGATAGATGAAACTGCGACAAGGAAGAAAATACCGACGTTGAAGTCAATGATTTGCAGACCGTTGCCCCAGGGGAGGACCGCAAACGCAAGCATCGAGGCTATTATCACGAGATAGGGAGCCAGAGCGAATAGGAATTTATCGATATGATTTAGCGAGATAAGCTCCTTGATAAGAATCTTGAACATATCCGCCACACTCTGAAGCAGTCCCCAGGGTCCTACTCGATTCGGGCCGAGACGACATTGGAAAGCAGCGCAGACCTTGCGCTCAAACCATATATAAAACAGTGCGAGGACGGCATAAACCAGCATCAGTCCCACTCCAATGAGCAGACACTCCAATGTGACAGCGAGCCACTCAGGCATATAGCCGAGGAAAAGAGAATGAATCCAGTTGGTTGCTACTGATAAGTCTTGCATGACGTGAATATTAATAATATCTGTGGATTAGCACTTTAATTAAGCGTTTAACGGTCCATGTCGGGGACAATATAGTCAAGCGAGCCACCGACAGTGATGAGGTCGGCAATCATCTCGCCTTTGGTTATATGGTCAACGACAGCTGCCGCGGGCAGACACGGAACCACAAGTTTTAGGCGATAAGGCGCAGTGTTGCCATCACTCTCGAGATATACTCCGAAGAGTCCGCGGCAACCCTCGACAGCCTTGAACCAATGGCCTGCGGGGAGTTTCAAAACCTTAGGCACTTTCACACAAATCTCGCCTTCAGGAATATTGTCGATAAGTTGTGCGATGATTTTCGCGCTCTGTGTCATCTCATCCATACGCACCTTGAAGCGGGCCATAGCGTCGCCCTCGTGGCGAACCACTTCCTCAAAATCAAGTTCGGAATAAATGCTGTAAGGGAACACCTTGCGGACATCGCAAGCCCAGCCTGAACCACGACCGTTGGGGCCGGTGACTGCCCAAGAGATAGCATCGTGCTTCGACAGGACGCCGACACCTTCCATTCGGTTGCGAGCAATGACATTTCCGGTAAAGATCTTGTTATATTCCGCAATGTTTTTAGGTAGTACCTCAAGAAGAGCCTTGACATCGGAAACAAAATTCTTGTCAAGATCCTGCATCACTCCGCCGATCACCTCATAGTTGAATGTCATGCGGGCGCCACATGTGCGCTCCATGATGTCAAGAATCTGCTCACGGACACGAAGCGTGTAGAACAGCATCGTCGTAGCACCGAGGTCCATGCAATAGGTTCCTATAAACAGACAGTGAGATGCGATGCGTGAAAGCTCGTCCATCAGCACCCGAATCACTTGCGCGCGGCGAGATATCGTTATGCCGGCAGCTTCCTCCACAGCCATACACAGGCAGTGGTGATAGGGGTGTGCGGAGAAATAGTCCATTCGGTCCATGAAAAGCAATGACTGAGCATAGGTCTGCTCCTCACATATCTTTTCGATACCGCGGTGGATATATCCGAGATAAATGTCGATTTTCTTAATGGTTTCGCCGTCAACTGCGGTGCGGAAACGGAGTACACCGTGAGTGGCGGGATGCTGCGGGCCGATATTGACAACAAAGTCATCCTTCTGGAATATACGGCGCTCCTCCTTCACAAGTTTACCGTCATGGAGATGCCAAACGTCGGTGAAGTCAGTCTGACGCTCGCTCTCGGTTGTGACGGGGTTAGCGTCGGGCGAATTATCATAGTCCTTGCGCAAGGGATAGCCTACCCAATCAATGTTGAGGAAAAGGCGGCGCATATCCGGATTTTCTACAAAGATTATGCCGAAGAAGTCGTAAACCTCGCGTTCAAATACGGTTGCAATAGCCCAAAGATCGTGAATACTGAATACGTAGGGCTTCTCGCGGTCACCGTCAGCCATTACCTTGACAGCTAAAGTGTGGCCATGAAGAGTGGAGTTAAGATAATATATACACCCCATTCCGTTTTCCTTCCAGTCCATTCCCACGATGGTCATGAGGAAGTCAAAGGCGAGGCGATCGTCGTGGCGGAGCGTTGAGGCAAATTCGTGCCATTTATTGTTTTCGACGGTGATCATCGGGATGGCACCGTCGTCAAATGACGCTTCGGGCAGCAGCGAGGAGATTATTCCTTTAATGTCAGCCATTAGTTCGGATGATTATGATAATGATTGGAACAGATTGTTAAGATTCAATAAACAGGGGGATTTCAGTCATTGACTCCCACTACAGGATGAGCCTCAAGAAACTCCTTCTGATTTTCCTGACGATTGACACCGCCAAAGAATTTCTCAACCTTGATTTTGCGCGAGAGCTGCATGATGCCATAGATCATGGCCTCCGGACGGGGAGGACATCCCGGAACGAACACGTCGACAGGGACAATATCCTCAATGCCCATGGCCACGTGATAGCTCTTCTTGAACGGACCTCCTGAAATGGCGCAACTGCCGCATGCAATCACATATTTAGGCTCGGCCAGCTGGTCATACAGGCGACGGAACACGGGAACCATGCGGTGAACAATAGTTCCGGCCACCATCATAAAGTCGGCCTGACGTGGCGAGGCACGGGCAACTTCCCAGCCAAAACGCGCCATATCGTAACGCGCCGCACCGAGCGACACGAATTCGATACCGCAGCAACTGGTGGCGAACGTAAGCGGCCAGAGTGAATTGCTTCGCCCCCAGTTTATGAGAGAATCAAGCGACCCGACAACTATGTTGGCTCCGCTCTCATTTAGTTTCTTTACGAGAGATTCGATATACTCGTTATCCTTCCATGCATCATAAGGCATGCCCTGCGCTGTGACATTCTTCATTTCCATTCAAGCGCTCCTTTCCGCCAGGCATAGATCAGACCCAGCACAAGTACACCGAAAAAGACAGCGATCGCAGTCAGGCCCTCACCACCAAGTTCGCGCACACGCACAGCCCACGGATAGAGAAACACCGTCTCAACGTCGAACATTAAAAACAAAATTGCAAAAAGATAATATCCCACCTTAAACTGAGCCATTGACTCGCCTCGGGTCGGGATACCACATTCATAGGCCTCGCCTTTCTGGGGATTGAACGAGCGGGGGGAGATCAGTCCCGCCAGCCACAATGCAATCGCCACAAGAGCCGCACCTGTCAGGAGAGCGACTATGGCGAGAGTTGCGTTTTGAATTGCTAATGTTATCATATATCGAATAGTAATGTTATCTGTCAATCACTGCAACCGCCGGCCCGCAAACAAGTTAAGAGAACCCACAGGGAGTTCCGAGCGTCAGTTGCCGAAATTTTCGGTGCAAATATACTAAAAAAAATTAAAAATTATGCTATTTCACAAAGAAAATGCCGGGCGCTTTTGGCGTCCCGGCATCAGTTAGAAGTGGTCAGGTTCGGTTGTCAGTAACTTTTTTCAATCAAATTACCGACCTGTGACCGAATCAACGAAGGTTAATTTTGCGAACATAAGAGTGACCGTCGGCAGTGATGGCCTGAAGGATATAGATTCCGGCAGGCGCACCGTGGAGCGGAAGAATTGAGGATGCCGTGGTGCGGCTGACGGTGCGACCGGCGAGGTCATAGAGAGCAGCGCCTGCAAGGTTTTCGCCATCAAACACGATTGCTGAACCGGTGTAGTAGAACGAAGGCATCTCGTCGGCAACCACCGTAGCCATGCCTGACTGACCGGGATTAGCATAAACTTTCACGAAGAAGTCATAGACACGGATACCGCCATTGTTAGCCGATCCGCTGTTGTAGAACTTGACGGTGATAGGACCGGGGGTAGGTTCTATTCCGGCAGCCTGCATGAGATCCCAGCCTGAGAGAGTGGTCTTTTTGAGTTTCTCGGAAGTCCATGTCTTTTCAGCCTCACCCTCGCGCTGATATTTGATCATGAGAGTACGGCCTCCGGTAAAGTGAACGTTGGCCTTGAGTTCGAGCAGCGAAGGAAGGGTCCATACGAGTGCGCCGTCGCGCTCAACATTGACAGCACCCTTTGTGCAACCGGCGGGAACAGAGCCGTCGCTTTCGGTGTAGTTCACATCCCACTTGGTTTCGTAGGAAGAACCTGATTCGATGCTGACAACACCCTGAAGGTCCTCAGGGAGGGCCGTGAGTTCATCCTGAATGTTATACCAGTCACCGGTGAGAACACGGTTGGCGATTTCGAGCGAGATACGTCCTGAGAGTGAAACTTCCTTCATTCCGCCGGTGGCGATCACACGATAAGAGCATACGTCGGAAGCTGTTCCGGAGATGGTAAGACGGTTACCATTTACGGTAGCGTTGAGTCCTTCAACGAGTCCTTCAACCTCAAATCCGTTTGCACCGCCGCCATATTCAAACACGATGTCAGCAATAGGCTCGCCATAGAAGGCAGTCTGAGTAGCATTTCCGGTCACACATGTAAGTGTGGCAGGGGCAATGTTGGAAGCTGTCAGAGTAATTGTAACGGTAGCACCCTGCTCACCGCCTACGGTAGACACGGTAACAGTGGTGGTGCTGTTAAGCTTGCCGGAGATCACGATGCTTTTTGACTCCATGTCCTTTGTGACGGTCAGCGCATCGGCACCGGTGACAGTGACATCGGTAGCTGCCCCACCCCACTTAATTGTAATGGGATCGATCTCCTGACCTGCATAAACGGTCTGATTGACTTCACCGCCCACAACATAGAGTTTACCAACGGTTGAAGTTCCGCTTTCAAATGCGCCCATATCGGCACTCGCACCGTTATATTCGATAGAGAAAGCGTCGGCAGTGACGAGTTCAACACCGGCAGCCGAAGCCTGAGCCTCGGTCATGAAGCGAACGGGAGTGAAATTGTCGACAATCTCACCGGCATCAATAAACTTGCTGCCTGAAACAAGACGGGCAAAGTTGTTTTCAGGGAGTGAACCGTCGGGCAGACGGTCAGCCTTTGCATCACTTTCGAGAAGCGAGACAAACTGAGCCGAGTGATCAGCGGCATATACTTTGGTCTTACCAACCTTGTTGCCGTCCTTATAGGGGTCACACCCGTCAATAGTGGTCCAGCTGTTATAGTCAGTGTTAGGAACAACTGATCCTTCCTTACTTGCCGAAAGAAATTCGTGGTTAAGAGTGCGGGGCTTGAATCCTACACAGTTGCGGATGTGCATCGAACCATACTGGAAAACGGTCGGGAAGCGGTAGTTGTAATCATTATCCCAGGCCACATTGTTAAACAGATACATGCCTTCGTAGGCGTTGTTCTGGTCAAAACCTTTTTTGGTGTTGGAGAAAGACACACAGTTGCGGACCACATGGGCGCCGGTTGACTGAGCAAAAGCTGCTCCACCCGACGAACCGCCACCGCCAAGCTTGAAACCATTGCCGTTGCCAGGTGTCAGGTTGCCGTTTGCATCAAGAGCAGCATTCCAGGCATAGCAGTTGTCAATTACGACGGGATGATAGACCATATAGAGGTCCCAGTTGTCGTCAGAGTTGTTCCATGCACGGCAACCGTGAAATTCGGTGCCGGGACCGGGAAACAGCTTGCAGGCAAAACCGTCGGCATCGCCGCCATCGTCAGAGCCGGTGAATGTCACGGCGTCATAGTTGTTGTAGGAATCACAGTTGATCACCTTGTTACCGCGGCAATATGTGTAGTTGGGATTAAAAGCAGGCTGACCTGAAATCGGGAATGATTTGGTTTCTTCGATGCTCCAATCCTTAAACATACCGATCTGGAGACCGGAGTCATTGTTATTACGGAAAATACACTGCTCAAAGATGTTGTAGCTGCCCTCAACCTTCACGCCGTTGTCCTTGGCGTTCTGGAATATGAGGCCTTTCACATGCCAGTAGTTGGCTTCGTATGTGAAATACATGCAGCGCGACATCTTGAACTCGATATTGCTCTGGGGATTCATTTTTGAACCATCAATGATCGCCTCGCCGTCACCGTAGGCCCAAAGGCGTATGCGGTTGTTTTCATCGGTATTTTTGGCCGGAACCTTAATGCGCGACTCCGGATAGTAGGTGCCTCCGTGGACATAGATTGTCCCGCCGGGCTGCACGGCTTCGAGAGCTTTTTCGATTGAAGCGAAGGGAGCTTCAGCCGTTCCTGCGGCAGAGTCGTCTCCGGTCGTTGCAACATGAATCACGGTCTGAGCCGATAATCCAAAGCTGCCTGCCATGATGCAGATAGCTGCAAATAGTTTGTTCATTGGTTTAAACTTTAAAATGTGAAAGGTTAAAAATAGATATAAATATGTGAAATAATCATCTTACGATAATCTTGCGGGCAAAGTGTTGACGGTCAACCGTAGCCGACACCACATAGAAGCCCGGCTGAAGCGATGATGTGGAAACCGGCACGGAGCATGACGCTCCACTTTCAATATGACCGAGCGGGAGTGTGAGTAGCTCAGCTCCGGCGGCATTGAAGAACGAAACGGTGATGTCATCAGAACTTTCAAGAGCAGATACGGTGACGATAACCTCCTTGCCACGACCCTGATTAACTTCAAATGAAGTAGAAGCTTCGGGCAAAATTATGAGCTGGCTACCCGTATGAGTGCCACCCTCGCGGAGTTCGTATGGACCGAGATCACGGGCTGCGCCGAACACAGGCTGCTGAAGCATGGGGAATTCATCGGCATACGGGACAGGTTTGTCAATACCGGCATCAACGAGGCGGCTACCTGAACGGAGACGACCGAAACGCTCGGGAAGCGAACCGTCGTCACCGCGGGGAGCAAGAGCATCAGCCTCACTAAGGCTCTCATAGTCGCTGCGGCTGAATTGGGTCACAACATTGTTGACAAATGTCTTGCCGGCCTGAGGTGTCATACCGCCGAGTGCATTATGGCTCTCGGTACCGACAAGAATTTCCTGACGACCGAAGCACACATTATTATAGAATTCAGAGTTGGCACCTCCGCCCGATTCAAACATGAAATCGTAGCCGTTGTCAAAGGCCAGACCACCTATCACAACGTGACCACCCTTATGGCTGTTACAGTCGAAACCCTTAGTAGAACCGCTCTTGTTGTTACCGAAAACAATGCAGTTGTAAGCATAGTGGACACCTTGCGAACTTCCGCCCGATCCGTTGCCACCGAGTTTGATACCATTGCCGTTGCCGGAGAAACCGGGACCCTTCTCAAAGTAATCATAAACCCATGTGTGATCCTCGGCTTTACCCGACTCCCAAGCCCAACATTCAATTAGTGTAACGGAATAGTCGGTTTCATAAAGATCCCATGCATCATCAGAGTTACGCCATGCACGGCAGCGGATAAAGCGGTTTCCGATGCCATTGTGCATCTTGCATGCAAATCCGTCGGCGTCGCTGCCATAGTTAGCGTCGAAGTCGCAGTTGTGATGGCTGTCACAGTCTATAATATCGTTATAGGCACAAAATGTTCCGTCGTTTTTCGAGCCGTGGCCACTGTCGGAGAAGTTATGGCCGAATCCCATCTGGATTCCGGAATCAAGGTTGTAACTGAACTCGCAGCGTTCAATCCGGTTATGGCTTCCCTCAAGTTTGATACCATTGTCGGCGGCATGAGTGATGTGGAGGCCATAGAGATGCCAGTAGTTGCCGGTCATGAGGATGCCTCGGTCGCCTACCTTAGAGCGATCGCGCTTGCAGTCGAGTAGCTGTTGCTCGAAATCAAACACAGGATGCTCGTCGGCGTAGGCGCGGATTGTAATTGGCGCTTCGGCTGTTCCTGAATTTTTGATTCTGACGGTAAGCTTGCCGCTTGAGTCACGCTGGGTGAAGTTGTAGCGTCCGCCACGGCAATATATAATATCGCCGGGGCGAGCCTCGTTAACCGCTTTCTGGAGATTAAGCCAGGGAGCGTCAATGGTTCCGGCAGCCTGATCGTTGCCGTCAGGCGCAATGAAAATCTCCCGGCTGTCAGATTCGGCACCCTTTCCGGTAACAGCAACCGTGGTTTCGGCACCCCCGCCGGTGATGATGGCCTTTATATTATATGTGGTGAATTCAGAAGGAGCGAAACGCATGGTGACAGGTGCCGACAGCTCACCGGCTGCGTAGTCAAGCGTTAGAGTGCGGGTGAATGTGCCGTCGGGCGACGATGCAAACGTGAGGGCATCATTGTCGGATGTAATGGAGATATGTCCGTCAACGGGCTTGAGATATTGAGCCGTCAGATTGACCGTAATATCTTTTGACCCACCTACGCGGGTGTTATAGAAGTCCAGTGTGGCGGGCGACACCGAAATCACGGGAACAAGAAGCGTGTTGACAGTAACGGAAGTTGCACCTGACGTGAGATAGTTACGTGACTGTCCGTCTCCATTATATTCCCATGCGCCAAATGTGTATTGCTTTCCGGGGGTGAGACCGGTAACAGTGACAGATTCATCGTCACCGGATGAGATGATCACAACGTCGCCCGACTTACGCGGGAACGGTTCGGAAAAACTTTCGCCATCGACGGGCGTCCATGTCAATGACGGACCCTCACAATAGGCCACGAGACGACCTTCGCCATTGCCGCGCGCGAGGGTCACGTCGACCGATGACCCGGTGACGTTGCCAACGGTTAATGAGGCTTGCGAGGTGGGTTCGGCTGCGGTGTTGACATATACAATGTCAATATCGTCGACATATATTGTGGAACTCTTTGCCGTGAAACGAATTATGCAGGCATCAGTGGAAGATGCCGAAGTGGAGTGGGATGAAGAACCATAGTTTGATGAGGAGGAAACGGTGGCTGAACCGATCTTGGTCCATGATGAACCTGAATCGGTTGAGACCTCCACCACAAGCTCCTTGTTGGAGCCGGATCCGCGGTGGCGGTAGCTGACTGACTTCGCCCCCACAATGGCGGGCGACTCGAGTGTGGCACCTGACGACATGGCAGCTCGCTTGCTTCCATTGTCGGCCTTGACGGTCACACCCTGACTTTTCCAGTCTGAAGGGATTCCGCTTTCGAAATCCACAAAAACAGACTCTGCTGAAGCTATTGCCGAAAACATTAGCATCGGCAGAGCGATAGTTACAAATTTCATTGGTTTCTTGTATTAAATGTAAAATCAATCAAATCTCAAATATAAAATTTATTACAAACTACAACCTTCTCGGTCATGGTGACAAAATTATAACACATTTACAATACCTGCAAATATTTTTAACACAAAATTCATCCAAAATTAAAGTTTTTTATTTAAATTTAGCCAAATTTATAAATTATATGCCTTGATACGACGACCTGAATTACCACATCGGCATTACAAACACGTTACATTTCCATTACATTTCCACTTAAACACAAAGGGGTTATTGTATTTTACACGCTATTAAATCTACAATTATCCGGACATAGTTGCCCGGCCCACTCCCAATCTGTTACAGAAAAAAATATCAATTCGGCATGAAACAATTTACATGCAAACATATAATATTGATATTCAAATATTTAGTATTGATATTTCACCCAAAAATCACATCACAAAATTGTTACAACGCCACTTTTGTAACAATTCTGAAACATTTTAAACTTTCGTTTATATCATTAACGTTCAATTAGTTATGGTTAATTGTAATTAAATTGTAATAACGTTAACATATTTTTGCATTAAATTATTTAATACTATCCGGCAAGG
>CAZKNK010000056.1:0-13371 GCA_964554195.1 uncultured Staphylococcus sp.
TCGGACAGGAGTATCTCACTCACCTGCGTGTGATTCAGAATATCGGCATGGCTAGAATTGACGAAGTGGACTATAACGGCACCAAAATCGTGCCGTTGCAGTTCCTTAAGGCTGTGCTGCCCAATCCGCAGGACCTCGGAGCCAACTATCACGGCGAAACCTCTATCGGCTGCCGCATTGCCGGAACAGACAAGGAGGGAAAACCGCTCACCTACTACATATGGAACAACTGCTCACATGAAGCCGCATATAAGGAAACCGGCATGCAGGCCGTCAGCTACACCACCGGAGTTCCGGCTATGGTGGGTGCCATGATGTTCCTGACCGGAAAGTGGGTGAAACCCGGTGTGAACAACGTTGAGGAATTCGACCCAGATCCATTCCTCGAAGCCATCGCTGCAAACGGACTCCCCTGGCACGAAAAATTCAATATCGACCTCGAACTTGACTGACAAATCTATCGGTCGTCATACAGCGGACCGTCTCCACACACCACGGAGACGGTCCGCATTGTTTCTGTTTACTCCTTTAACATTCACGCACTTGCCCGATTAAAAAAAATTTCATATTTTTGCAAATAGAATCACTTCAAATCAAATACCTCGATGGAAATAACCAATCTCATCCTCTCTTTGGGCAGCGGGCTGATTGCCTTCATCCTGTATCTGCTCCATAAAAAAGCGTCGGAGCATCTGCAACAAAAATTTATCGCTACTGAAACCATCCCGATGCCAAACGGAAAAGGAAGAGATCTCAGACTGACCATGATCAACGGCTGTGGACTTTCATTCACCGGAACATTCCGTGAAGCCTGGCTCGGTGAGTCATATTCCTACGTGACATACCTTTCCTTCCATATTCTTGCCATGCCGATTCTGGCCATCAGAGCCTATCGCGTAATCCCGCAGGATAACGGATGGGTGATTCTCGGCTCGGAAGATAACAGACTCGCTGAAATTGGGCTGATTTTCTTGAATGCGTTCCGATGGGTTTTCACCATCATTGCAGCGATTATGCTTATATTGTTTATCATCCAATTTTTTTGAAATCTAAATATATGGGAAACATCAACAAATTCCGCATGTATGGTCGAATAGACCGCACAACACAACTTCTGCTTCAGAAGTATAATCTTGTTGCCACCGGCAACAATGTCAGTCTGAAACTCCTCGTTTCAGCGCTTGCCAACAATGTGAATCCCGATGACCGCACTCTGTGTGAAGATATGGTGCGCTATCTTGACCAGACGGACATTGAGTCGGATGACAGCCTGTTTTCCGACTCCTCAAAGCAAGAAATCGCCATCGGTCAGAATGAAGCAAGTTTCATCTGCGGCAAATATCCCCACGCCTATCAGTCTAAGGTATTGCTTGATCAGGATTTCACTCCCGAGATGGCCGAGGATGCCCGCATGGCGGCTCAGCGCAAGCGCCGTAAAAGATTTATATGGCTCGGTGTAATTGCAGCCGTGATTATCGGCATAGTCATCTACAATCTGCCCTACTTTGCCGAACAGCGCGAGTTTAACAAAGTCAAGGACGCTTACGCCGAAGGTTACACCTATTCGCTTGACTATGCGATAGACAGATACTTCACGAAGTATCCCGACGGAAAACATACAGGCGAAGTACTGATGATGGGCGCACGGTTAAATCTCTCGGAAAACCATCCGCTCGAAGCGCTTGAGTATATCGACCGCTGTATCAAAGCTGACCCGTCGGCTCCCCTGGTAGCTGACTGCAAGCAGTTGTCGGACAGCATCTGGGACGCCGAGGTGACAAAGTATGAAACCAAAGCAGCCAAAGCGGCCTCAAAAGAGGGTGTTGATTTCGTGATGAATATGCTGCGATATATGCAGAAATACAAACTCCACACCATCAAGGTAGTGGCTGAGCCGGTTCTCGAACTCAAAGAATATAGCGAATACCCGGCAGGGCTGCGTATGTTTATGGAAATGGATCAGGACCCCTCGTCGCCCCAACTTCCTGATGACATGGTGACCATTAAGGACAAAATTTCAATCCGCAAGGCAAAAGGATGGGTGGAATACGTGGTTAAAGCCCTTAACCACGGCTTTAACAACATTCTTACACCTGGTTTCATAAAATTTACTGACGAACCAAATGCGGATGAAAGCGAACTCTGCCCGGTGGTCAATGTCAAATACATCATCACCACTCAGGAATCCACTCCGGGTATCCCTGATATATGGGTATATTCCGAGACAACCAATTTCACTACAGTCCCAAAAAATCTGATTTTAGGTATAGGCATGAAATTCGACGCCGAATTTATCCTTCCGGAAACAAATCAGACATTCAGCATATCCGAAACCGGTGACCCCGGCAGCCAGAGCATTGACGGTGACCCGACAAGCGCATATTCAATCATGTGTCAGCGCTGTACGGCTGAGTTTGCCTCAACTATTCAAGAAGCATTCGGACTCCCGGAATCGGAATGACAATTATTCTCATAAACATTCCAATAATTAATCATAAAATCTATTCATGAAAAAGAATCTTGTAAAACTGCTTATGTCCGCGACATTTTCATTTGCCGCTCTGACATCGGCAGCTCAAACTCCACAGGCTGAATTTCTTGACCGCGGAGTTGTGGCAGTGAAAACTGACAACGGTGTTTTCGTGTCATGGCGCTCGCTTAAAGCCGATGGTAACGCAACCTTTGACGTTTACCGTAATTCAGTAAAAATCAACACTGAGCCCATCTCGTCAGTCACCTCCTTCACTGACCCTGACGGCACCGCCGGCGCCGTATATGAGGTACGTGCCAACGGATTGACCGGCTCCATAGCCACCGGCTCCTGCGAGGCATGGGCCACTCCGTATATGAAAGTGCATCTCAACCGTCCCGAAGGTGGATCGATTGGACCCGACGGAGGCGAACAGCACAGCTACACCTATTCGCCCGACGATGTGTCGGTGGGCGATGTGGACGGCGACGGAGTGTATGAGCTTTTTGTAAAATGGGTTCCCTCCGATGCTAAGGACAGCGCATCGACCGGTTTCACCGGCCCGACCATCATTGACTGTTACAAGACCGACGGCACCCAGCTCTGGCGCATCAATTTAGGTCACAACATACGTTCCGGTAACCACTACACCCAATTCATGGTATATGACTTTGACGGTGACGGCTCGGCTGAACTCATCTGCAAGACGGCACCCGGCACCCGGGACGGCAAAGGCAACTGGGTGCTGATGGGTGACGATAAGGAAACGGACGACTACCGTATGCACGTCAACAATCCCAACAAAATCCTCGGCCACGTACGCGGCGGCTCAGAATATCTCACCTGCTTCTCAGGAAAAACTGGTGAAGAACTCTCAACCATAGCTTACAAACCGGGCTACAGCCACGTGTCCACCTCGACATGGGGCGATGACTACTGCAACCGCTCTGACCGCTATCTGGCCGGCGTGGCTTATCTTGACGGACTCCACCCATCGGTAATCATGTGTCGCGGCTACTATCGCTGCGCGTTTGTATGGGCTGTTGACTTCAAAAACGGTAAGCTTCAAGAGGTATGGTTTCACGAGTCCAAGGACAAGGACAAAGGACTTTGGGGCGAAGGCGCCCATGCTCTGACCGTAGGCGACGTTGACTTTGACGGCAAAGATGAAATTGTTTACGGCGCTGCATCGCTCGACCATGACGGCACTCTCCTCTACCGCACCAATCCCGGCGGAAAGGAGGGTCACGGCGACGCACTCCACCTGGCCAAGATGCTCCCTGACCGCGAAGGCCTTCAGGTTTTCATGCCCCATGAAGAAACCGAATCGCCCTATCCGTTTGACACCGAAATGCGCGACGCCCGCACCGGTGAAATCATCTTCATGAAGCCGCAGTCAGGCAAGGACATCGGTCGCGGTATCGCTGCCAACGTATCGCCCAACTTCCCCGGCTATGAATACTGGGCGGCAAGCGATGCTTCGGTCTACAGCTACGGCAAAGTAATCTCATCAAACCGTCCGCCTATCAACTTCCGAATCTATTGGGACGGCGACCTCCTCGACGAACTCCTTGACGGCACCGCCGTATCCAAACCCGAACCTGACTTCTCACGCATCAACACAGTGGTTGATTTCAGCACATGGAGCAATGCTTCGTCATGCAACGGTACCAAAGCCACTCCTAACCTTCAGGCCGACCTTTTCGGCGACTGGCGCGAGGAAGTTATCCTTCATGACGGACAGACCAAAAGCGATCTGCTCATCTTCACCACAACCATCCCCACCTCTTACAAGCTGCCCTGTCTGATGCAGGATCATCAGTACAGAATGGCTATCGCATGGCAAAACACTGCCTATAACCAGCCTCCCCATCTCAGCTACTCGCCCGAGGACACATACGCCACAAACGCTTCAATCCTCATCCGTGAGGGCGCGGCTCAGCAGCTCATCAATCTTGGCGAACCTATCGAACCCGTTGTTGTAAGCCTCTGGCGAGCCACCGCACTGACAGCATCCGAACTTCCGGCCGGACTCTCGTTCAGCTTTGACGCCGAATCGCTTACCGGAACACTCAGCGGCACACCTGAGGAAGCCGGAGACTATGAAGTTACCCTCACCTCCACCGGGGCAGCAAACGACGAAAATGCATCGATGGTAATCAAAATCAAGGTCATTAAGACAGTGAAACTGACCCCGATGGCTTACTTTTCATGTGATGAACCCGGCGCCACCCTCGTCAACCACATCAGCGGTCAGGCAACCGCTGTCGGAACAGCTCCCGCTGCCACAGATGGTAAAAAAGGCATGGCTGCTGAATTTAACGGTCAGAACCACTATGCCCAGCCCGGCTATGAAACCCTCTCGCTCGGAGCCGAGGACTTCACTGTAGAACTGTGGATGAAATCAGCTGACGATGCCGCTTACGTAATTCACAAAGGGTCACATGCCCGCAATGCCGATACCGGAGCTACCGGCAACTGGTTTGGCCTCGAATTGAAAAACGCCGTACTTTATTTTGCCATCGATGATGATGTGACCAAAAGTCAGGCCTACGCCAAAGAAGCATCAAAATGGTTTGACAATGAGTGGCATCACGTGGTAATGGTCCGTGACACATATCAGGGTAAACTGTTCCTCTACGTTGACGGTGAACTGCAAGCTGAAGGCGCCGACACCACCGGAGCAATCAACTGTGACACCGAGGACCTTGTCCTTGCTAATGCAAACGTCAACTTTGACAACAACTTCACCGGCGCTCTCGATGAAATCTACATCTACAAAGGTGCCATGAGTGCTGAAAAAGTTGCCGAACGCTTCGCCACTACCGGCACAGAACTCGCATGCTATCCGTTTGATGAAGTCGGTGAAACCACTCCCAACACCGTCTATGGCGCTGCAACCGCAGTTGACGGCATACCCACTGCAACCGCCGGCGTCAAAGCCGGAGCCGCCCTCTTTGAGGGAGGAGCCTGGTATCAGCAGGATGCCTACGATGCCATCCAACTCGGCGAGTCAAGCTTCACCGCTTCAATGTGGTTCAAGTCAACTGATGCCGATGCCTACATTTTCTTCAAGGGCAGTCACTCGGCCAACGAGTCACTCGGCACCACAGGCCACTGGATCGGACTCGAGCGCAAAAACAACTACCTCTGCTTCTCGATTGACGACGACAAGAACAAGACCGACTGCAAGCTCGCCGACGCCAATGCTTACTTTGACGGCAACTGGCACCATGTAGCCTGTGTGCGTGACTATGAGGCTGCCACTCTCGCACTCTATCTTGACGGCAATGAAGTGGCCCGCACTACAGGAGTCAAGACCGGAGCGATAGCTGATAACAACGAGCCGCTACGCATAGCAGTCAGCGATGAACTCACCCGCACATACGAAGGCGCTCTCGATGAATTCATCCTTACACCGGTAGCTCTGTCAGCTGAAGCTGTCATGTCGGCTTATCAGGAATATGCCGAGGCCGGTATCGCTGAAATCACCGCCGACGCGGCTATCACTCGCTGCTATCTTGTCGACGCCATGACAGGCCGCATTGTCCGCAGCAGTGACAATCCTTCACTTGAACTTCTGACTGCCGACGCCGTCCCCGGAGTCTACGTTGTAGTCATTGAAAAAGGCAAATCATTTGAAACCTACAAGTTTGTGAAGCGCTGATTCATACCGGACTCAGTTCCAATCATCAGTGAGTCCGAGACGATAAAATTATTTAGGCTGCGTCAGTTCAAATTGACGCAGCCTGTTTTTTACCTAAAGCATCCGCTTATCTAAAAATACTATTATCTCATTCCTTCTCCGGCGGGACAATACGGAAACCGAGTTTGCTGATCAGACGGAGCGTGGAAAATGCCGTGTCAAGATCGTAGGCCTTCTCACTGTCCGGCAAATCGTCAAAGTCAACCATACACGGCGTCTGTTTAAGAGAGTCGTTTCGCTCCGGACCATAAGTCCACCCTTCGGCTATGCGCGATTCAGCCCACACTTCATGGACATTGCGGGCAATCTCAGCGGCAAGTGCTGTTAATTCTTCGGGTAGCACCACATCAGACGTGTCAATGGGGCGCGGAATGTAGTTTTCGTGCTGTTTCATAACTGATTAAGATTTATATTTATTTTTAAAAAATTGGTCGGCCTTCTCCCGGATTCGAATAATGGCCGGGATACACATTATCAATATATCATCCTTTTCCTTATTTTCTTCGCTCAACTTGTCAAACGATGTTATGCAAGGATGAATCATATTATTACGGAAATACTTTTCTATACCCTTCATTCTATCTTTTTCATCTTTAATTTTTTTCAATTCTTCCGGCACTGATTCATGATCTGACGCCAGAAGTGGCCGGAATCCGGCTATAATCTGCTCGGCGTTCCAGCGCTGATGTTCGGCAATAGCAATTCCACGCAGCATAGTATTTGGAATCTGGGCTATATGATAAATCAGTCCCATCGAATGAAGCTTAGCAGGAATCGTGATGGCATTGTAAATGTTTGACCATTTGAGTGATAGAGCCGATTTCCCATTTGAGGCGCCTATTTGATGCCACATTGATTCAAGTTCTTCATTGAAAACCTCGTCAAATTCCTGTTCGTAAAATTCCTTAACAAACTTCTGTTTTTCAGATTCATCCTTATTAAACGGATACTTACTGAAAAAGTAATTAATCAACTTGGCCTCGAGATTATATACCGGTGAATTATAGTCACATGTGTCCACCATTCCGAAAGCTCTCAACTTGTTTCTTCCGCGCGAGGCTGTAATCACTTCCGAACCGGAGCGCACACCACCGTTGTGAATCGCATTGACTATATTGTTGGATGTTTGTTGATAGAGCAGAACCTGATTCACGTTTTTATACACGCTATCAGGCAGATACATTGACGCTGTGATGGCCTCTACGGTGTCAGGCAGACAGACGGCTATCGTGGTGATGGAGCGAGGATCAGCCGCTGCCGCCTCAATGTAGCGCCTGATTTCCGGCGATGCAATGTTCCCACCGATAAATTCCCAGTCAATGTCGACAGTACGGTCTCCGATATTCTCGTGAGTGAATGCAGACCCGGCTACCATCAAAGGATCGGTCCAGTCCTCCTCCCCATGTTTGACTTCGGGAGTGTATGTGGCCTTGTCACCGGTCACAAACCGCTGCCGGGCAAGTGAGAACATGACCGGATAGCGGCTCTTGAAATAATTCATCTCCGTCTCCATATCCTTATCAATCACTGTGATGAGGGTTCGCCGACCGGTGTTCTGGAAATTTGGATAGTGAGCCACCTGAGCAGCTTCAACCGCCATGGCCACACCCATCTTTGACATTCCGACTATTATCAGATGTACTCTGTAGTCAGACTCCCCCGAAAGCTGCTCGTCACCTTCCAGGGGTCTGTAGTCACTCATTCCCTTATCTTGCGGTGCAAGAACCTGCTGCGCCCATGTTTCATAGAAGCTGAACGGAATGAAGCGCACTGCCTTAGGTGTGTCAATATCAGTAAACTGGAATGCTACGAATGTTGAATGATAGCAGAACATAACGTGGACAGGAATCACGGTCGTCCCGTCAGGATACTTATCCCCAATCCATTCCTTCACAATATCAAAACATCTCATATTCAGCTCGTCGTGGTCGGGACCGTCAATCCGTTCATTCTCGCCGATGATGTAGATTGATTTGGCACATGCAGGATAGACCTCCTCCAGATCCGACACCGACACGCGATTGCCGTTGTAGACAATAATATATTTGCGCATATCCGACGGGATTTTTGAATAGATTTCCTTACGGAGCATATCGGAATTGCGCTGTGACATGATAACGATTTTGCGGCGACGGCGTCCGAGCAGGGTCTTGCAGAGCGAACCAACCATCTCATGTCCGCCCAGAATCAGATCAAAGTCGCTTTTGATGTCATATCTCACATCACCGTTGACATAGCGCTCGCGACGGCGATCTATCCAGTTGACAATCAGAGTCACAAATAATCCGAGGAATATGATTGAAAATCCTATGAACTCCAACATGATCGCCACTTCATGATCTCCACTATGATCCGAATCCGGCGGATTGGTGGCTTGCGAAAAAATATCATATAAATTTTGACCCGTCAGCCCGACTGCAAGCCATGCAAAACCGCCTGTTATAATCAGTACTATCAAAAGCTGCCACATCAATGAACCGTTCATGATTCGGTCAAGCCATCGGAGTAAATAACTTCGCATATTTTTCTGTGTTATAAGTTGATTCACAAATTTACTCCATTATCGGGGAAATTTAGCTAAATTTGCACACTATTTTTCAATATTATGAAAAAAACAAACGAATACGTCGCTATATGGCTTCTGCTTCTGACCGCCTTTGCGGTTTTTGCCGCCGCATCGTTCTTTGAGCCGCCCGTTATCTGGGGGGTAGAGATACGGAATTCAGGCATGGCCGACCGACTCACACGTGAGCCGGCCACGGCTGAGCCGGCTGATTCGATGCCCGAAGCAACCGGCACGCCCGGCATACCGGCACCAACCGACTCAGCCTCGCAACGGATACTCATAATCGGCGATTCGATGCTCGAGGGAATCAACCCTCGTCTGGCAGCCTACGCCGCAAAAAACGGCCACACGCTCAACTCCGTGATTTGGTATAGCTCCACCACCGCCTACTGGGGCAACTGTGACACCCTCAAAGTGTTTCTGCGTCGATTCAATCCAACATTCATCTTCATCAGCCTCGGAGCCAACGAGCTGTTTGTCTCTGACATCACGGCCAAACGTGAACATCTGCTGAAGAATTTCCTCAATCAGATAGGCGACATTCCATATATATGGATTGGTCCGCCAAACTGGAAAAAAGACACCGGAATCAATGACATGATTGCACGCAACGTCCCCCGCGGTCAGTTTTTCAAAAGTGACGGAATGCACTTTGACAGAACAAAGGACGGCGCTCATCCCACCCACGCATCGGCCGCTCTATGGGTCGACAGCATAGCACGATGGATGCCCCTTCACGCCGCCCACCCCATCCTGATGGAACGTCCGGATGTAGAAAAGGCCCGGCCAAACTCAGTCACTGTACTCCAGCCGCTCAAATAAATAGATGGAACAGATCGGCCACAACATACTTGAACTTCTGACTCATGACCCGAAGAATCCGATGCTATTTTCAAGCGGATTGTTCTGGGCGCTGTTTCTGGTTTTTCTGCCGGTCTATTCGCTGTTGAAAAACCGGGTATGGCAGATGCTGCTGTTTGTGACAGCCTTCAGCTTATATTTCTATTATAAATCGAGCGGAATATTCTTTCTGCTGCTGACGGCAACCTCGCTCGTTGACTGGACACTTTCACGCCTGATGGTAGAGCTGTCACAAAAATGGCATCGTAAGCTATGCCTTTGGATTTCAATTATATGCTCGCTGGGGATTCTGGGCTACTTCAAATATGCCAATTTCTTTCTATGGAACTGGAACGCGATGGTGGAAGGCAACTTCCAGCCCCTCGACATCATTCTTCCTGTCGGAATATCGTTCTACACATTCCAGTCAATCAGCTACATTGTCGACGTCTATAAGGGGCGCGTCAGCCCTACGGAAACATGGCTTGACTATATTTTCTTCCTCTCGTTTTTCCCCGCTTTAGTGGCAGGTCCTATAGTGAGGGCCGATAAGTTTATCCCGCAGATCAGGGCCAACCGCCGGGCCACGAGTGATGAAACATTTGCCGGATTGTGGATGGTGATTCTCGGAATCATCAAGAAAGCAATCATAGCCGATTACCTAGCGCAGTATAACGACCTGATATTCATGTCACCTACAGGATATTCCGGATTTGAGTCACTGATGGGCGTGATCGGATATACAATGCAGATATATTGTGACTTTTCGGGCTACAGCGACATGGCCATCGGCATAGCACTCATAATGGGATTCAGCCTGACTCCAAACTTTAATTTCCCATACAAGTCACAGAATGTCACCGAGTTCTGGCGACGATGGCACATCAGTCTGTCATCATGGCTGCGTGACTACATTTATATCCCGCTTGGCGGCAACCGCAAAGGCACCGCGCGCACATATCTCAACAATTTCCTGACCATGCTGATAGGCGGTCTGTGGCATGGTGCAGCATGGAAATTCGTTTTTTGGGGAGCGCTCCACGGCGCGGGCCTTGCCATCCACAAGGCTTGCCGCCCGCTTCTCGACAGAATTCCGGACAATAGGGCCGTCAAGATTGCTTCATGGACCTTAACAATGCTGTTTGTTTCGCTCCTGTGGGTGTTTTTCCGCGCCGAATCGTGGACCGACTCGTGGCTGATCATCCGAAATATCTTCACTAATTTCGATGCAGATCAAATAGTACCTTTCATTCTGACCCGCCGGCTTTGGATTGCGATGATGGCCGTGATAATCATTGCCCACTCTTTGCCCGAAGGATTCTTTGACCGCCTCGGAGTCCGGTATGTCCGCTCCCCATGGGCAGTGAAATTGATTTTATTTATTGTGGTGGTTCAGCTCGTCATTCAGTTTATGAGTGAAGAAGTGGCACCATTTATATATTTCCAGTTCTAAAATTTAACAACACCAATATATGTCACGAAAAAAGAAAGAACGTCCGCTATTGACCGGAGTTGAGATAACCGGAGTTGCAGCCGAAGGAAACTCACTGGCACGTGTTGACGACATGGTTGTTTTCATACCGTTTGGCGCTCCCGGTGATATTGCCGACATTCAGATTGACCGTAAGAAACGCAGCTATGCCGAAGGCCACATAGAGCGGCTCATCAGCCCGTCGGAAATCAGACAGGAGCCTCGATGCGAACACTTCACCGTCTGCGGCGGATGCAGGTGGCAACATCTGCCCTACGATTTTCAACTTCGTTGCAAGCAGCAGCAGGTGGTCGATGCGCTTACCCGCATTGCCAAGATTCCCCTGCCTGAAATCACTCCTATACTCGGCTCGGAAAAGATCTGGGAATACCGCAACAAAATGGAATACACTTTTTCAAACAAAATGTGGCTCACATTTGACCAGCTTCGCTCCGGCATTGAATTCCCTGACCGCAATGCCGCCGGATTTCACATCCCCGGCGCGTTTGACAAAGTGCTTGACATCAAGAAATGCCACTTGCAGGATGACCTCGGTAACCGCCTGCGACTGTTTATCAAGGATTTTGCCAAACAACACGGTTACTCATTTTATGATTTACGCGAGCAGCACGGGCTTCTGCGTACACTCATGATCCGCATCGCCTCCACCGGCGAGACAATGGCCGTCATGGTGTTTGGCGAGAATGATACGGAAAAAATCGAAACACTCATGGCTGCCGTCAGAGAAGAATTTCCCGAACTCACTTCCCTGCTCTATGTCATAAACACGAAAGTGAATGACACCATAGCCGATCAGGAGATTATCCGCTATGCCGGCAAGGACTATATCGAGGAAGAAATGGAGGGTCTGCGCTTCAGAATCGGTCCGAAATCTTTTTATCAGACAAATTCACTTCAGGCCCACAGACTCTACTCCGTTGCACGTGATTTTGCCAAACTCCGGGGTGACGAACTGGTCTATGACCTATACACCGGCACAGGCACCATAGCCTGCTTTCTGGCCCGAGGTGTGCGTCATGTCATCGGAATCGAGTATGTCCCGGAAGCTGTGGCCGATGCCAAAGTTAACGCAGAAGTCAACGGACTGTCAAACACCGAATTCTATGCGGGCGACATGAAAAATGTTCTGACCGACCAATTCATTGCACAACATGGTCGGCCTGATGTGATGATCGTTGACCCGCCGCGCGCCGGCATGCACGAGGATGTGGTGAATGTCATCCTTAACGCCGCTCCCGAGCGGATTGTCTACGTAAGCTGCAATCCTGCCACCCAGGCCCGTGACCTCGCGCTCCTTCATCAGAAATATGACGTCGAGGCAGTCCGTCCGGTCGACATGTTCCCCCACACCCAGCATGTGGAGAACGTAGTGGCACTGACTCTGCGCAAATCCTGAAGCAGACGCGAAATTTATTTTGAAATTAGGGCAAAAAGTTGTAACTTTGCAGATTGAAAATCAACGGGGCCAGTCGTAAGGCTCCTAAACCATAACCATTAATACCACAAATGATTAAAATCACATTTCCCGACGGTAGTGTCCGCGAATATGAATCGGGCGTAACACCGTTGCAGATAGCCGAAAGTCTCAGCCCCCAGTTAGCCCGCGACATTCTTGCCGCATCGGTTAATGGCCAAGAGTGGGACATCACCCGTCCCATCAGCGAAGATGCCGAAATCCGTCTTTTCAAGTGGGATGATCCCGAGGGCAAACACGCTTTCTGGCACTCAAGCGCCCACCTGCTTGCCGAAGCTCTCCAGGAGTTGTTCCCCGGAGTGAAATTCGGTATCGGTCCGGCCATTGAAAACGGTTTCTATTATGACATCGACCCGGGTGAACATCAGATCACCGCAGCCGACTTCCCCCGCATCGAGAAAAAAATGCTCGAACTGGCACAGAAGAAAAACGAAATCAAACGCGCCGACATCTCCAAAGCCGACGCCATGAAGCTCTTCGGTGACCGCGGCGAAGAATATAAATGCGAACTCATCTCCGAACTTGAGGACGGTCACATCACCACATACACTCAGGGCAACTTCACCGACCTGTGTCGCGGTCCGCACATCGCAAACACCGCCCCCATCAAGGCCGTGAAGATAACATCGCTCGCAGGCGCATTCTGGCGCGGCGACGAGAAACGCAAGCAGCTTGTCCGTGTCTACGGCATCACATTCCCCAAAAAGAAGATGCTCGACGAATATCTGACTCTGCTTGAGGAGGCCAAGAAGCGCGACCACCGCAAGCTCGGCAAGGAAATGGAACTCTTTGCCTTCTCGCAGAACGTCGGCGCCGGTCTGCC
>CAZKNK010000057.1:0-13320 GCA_964554195.1 uncultured Staphylococcus sp.
CTTCTTCTACCTGGATTTTCTTGCTGTCGATGTCAAAGATACCTCCTCAGCGCCAACTTGCGCTCAAAGGTCTCTTTTAATTGTTCCTGTGTAATCATTGCTTGGGAATCTTTTTTAGTTTGAATTTCTGCACAAAATTACTAAATTATGTTGAAAACAGCCAATATTATTGACTCAAACTATTGACATCGCCTTTTAAATTGACTAATTTTGCAGAAATTTTGGAAAAAGCCGATGAGCAGAAAGCGCAACAACGTGATTCCACACCTGAGTACCCGTGTGACGGCCACCGTATCGGTGGCTCTCGTGCTGCTCCTTGCCGGTATGGCGGCTTTTGTTGGAGTTGCCGCCCGGAGCCTGACGGACGCCGTCAGGGAGACAAACGGCTTCATCCTGATTCTTGACGACGAAGTAACCGCATCGCAGACCGACCGGCTCCGCACCCGGCTCGAATCAATGCCCCAGGTAGCCAAAGTCACCTTCCGCTCGGCTGAAACAGTATTGGAGCGCTGGCAACAGATTGTTGACGAGGACATTGAAGCTTTTGCCGGAATCAATCCATTCGCCCCGGAGTTTGAAGTAAACGTCAAGGCCGGTTACGCCTGTGCCGACTCACTCCGCATCATCACCGCTCCGCTTGAGTCACTTCCGGAAGTGGACGAAATCCGTGTGCAGACCGACACGGCCCGCGAAGTGGAAACAACACTCGGAAGCGTGGAGATGATACTGATTATCATTGCCGGTGTGCTGCTGATAATCTCCTTTGCCCTGATTTCAAACACTGTGCGCCTCACGGTCTACTCCCGCCGCTTCGCCATCCACACCATGAAGCTCGTAGGGGCCACGCCCGGATTTATCCGCAAGCCGTTTCTGACCTCAAACATTGTCAACGGCGCTCTGGCAGGTCTGATGGCCGACATACTGCTGATAGCCCTGCTCTTTTATTTCCGCACCATTGATCCGCGTCTTGAGGAACTCGTCAATCCCGTCGCAACAGCGATTATATTCATAGCCACCATTGTGACCGGAGTGATAATATGCCTCATCGCGGCAGCCTACTCCACAAACAAATATCTCCGTAAGACCTACGATGAGATGTTCTCATAACAGCCAACTATCAAAAAATGAACCGCAAGCCAAAACAATCATTCAAGCCTGACAATCGGGTTCTCATCAAAGAGGATAAATCAACCATGCCTCTGACCCGAATCAACTTCATACTCATGGCCGCAGCCGGACTGACAATCATAGTCGGCTTTCTGCTCATGGCAGGAGGTGCTTCGACCTTTGACCATTTCAATGCCGATATTTTCTCAACACGCCGCATAATCATCGGCCCCGGAATTGCCTTTCTGGGATTTATCTTCATGGGATTTGCCATAATGTATTCAAAAAAGAATCCCGCCCCGACTGAAAAAGCCGACAAATCTGAAACATCGGATGAATCATCCGACAAATCCGAGCCGGCCAAACCCGACACTCTCAAAATCTGAAATCACTTAACCTTCATTCATATCACCTCCAATGGATTGGATTGACGCCCTAATTCTCGGAATAGTCCAGGGACTTGCCGAGTATCTTCCTATCAGTTCGAGCGGACACCTTGAGATTTTCCGTGAAATCCTCGGGCTTAAACTCTCCGGAGCCGATGCTCTGGAATTTGACGTTACGCTCCATGTAGCCACCGTTCTCAGCACCATCGTAGTTCTCTGGCATGAGTTCGTACCCCTTTGCAAGTCATTTTTCACGATAGCACGTGATGACAAGTTCTTCTATGTATGCAAGATTCTTCTATCATGTATCCCGGTTGCCATTGTTGGGCTTTGCTTTAAGGAATCAGTCGAAGCATTTTTCGGCAACGGATTGACCACCGTGGGAATATGCCTGCTTGTCACCGCTTGCCTGCTGACATTCGCGTTCTTTTTCCGCACCCGACCGGCAGAAACTGCCCCCGGCGGACTGGCCCATCATCCCGGACATGACATCACCTGGTTGGATGCACTCATAATCGGATGCGCACAGGCCGTAGCCGTTCTCCCCGGACTCTCTCGCTCGGGAACCACCATAGCCACCGGTCTGCTTCTTGGCGACCGACGCGACCGCATAGCACAATTTTCATTCTTCATGGTCATTATCCCGATTCTGGGCGAAGCGCTGCTTGATGTCAAAGATATTCTGGCCGGCGAAAGCACCTCACAAGCTATAGGGACCTTACCTATCGTAGTCGGATTCTTAGCTTCGTTCATAGTCGGCTGTCTTGCCTGCAAGTGGATGCTCAACATAGTGAAGAAGGGCAAACTGATCTGGTTTGCAGTATATTGTGTTGCCGTCGGTATTCTCTGTCTTGTCTGGTAACTATGGATTTCATCAACGGCGAGACCCTATATATCGACAAGCCCCTCGGCTGGACCTCATTTGATGTGGTGAAGCGTCTGCGCGGTGTCCTGCTCCATCGGCTTCATTGCAAGAAACTTAAAGTGGGACATGCCGGTACACTCGACCCGCTTGCCACAGGTGTTATGATCGTGGTCACAGGCCGCTCCACCAAACTGATCGAGCAGTTGCAGGCCGGCGTGAAAGAGTATGTCGCCACAATCAAACTCGGAGCCACCACGCCTTCTCATGACCTTGAGACGGAGATTGATGCCGAATATCCAACCTCTCACATAACACCTGAGCTGATCGCATCGGTTATCCCCCGGTTTATCGGCGAAATCAGTCAGGTTCCACCGGCATTTTCAGCTTGTAAAGTTGATGGCGCAAGAGCCTACAACATGGCCCGTAAAGGCCGTGAGGTAAATTTGAAACCGAAAACTCTCGTGATTGACTGCATAGAGCAGCTCGGATTTGACCCCGAGTCCATGACCCTTACGTTGAGAATCGTGTGCAGTAAAGGCACCTATATCCGCGCTCTCGCACGTGACATCGGTGAGGCACTTCAATCAGGCGCACATCTGATTGCATTAAGACGCACCCGTGTGGGCGACGTAAGCATAGATGACTGCCTTAACATGGATCAGGCCGTGGAACTCATCCGCACCGTTGAAATTCCGCCCGCCCCCGAACAATCAGAAAAAGCATCTGAATCGTGATTCACCGCTATAACCAAATTCTACAATAAAAATTTTTCCCAATTTCTTTTTTCCATCATAATGAAACTCTCACAGTTTAAATTCCGTCTGCCCGACGAACTGATAGCCCAAAACCCGATTGAAGAGCGCGACCAGGCCCGCCTCATGGTTGTAAACCGCAAGACCGGTGAAATAGAACACCGCATCTTCAAGGAAATCATCAATTATTTCAACGACGGTGACCTGATGGTTTTCAACGACACAAAAGTCTTTCCGGCTCGTCTTGACGGCAACAAAGAGAAAACCGGTGCAAGAATCGAAGTGTTTCTCCTCCGGGAACTCAATGCTGAAAACAAACTGTGGGATGTATTGGTAGAACCGGCCCGCAAAATCCGAATCGGCAACAAACTCTATTTCGGCGAGGACGAGTCAATGGTTGCCGAGGTGATTGACAACACAACCTCACGTGGCCGCACCCTGCGCTTTCTCTATGACGGTCCGCACGATGAATTCAAGGAGGCTCTGTTCAGCATGGGATCCACCCCACTCCCCACTTATATCAACCGTCCCGCCACCAAAGAAGATGCCGAGCGCTATCAGACCATTTTCGCCCGCAACGAGGGGGCTGTAGTGGCTCCTGCTGCCGGTATGCACTTTTCACGTGAATTGATGAAACGCCTTGAAATCAAAGGCGTGAATCAAGGATTCATAACCATTCACAGCGGCTTAGGCAATTACCGCGACATTGACGTCGAGGACCTCACAAAACATCGCATGGATGCAGAGGAGATGGTGGCCGGAGATGAACTTGTGGATCTTGTCAACGAAACAAAGGACCGTGGCTCACGTGTTTGCGCTGTCGGCACCTCAGTGCTGCGCGCAATTTCAAGTGCCGTTAGCGTCGGAGGCCACATGAAGACATTTGCCGGATGGACCAACAAATTCATCTTCCCTCCCTATGAGTTTACCGTCACTGACGCCCTTGTGTCAAATTTCCATCTGCCCTACTCCACCATGCTGATGATGGTGGCCGCATTCGGAGGATATGAAACGGTAATGCATGCCTATGAGGTTGCCATTGCTGAAGGCTACCGCTTCGGCGTCTACGGCGATGCAATGTTGATCATCTGATCAGTCAGCTATCGAAGTGCCGTCTATACTGCCAAGCCGACCGGCTATCTCGGCGCGGATATCAAGCGGGAGCGAGATAGTGAGGGAACAGGTATTATCAAAATCCTGACTCAATATCTTAAGATCACGCGCCTTGACGAGCTGCATGACCGGATTCATGGCCATATAAGGAAATGTCAGCGAAAGCGTAGTCATCTCGCATCCTTCAATTATCTCCGCCTCCGCTATGGCCAGTCGGGCCGCCTCGCGGTAAGCGGCTATGAGTCCCGAGGTGCCTAACTTGATGCCACCGAAGTAGCGCACCACAATCACAACGATATTTGTCAACCCTGCCGAGTTGATCTGGCCCAGTATCGGTTTGCCGGCGGTGCCTGACGGCTCACCGTTGTCTGATGACAGAAACTCCTTCCGGTCAGCGCCGATCATATAGGCCCAGCAGACATGTCGGGCGTCATGATATTCATTTGTGAGCAATGCGACATACTCCTTAGCCTCCACCGCCGTATCAACGGGAAAAGCAAAGGACAGAAAGCGACTCATCTTCTCACGAAACACCGCTTTTGACTCTCCGGATATTGTCAGGTAACGTGCCATCTGATTAATTCAATGCAAAGTTAATCATTTTTTCGTTATCCCGTCATATTCGGACCATAACGGCATCCGAAGGTGTTTGCACTTATCTGAAAAATTTGCTACCTTTGCAGTCAGCCCACACTACAGTGGTTATCCTGACAATCTATGAGTGAAGAAGTAATCCCTTACGACAACAATACGGACGAGATGCCGGCCGATTCTGTCAGAAATGACCGTTTCGACCCGCGGATCATAGTGGACACATCTGATGACACCGTGCGCCACAGCCTGCGAGGAATGTTTCAGAGTTGGTTTCTCGACTACGCAAGCTATGTGATTCTCGAGCGAGCCGTTCCACATATCGACGACGGTCTCAAACCCGTGCAGCGCCGCATACTCCATTCCATGAAGATTCTCGACGACGGCCATTTCAATAAGGTTGCAAACATCGTCGGAAACACAATGCAGTTTCACCCCCACGGTGACGCATCGATTTATGAAGCGCTCGTGCAACTCGGACAGAAGGATCTGCTGGTAGAGACGCAGGGTAACTGGGGAAACGTGTTGACAGGAGCTTCGGCGGCAGCCGGACGTTACATCGAAGCTCGGCTCTCACAGTTTGCTCTCGATGTGGTCTATAATGCAAAAGTGACTGAATGGACGCCAAGCTATGACGGACGTTCCAAAGAGCCTGTCACCTTTCCGGTAAAATTCCCGCTACTTCTGTCACAAGGTGTTGAAGGAATCGCAGTGGGCCTGAGTTCAAAAATTCTTCCTCACAACTTTAACGAAATCATTGACGCTGCCGTGGCCTATCTCCGGGGAGAGGAGTTTGTGCTTTATCCTGATTTTGTCACCGGAGGGGCTATCGACGTAGCCCGATATAACGACGGCGAACGCGGCGGCGCGGTGAAAATCAGGGCTAAAATTGAAAAAATCGACAATAAGACTCTGGCAATTACGGAAATTCCATACGGAAAAACCACTGCAACTATAATCGAGTCGATTCTGAAAGCATTTGAGTCGGGGAAAATTAAAATCCGAAAGGTGGAGGACATTACCACCGACCATGCCTGCATTCTGGTGCATCTCCTGCCGGGAACGTCGAGCGACCGGACCATCGATGCACTCTATGCCTTCTCAGACTGCGAGATTTCTGTTTCGCCCAACTGCTGCGTGATTTCCGACAACAAGCCTCATTTCATCGGAGTCAGCGACGTCTTGCGCCATAATGTGGAGAAAACACGTGACATCCTCCGGCGCGAACTCCTGATTCAGCTCGACGAGGTCAACACGCAGCTTCACTTCCTTTCGCTTGAACGCATCTTCATTGAAAAGCGCATTTATAAGGAGAAGGGCTATGAGGAAAGCGAAAACCGCGAAGAAGCAATCAATCATATCCGAGGACGCTTGGAGAAGTATGCTAAGTCACTGCTTCGACCTGTCACTGACGATGACATTGCCCGTCTGTTTGAAATCAAGATGGGCCGGATTCTGAAATTCAATGCCGCAAAGTGCGACGAGCAGATTGCAGCACTCAAAGCAAGAGCCGAGGAAATAAACGCCAATCTTGAAACGCTTACCGACTACACCATAGCCTGGTTTGAAGGGCTGAAAGCCAAATATGGCGCCTCATTCCCGCGTCGCACCCAGATACGCAGCTTTGACAGCATCCAGGCAGCCACGGTGGCCGAAGCCAACGAGAAACTCTACATTAACCGCGAAGAGGGATTCATCGGGACCGGACTAAAGAAGGATGAATTCCTGTGTAACTGTTCGTCGATTGACGACGTCATCATCTTCTACAAGGATGGCCGATACAAAGTGGTTAAAGTTGCCGAAAAGCTGTCGGTCGGTAAAGGAGTGCTGTATGTCAACGTGTTTAAGCCAAAGGACAGCCGAACCATCTATAACGTGATTTATCAGAACGGTCGCGGCGGAACATATTACATGAAGCGTTTTCCGGTCACGGGAGTTACTCGTGACAAGGAATATAACATTATTCCGGGCGATCCGAAGCCCGGCAACCGCATAGCCTGGTTCTCAGCCAATCCTAACGGCGAGGCCGAAGTAGTGAAAGTGACCTTGAAGCCTAAACTGCGCCTTAAGACACTGCAATTTGACGTCGATTTCTCAGCGCTCGCCATCAAGGGGCGCGGAGCTTTGGGCAACATCGTAACCCGCAACGAGGTTCACCGCTTCTCGCTCAAAGAAAAAGGTGGCTCAACCTTAGGCGGACGCGATGTATGGTTTGACCCTGACGTCAACCGTCTCAACTACGATGGACGTGGCGAACTGCTGGGTGAGTTTAATGCCGATGATCTTGTGCTTGTGGTGCTTGACAACGGAGAGTTTTTCACCACATCGTTTGATGCCTCCAATCACTATCCCGAAAACATCCTGCGCATCGAAAAATTTAATCCCAAAAAGGTGTGGACAGCCATCCTCAACGATGCCGATCAGGGATATCCTTACATCAAGCGCTTCACATTCGAGCCTACGGCAAAGCCACAGCGCTTTTTAGGTGACAACGAAAAATCATCGCTCATTCTGCTTTCTGACGAACCGGGGGCGCGATTTGAAGTGACATTTGGCGGCGGAGACTCGTTCAGGGATAGCATCGAGATAATTGCCTCTGAATTCATCGGTCTGAAATCATATAAAGCGAAAGGGAAACGCCTCACAACCTTCACCCTCGGCACGGTCACAGAACTTGAACCGATCGCGGTGGAGGAACCGGAGGAAACACCGGAGGACGTGGTTGTCACCGACCTGACGGAATCTGACGGAGACACTCCAACCGAAGAGCGAAGCGACGATGAAGTCCGCGATGAAATCACCGGACAGCAGCGTCTGTTTGACTGAAACCATTTAAATCCCATTCCACCGTAATCACACTTCACCCACAGCCAATGAAGCGATTCACATTTCACCGCTTTACCGGTGTCGTTGCCCTGATGATTGCATTTGCTCAACACCTTTTCGGTGCGACAGATTCCATCGCCATAGTCAGACCCGTCATGGCAGCCTACACCGTCGAAGCCGGATCCGCACGTCTTGCCGACACATATCTCTCACCGCTGTATTATGACGGATGGCACATCGGACTCAACTATCAGCGCTATCAGGCCATGGCTTTTGATCCGCAACGATGGACAATGAGCCTGACAACCGGCCTGACACTTGACCGCGCGCAGAATCCGGCCCGAAATGCCGTCGCATGGGATCTGACTCTTACGCTTGACTGGGGAATGATGCGCCGATTCCGTCCGGTGGATCGAATCACTCTTGCCGCAGGCGCCTCTACCACACTCACGGCAGGCGCCCTTTATAATGCACGAAACAGCAACAACCCGGTTTCGGCAAAAGCATCATGGACCGTTAACCTCACAGGCTATGCCGCATGGCAGATAAAAGCAGGGCGGCTTCCCATAACGCTGATGTATCGCCCGACACTCCCTGTCACAGGTGCATTCTTCTCTCCCGCCTACAGCGAGCTATACTATGAAATATACCTCGGCAACCATTCCGGCCTGGCACATCCGGCATGGTGGGGAAACTACTTCTTGCTCGACAATCTGTTGACAGCCGACCTCGAATTTTCATCCACATGCCTCCGCGTCGGTTATCACGGAAAAATATTCTCGACAAAAGTGAATCATCTCACCACCAACATATTCACACACGCCTTTGTGATCGGAATCTCCGGTAACTGGATGAGCCTCGATCTGCGTCGCAACAAACCATCCACACAGTCACGCAAAATAGCTGCGATTTATTGACACGACATGAAACGTTTACACCTCAACCTCATATCAGCCGCACTACTGGCACTTGCACTCTGCTCATGCCACAAACTCGACATGGAAGCCGATGATCCCGCCGGCAACTTTGAAGCCCTCTGGACCATTATCGACGAACATTACTGCTTCTTCGCCGAAAAAAATGTTGACTGGGATGCCGTCTACGTCAAATATCAGCCGCGAATCTCCGACGAAATGACATATGAAGAACTCTTTGACGTATGTGCCGACATGATCAACGAACTCCACGACGGCCACACAAACCTATCGTCAGGATTCAACACCTCATACTACCGCAAATGGTGGAGCGACTATCCGCAAAACTATTCCGCACGGCTCATCGAGCAATCATATTTCAACTTCAACTACCGGTCAACATCCGGTATCACCTACGGCTACCTGACCGACAACGTCGGCTATATGCGCTACTCCTCCTTCGCCACCCCCGTTGGCGAAGGAAACCTTGACAACATCCTGTATTATCTCCGCACGGCATCAGGACTCGTCATTGACATACGTGACAACGGCGGAGGCGACCTGACCAATGTTGAGACACTTGTGGCCCGATTCATCGACGATCCAATCGTAGCCGGATCAATATCACACAAAACCGGACCGGGTCACAACGACTTCTCCCAACCCTACACATTCACGTATCAACCGGCCGCACCGGGCCGAATACGCTGGACCAAACCCATTATCGTACTCACGAACCGCTCCACATACTCCGCAGCCAACAATTTCGCCTCAATCATGAAACTTCTCCCCCAAGTGAAAATCGTCGGAGCCACAACCGGAGGAGGGTCAGGAATCCCATACTCATCCGAACTCCCGTGCGGATGGTCAATCCGCTTCTCCGCATGCCCCATCTATGACTCAAACGGCGTATGCGCCGAAAACGGCGTAGAACCCACCGAAGGATGCGCCATCAACCTCGACCCGCAGCAAGCCCTCCTCGGCCACGACACAATCCTCGACCTCGCCATCAAACTCATCTCCGATCAAAAATAGAGTCACATCCTTATCCTTGTGATTGCATTGAAGTTAAGTCTCTAATAAAGAAAAAACGCAAGAAAAACACAAATTAATTTTCTATTGAATAGAATAGTGTTTCTTTGTTAGCGAAAAAGGGGCTGAGTTGATATTGTTTTATATCCTTAATTTTATTACCTTTGCACGGTGATTCCACGCTGAGGGGACCTCCTACATAAGAGGCTTTCATGAGGTGGGGACATCGACATATCGATAAAAGCGTATATTGACGCTTTATTCTTGAATACTCGAAAATCTCGCAAGTTTTCCATGTAGATGTCAAGAATAATGATTCAATAGACGTCACGGGTACGTATATACATATCCGGCTCATTCTACACCTAATGGTATAGAATGAGTTTGATATTATGGGTATACAGCGTGGAGTCTGTTGCTTATTCTACATCTACAGGTTATGCGAGATACCTCGGGTATTAGATTAAGCGGCAGTAAGACTCCTCGCTTTTTGTTATTATGTAGTCATACAGGAGTCAATGACTATTAACAAATCCACCCATATATGATGGAATCCACTGTCTCCATTACGAGTACGGTAAAAGTTTTAGAGCCGGCTTTAGATAAACCTCGAAAGAAAATCACAATCCTTGTTCCAGCCTATAATGAAGCTGCAAACATCCCCCTGCTTGTTAAAGAACTTGATAATCTAATAACAACCAGACATGAGAAAGTTGATTTAAACTCCTATGATTGGTCCTATCTTTTTGTCAACGACGGCTCAAAAGATGATACATTATCCGTATTATTCGATCTAAGAAAATCAAATGACAAAATAAACATTGTTAATCTCTCAAGAAATTTCGGGAAAGAGAATGCGATGTTAGCAGGAATGGACTATGCCAACGGAGATGCAATGATCATAATGGATGCAGACCTTCAAGATCCGGTAGATTGTATCCCTGAAATGATTTATTGGTGGGAACAAGGATATGATGACGTATATGGAAAACGCGCCGACAGAGGGAAAGAGTCGTGGCTTAGAAAACATCTATCTATGTCTTTCTACGCCATTCTTCAGAACACCACAAGAATTGAAATCCTTCAGAATGTGGGAGATTTCAGATTGTTGGACAAAAGAGTGGTATGTGCAATCCGTTCACTCCGTGAAACTCAACGTTACACCAAAGGCCTGTTTTGTTGGGTCGGGTATAACAAGAAAGAAATCACATTTAACCGCGACAACAGAAACGAAGGGAAATCATCATTTAGCTATATTAGCCTCTTTAATCTTGCCATAGAGGGAATTACATGCTTCACAACCTCTCCTCTACGGATTTCAAGTATTATCGGTTTCATCATATCATTTTTCTCAATGATATATATCATCTATGTTTTGATAAAGACATTAATTTGGGGTGATCCGGTTAGTGGTTTTCCTACACTAATATGTGTGATGCTTCTGTTAGGTGGATTCCAGTTGATCGCAATAGGAATTATTGGAGAATATATAGCCCGGATATTTAACGAAACAAAAATGAGGCCGCCTTACATTGTTGATACTTTCAACGGAGAAAAAATATAATCACCTATCCAGTATGAATTTATAAAACTGCTTTATATGAAAAACAAAACATTATCAATCTCATTTCTTATATTAACGGCTATTATTATCGGACTTTTTTCATATTACAATATTTGGCTTGGAGATGATGTTAGTTATGCGTATCACTGTGGCGACAAAAATAAACACATATCCTCACTATATGAGATAATTCAGTCACAGAATGTACACTATTTCACCACTAACGGACGATATTTAGCTCACATACTCGTTCAAGGGTTCTGCGGTCTGTGGGGAATCCTACCCTTCTCAATTATAAACTCTTTAATGTACATATTGTTTTTTCTGGCTATATTCCGACTCAGTAACATAACCCTTGAAAATGTCAAAGGGGTTGCATCAGTAATTATACTTGGATTACTTGCATTTCAAACCAAAATGCAGCCGTCTTGCCAGATTGGATTCGTATGGATGTTTACATTGACCATGTGGCTCCTGATCCTTTTCTTCCGGAGTGAATCTAAGAAATCAATATGGATTTGTATCCTATGCGGTCTAATTGCGATTATAATAGGAAACGGACAGGAAGCCTTAAATTTAGGAGTGTGTGTAGCTTTCTTTATCTATTGTATCACTAATATGAAGAAAATGTCGGCAATACAATATTGCATAATGATCGGATTTTGGATTGGATCGCTTACAAACTTCCTCGCTCCCGGGACCTTGAACCGCGGCTCAGGGATGGCCGGTGTTTCTATCAATCGATTAATATTTTCATTTCTTTCTTATATTATCATTCTCCGGGCAGTATGGGTCTTAATATTCGTCAGCCTTTATCAAAAAATCAAACACAAAGTGAAATGGTCGGAAATATATAAAGAAAATATTTTTTTCTGGAACACGTTCTTTGCTCTGGTTTTATTCAATATAGTATGTCATTTTCAGTCAAACCGCGTTGCCTTCGGTATTGAGCTAATGTCAATAATCATAGTTATGCGCATACTTCCGAAAAAAGCGATGAATTACTTTTGGCTAACCGTAGCAGGTATAATGTTGATGATAAACTATTCGCTTCAGGCTGATTATACTATAAAAATGAAGAAAACCATTGCCACTATTGAAAAAGAGTATGCAGCTTCCGAGAATGGAAACGTATACATTGATATTAATCTTTCTTCACCCCTTTCTTCATCACGAAATTTCTCAAGAACAGTGATACCTTATGGTGTGAATAATGGAGGCGATTATACCTACTATGAATATAGATGTCTTGCAAAAAGACTATCTGAATCATATCCTGGTAAACCACAAATTAAGATTATACCAACCTTTCTTAAAGACAAGGAACATGAAGATCTTGGCAATCAACTGATTTATACCGGTAATCATATTTGGCTTGCAATTCAGTCGAAGTCAAATCCGGCAGAATTCTTTGTAAATCGCGCTGTACCATTACTCCCAGCTATAAAAAAATACGATCCGGTCCAGGTTGATATGACAGAAGCAGAATGTATTATTGCTGAGGGTGATAACTGGCGCGCACGTTTCATTGCAGAAGGTGATCACTCTATTCATGGCTGGAATTTCACCTCGAGTATAGAAATGACTCCGTCACACAAATAGAATTATTGAAACAGCCTCATTCTGCACTGATCATCAGCATGAAAATGTACCCGAGTTCATGACTATTGTTGCTCTTGCCTGTCCTTAGAAAATCAGTTATGGAGAAAGCAAAATCCATCAACCTTTCCAAAATAATGCCGGCGGGGATAGCGGTATGAGTTTTTCATTGTATCTTTGTAACAGAATTAGCGACTGCATTGCAGCCGACAGAAGGTTTTTGGTCAAGTGCGTAATTGCTCATAACTGTTTTATTTTCACACCTTTAAGTTACGAACAATTTGTCACTTGACCAAATTAGTTTAAGGCTAAATTAGCTGACCATCAAATATTTATCTCTATTTAACTACTATCTTTACTACCGACTCTTTTGCGGACACATCAACTACACGACCCCGATAAAATAAACCTATTTGGGAATTACATAATGTTTTTTAATGAAAGAGCCGTGTGTTTCCGATTAAAAATAATTCCCCGAAAACTTGCACACCTCAAAAAAACATACTACCTTTGTGCCAACAAAGCCCAGGTGGCGGAATGGTAGACGCGCTCGTTTCAGGTGCGAGTGCTG
>CAZKNK010000058.1:0-13019 GCA_964554195.1 uncultured Staphylococcus sp.
TCGACGAGGCACGCGACCTGAGCGCATGGCTCGGCAACAAGCTGCAGAACGAGGCATTCAACAAGCTCTATTCCGTGGCCGAGCGTGTGCATCTGTGTGACGACCG
The DNA here is from genome assembly GCA_964554195.1 of uncultured Staphylococcus sp. GTDB lineage: Bacteria > Bacteroidota > Bacteroidia > Bacteroidales > Muribaculaceae > Duncaniella. Next base: position 107 of record CAZKNK010000058.1, read on the forward strand.
CCGCCTGAAACAGGACTATGAGCGTCTCCAGTCATCGGACCACTTCTTCTACATGTCGACCAAACACATGGCCGACGGTGCATCGCACTCCCACTTCTCGCCTTACGAGACTCCGTTCCAGGCGTTTACGAACTACATGAATGTTCTGTCAGACTTCATTGTCCGCGTGGAGGAGCAGTATCCCCTCTCTATCGAGAACGAGGAACTCAATGCGCTCCTGACCACCATCCGCAATCAGGAGACAGAAATCGAGGCCCTGAACAAGGAAGTGGACTCAATGCGCAAGAACATAGAGCATTTCAACGAGGAACACCTCCTGCGCGACAAGCAGCCTGAAGCAGCCGAAGCGGAAGAAAAGAAACCTGCCGAAAAGAAGGCCGCTAAGAAACCCGCCGCAAAAAAGACTACAAAAAAGACAGCGAAAAAGGATAAGACCGACAAGGCCGAGGCCTGACGCCGCTGACCTGACCAATAGTCACTGACCAATGCACACCCTTTCGGCTTCTGACAGGAGGCCGGAGAGGTGTGCATTGGCCGATTAACCGACACCATATCACTTATGCCAACAATATTCATAACCGGAGGTGCCACCGGAATCGGGGCTGCGACGGTAAAGAAATTTATAGCCAAAGGGTGGAACGCAGGCTTCATGGACATCAATGAAGCGGAGGCCGAGGCCCTCATAGAGTCGTGTGGCGGCACGGAAAGAGTGCTGTTCACCCCCGGCAACGTCAGAAATCGCGATGACATCCGGAGGGCCGTCGAAGCTACGGCAAAAAAATTCGGCGGTATTGACAGTGTGTTTGCCAACGCCGGCATACACCGCAAGAACACCCTGCTCGACATTACGGACGAAGAACTTGACCTGATGATACAGACCAACATCTACGGAACAGTGAATACGCTGCGTGAGGCGGTGCCTCACATCATTGCCCGGGGTGGCGGCACAGTGGTGATCAACGCTTCCGACCAATGGTATATCGGCAAGACCGGCAGCTTTGCCTACGGCCTGACCAAAGGCGCACTCGGACAGATCACACGTTCGCTGGCGCTTGACCTCGGCCCGAAGGGGGTGAGAGTCAATGCCGTATGCCCCGGCACGGTCAGGACTCCGCTTGTCGACAACCTGTTCCGCCGCTATGAGGAGGCCGGGCGCGGCACCGCAGAGCAGTTCTGGGCCGAAGAAAATGCCCAATATATGCGAGGTCGGGCCGGCGAGCCGGAGGAGATAGCAGCGGTGGTGTGGTTTTTGGCATCGGATGAGTCATCATTCTGCACGGGCGCGCACTTTCTGGCCGACGGCGGACTTGTGGCGGGATAAAGCGGGATAATCATAACGACGAAGTTACACCTGTGCAGTAAACCATTCCGGGGCGGACGCGGCAATGCCGCGTCCATACTGATTATAAAAAAACGTGGTGAGGTGATTGCAAATCAATAAAATTGGCTTAACTTTGCTTCGGATGACCGCTCGCCGGAGCGGCGATTCGCATTTTTAAAGATTAAACTTGTAAATAAATACATAAAAACCCACACAAATAATGAAATCTTTTTCAAAACTCTTTACGGCACTGATGGCCGTGGTGATGCTCGCTTCATGCGGCCCGAAAAATAAATTTGACAGCGCTTATTTCTCGTTCGATATTCCTGACGGAATCGAAATTGAGGACGACAACGATGTGTTGACCTACTTTCACAATGCCGACTACAGTGAGATGGGACAGATTTTGCTCTATCCGATCAAGACCGATCCCAAAACCATGCTTCATAACGAGACCATAGGATATATGAATATCTGGCTTCATGACATGACCTTCGGGGATATTGAGTCAGCTGACATTGAAGGGGTTCAGGGTTGGAAAGTTACGATGACCGGAACCTACGGAGGTCATCAAATAAAAGAAGGTGAAGTCTTTTGTGCTGACATTGACAATGCCTGCGTGATAGTGATCAGCGTCGGCGAGAATGGAATTCCGGCCTTCACCGACAAGCTTATCGGCTCGATCAAGGTCAAGAAAGATGCGATAGAGGCTATATGGAATAACCCCGCTAAAGCGGTTGAAACCGTGGTTGAAGTCATCGAAACCTTCATGCTTCCGCAGAGATTAGACGAGACTACCACCTATCAAGCAATCAACATGGATGAAGCATCCAAGACCGTAAACATGATTTTTAAGCTTACCGGTGACCCGGCTGAATTTGAGGGATTTACAAAACTGACAGGATCGCTGCGCGATGCTTTTATCGAAACCGTACGTGAGGAACTACCCAACGATGAACTACTCTCCATTCCGGTAAAACATGGCTACAGCCTCTCGTATAAATATCTATTGCCCGAAAGCAACGAACCCGCAGAACTCATCACCATTACGGCTGATGATCTGAAATAATTATAAATACGGTAGCAACAATTAGCTTATATCAATCACGACTCTTTATAAAAACGAATCATGAAAGTCATTTCAAAACTCTTTACGGCCCTGATTGCAGTGGTGATGCTCGCTTCATGCGGCTCGGAGAATAAAAAGTATGAGAGCAAATACTTCTCGGTTATGATTCCTGACGGAATGGAAGTGGTGGAACCTGATGAAGCCATACTGGAAACCATCCCGAACGTGATAATCCAGAACAATGAAAAAACGGAGATGGCGGCCCTGGTAATGTTTCCATTCAAGGTAGACCCGAAAGCAATGCTCATGAGTCAGACTGTGGGCGGCATGAACCCTGCACTCATCGGAATGACCTTCGGAGAGATGACAGCTGTGACCATCGACGGAATCGAGGGATGGAAAGTGGCGATGAGCGGAGTGATGGCAGGACAAATTGCAGGTGAAGGCGAAGTGTTTTGCGCCGATATTGACAATGCATGCGTGATAGCGTTTACCGCCGGAAAGGATGCCGTCCCCTCATTCACCGACAAATTTATCGGCTCTATACAAGTTAATAAGGAGGCCGTTGACGCTATTCAGGCCGACCCAGTCAAAGCTATCGAAACGGTTGTTGACCTCACCCGCGCCAACCTTCCGATGCCGATTGACGAAATCACCACGTGGCGGGCCATCAATGTGGACAATGACGCCAAAAACGTAAATGTGGTCATGAGTCTAAACGGGAATGTGTCTGATTTTGAGGGTATTGCCAATATCATTGAAGCGAACCGCGAGAGTGTGGTCCGGACACTGCGTTCGAGCATTGACAGCGACCTGACCCTCTCCGTTCCGGTCAGCTATGGCTACAGCATCACGTATCAGTATGTTCCGTCAAACTCCGATGAGCCTGTAGCCACACTCACCATCACGCCCGACGAACTGAAATAATCATCATAGTCACCTAACACTTTTTTATTATCCGAGGCTGCCCTTCAAAAATGGTGCAGCCTCAGTTCGATTTAAATTTTAATTCGCTTAATAAAATTTTTCAGATTTTGGTATTTTTACTTGTTGGTTTCAGATTTTATCCTTAACCTTGCAACCACATATCGCTCAGAGGTCCGATAAGGGCTTGGGGCGGGACGCAGACATAATTAGAAAGCGTTTACTTAACGCTCTTTCTTGGCTGTTTGAAATCTGACAGTTTCTATGGTTAGTCAAGAATGTAGCAACAGTAATATCAATCACGACTCTTTATAAGGGCGGAATGAACCCCGCACTCATAGGGATGACATTCGGAGAGATGACAGCTGTGACCATCGACGGAATCGAGGGATGGAAAGTGGCGATGAGCGGAGTGATGGCAGGACAAATTGCAGGTGAAGGCGAAGTGTTTTGCGCCGATATTGACAATGCATGCGTGATAGCGTTTACCGCCGGAAAGGATGCCGTCCCCTCATTCACCGACAAATTTATCGGCTCTATCCAAGTCAATAAGGAGGCCGTTGACGCTATTCAGGCTGACCCGATCAAGGCCGTTGATATGGTTGCGGATGTTCCACGAACGAACCTGCCGATGCAAGTTGATGAAGTGACCATCTGGAATGACATCATTGTTGATCATGATTCCCGTACAGTAGCACTCGAAATGAAAGTGCCCGGAACAGCATCCGATTATGAAGGTTTTATAGGCGATTCATCCGAAGCATTGAATGAGCTTCGCAATTCGATGATACAAGACCTCCGGGCAGGCAAAAGCTACGATATGTTAATCTCCGTGCCGGTCACCTATGACTACACCATCTCTTACAGATACTCTACGCCGGACACTAACGAACCCGTTTTCACCATTGACATCCCTGCCGAGGAGCTGAAATAATCCCCACGCTGAATATGATAAAATCGAATTCCTTATCCGATTGCCAGACCGACCATTGGAGAACTTATCAGGCTAAGCCAACCATGCCCACCACTAAAAAATCTTTATTTTCAAAATTTTTAAGGCATAATCTTTCGAAATTCAAAATTTAGTATTAACTTTGCAAGTGGAAATAATATGCACATAATATCTCATCGAAAACTAAAAGAGTTCTACGAGTCACCCGGAAAGGAAGATTCAAGGATTTCGTTAGAGCGCTGGTATGACATCGCCCAACAAGCCGAATGGCACAATCTATCAGAAATCAGAGGTGATTTTCCTGCGACCGACTTTGTTGGTAACCAACACTATGTATTTAACATTAAAGGTAATAATTACCGCTTGGTTGTAGTAATCAAATTCACTATCGGGAGAATATTTATACGATTTGTAGGAACCCACGCTGAATATGATAAAATCGATTGTTCAATCATCTAAGAAATAGTATATGGAAATAACCAAACAGCAATATGAGTACGCCCTCAATCGCATTGAGGAACTTTTACCGGTTGTAACTGATGAGACACCTGCAAACGACAAGAATGTCGTGGAGCTTACCATTGTTTCAGACGTGGTTGAAGCATACGAAAAAGTTCATTATCCGATTGCCAAACCAACCATTGGAGAACTTATCAGTATTTCAATAGAAGAAAAAGGCATAACCCAAAAACAGCTTGCAAAGGAATTAGGTGTAAGTCCTTCACGTGTCAGTGATTATATTGCCGGACGAGCTGAGCCGACATTGCGTATAGCCCGGGCTATATGCCTTGTTCTTGGTATAGCTCCGGGAGCAATGTTAGGAATTTAAAACATCAAACAGTAAACATACTAATCCGAGTCAACCTTTTTCAGAAACGGACAAAGGCGAATAAGACGTATAAGTCGTATGAAGCGGGATTTGGAAAATGGCGGGGGATTTTGTATCTTTGTAGAGTTAATTCTAACCTAAAACAAACTAAAACTTAATCAAAATGAGCGAACCGAACAAAAATGAAATAAAAATCGAGCTTACCCCCGAGGTAGCCGCCGGACACTACGCCAATCTCGCAGTGATTTCACACTCACCCAATGAGTTTTATCTCGATTTCATAGCAATGGCACCCAACATGCCTCAGGCCAAAGTGCAGTCACGCATCATCATGACTCCCGAAAATGCCAAGAACCTGATGGGAGCGCTGATTGAGAACGTGAAGAAATATGAGGCCACTTTCGGCGAAATCCAGCACAAGCGTCCTCTGAATCAGAACGGTAATCAGGGAGGTGAAATTCCCAATCCGTTCATCATGGGAGGAAAAGCCTGATATAGCCCGACACTGACACTACTGCAACCATGATTCTTGAAAACAATCTGACTGTCTACAACACCTTAAGCCGGACAAAGCAGACATTCGTACCCCTGCATGAAGGAAGGGTGGGAATGTATGTCTGCGGGCCGACAGTGTATGGCGACGGCCATCTGGGCCACGCGCGTCCGGCCATCACGTTTGATGTCCTGTTCCGCTATCTGCGCCATTTAGGCTACAAGGTGCGCTATGTACGCAACATCACCGACGTGGGCCATCTGGAGCATGATGCCGATGACGGCGAGGACAAAATCGCCAAGAAGGCCCGTCTGGAGCAGTTGGAGCCGATGGAGGTGGTTCAGCACTATCTGACCCGCTATCACAAGGCAATGGAGGCACTCAACGTGCTTCCTCCGTCGATAGAGCCACACGCTTCGGGTCATATCATAGAACAGATAGAGTATGTGAAGCGGATACTTGATTCGGGATATGCCTATGTTTCGGAAGGGTCGGTTTATTTCGATGTTCCGAAATACAACAAGGATTTTCCCTACGGCAAGCTTTCGGGCCGCAACGTTGATGAATTGCTCTCAACCACCCGCGCTCTTGACGGTCAGCACGAGAAGCGCAATCCGGCTGACTTCGCGCTGTGGAAAAAAGCGTCGCCCGAACACATCATGCACTGGCCCTCGCCGTGGAGCGAAGGATTTCCGGGCTGGCATCTGGAGTGTTCGACGATGGGAGAAAAGTATCTCGGCGAGCAGTTTGACATTCATGGCGGCGGCATGGACCTGATGTTTCCCCACCATGAGTGTGAGATAGCCCAGTCGGTGGCTCACAACGGCCACGACGCGGTGAAATACTGGATGCACAACAACATGATCACCATCGACGGCAAGAAGATGGGCAAATCGCTGGGCAACTTCATCACTTTAGAGGAATTCTTCACCGGTTCACACCCCCTGCTCGAGCAGCCTTACAGCCCGATGACCATTCGCTTCTTCATACTTCAGGCCCACTACCGCGGCACGGTTGACTTCAGCAATGACGCGCTCAAAGGAGCCGAGAAAGCACTTCAGCGTATGCTTGAAGGCTATCGGCGAATCAAGGACCTTCAGGCTTCGGATGAGTCGACGGTGGATGTCGGCTCGCTTGAACGTCGCTGCCGTGAGGCGATGGACGATGACCTGAACACCCCGGTGGTGATAGCCACGCTGTTTGACGCGCTTCGCATCGTCAACCAGATCAAGGACGGGCATGCCAAGGCCACTCGCGCCGACATCGACGCCCTTCAGCAGCTCTTTGACACCTATTTAGTGGAGATTCTCGGCATACGCCCCGACATAGCCGGCGACGGCTCGGCATCCGATGCACTCGCACCGTTTGAGCAGGCCGTGGATCTTCTGCTTGAAATCCGTGCCAAAGCCAAAGCTGACAAAGACTGGACAACGAGTGACCTAATCCGCGACCGCATGGCTAAAATGGGCTTTGCAGTCAAGGACACTAAAGATGGTGCCGAATGGTCACTTGTCAAGCAATAAACGAGGTAATCGACCCCAACTTCCTGCTCCGTGCCGCCCGCAAACTGTTAGGCAGCACGGGGCTTGACAGTTCTGCCACCGACATAGCCGCCACGGTGATAGTCAGTTGTCTGACTTTGTTTACGGCATGGCTGTTGTATGTTGTTCTGACCCGAATCGTGAGCCGGATTATCCTGCGGCTTGTCCGCTACACCGGATCGACGTGGGACGATCTGCTCTTTAACCGCTCGAGCCTGAGAGTGATGTCAGAGCTTCTCACAGCCGTCTATCTTCTGCTCACCCTTCCGCCGGCCACCCAACTTTATCCGAAATGGTGTGAGGGAGTGACGGTGGTATGCAAGATTCTGGTGGTGTTTTCGGTGGTTCATCTGGTTAACCGAATCATCATCGCCGCCTATCATATCCTTGAACTCCGCCGCGGTCCCCGTGTGACATCGCTCAAGGGCATCAGGCAGATGCTTCAGGTGGTCAGCGTGATAATCGGACTCATCATCACGGCGAGCATCCTCGCCCACCGTGACCCGCTGATCATCATATCGGGACTCGGAGCGGCAGCGACGGTGCTGATGCTCGTGTTCAAGGACCCGATCATGGGAGTGGTGGCCGGAGTGCAGCTCACGCTGAACGACATGCTCCGCCCGGGCGACTGGATTTCAGTGCCGTCACGAAACATCAACGGAGTGGTGCGTGAAGTCGGACTGACCACCGTGAAGGTTCAGAACTTCGACATGACCATTGTCACGGTTCCACCTTACGCCCTGCTGAGCGAGTCGTTTCAGAACTGGCGCGGGATGACCGACTCCGGAGGCAGACGGGTGACACGGTCGGTGTGCATTGACATCAATTCTGTCAGATTCCTCACCCCGACAGAGCGCGCGGCAATGGCAGCTGAACCCTGGAGCGAAACGCTCCCGGAGGGTGAAGTGGTGAATCTGACCGCTTTCCGCCACTATCTGCATCACTATGTGTCGAATCTGGCAAGTGTGTGCAGTGACATGACACTTCTGATCCGCGAATTCGAGCCGACACCGCAGGGAGTGCCTGTGGAAATATACGTATTCACATCAAGGATCGCTTGGGCTGACTATGAGGAATTTCAGGCCGACCTGCTTGACTCGGTGCTGGCATCGGTACACAAGTTCGGACTCCGCATCTATCAGGCACCGTCGGGCCACGACATACTCTCGCTGAAAAATGGATGACAAGGACACACGCTTCATGCGCCTTGCTCTGGCTGAAGCCCGCGAGGCCCTTGCCACCGATGAAGTGCCGATCGGGGCTGTGATAGTGAGTTCTCGGGGTAGTGTGATCGGTCGCGGTCACAATCTGACCGAAGCGCTCACCGACGTTTCGGCCCACGCCGAGATGCAGGCCATCACGGCAGCATCACACACACTCGGAGGCAAATATCTGCGTGACTGCACACTATATGTCACGGTGGAACCCTGCATAATGTGTGCCGGGGCGATAGGATGGAGTCAGCTCGGACGGATAGTCTACGGGGCCGATGACCCCAAACGCGGCTACCGGTCATACGGTGGACGCTCGCCGTTTCATCCCCGTGCCACAGTGACCGGCGGAGTGCTGGCCGATGAGTGTGGCGCCCTGATGACAGAATTCTTTAAAACCAAACGATGATGAAAAAACTTGTAATCTCCACCGGTGCAGGTATCAGCGCCGAAAGCGGCATATCGACCTTCCGCGATGCCGACGGACTTTGGGAAAACTATCCGGTGATGGAAGTGTGCAGTGCCGACGGATTCGCACGGAATCCGGCTCTGGTACACCGGTTTTATTCCGACCGCCGCCGTCAGCTGCTGACCGCGCAGCCTAACGCAGCCCACCGCGGACTCGTGGAACTGGAAAAGATGTTTGACACCTACATCATCACCCAAAACGTGGATGACCTGCATGAGCGGGCCGGTAGCAGCCGGATACTGCACCTCCACGGCGAACTGATGAAAGTGCGCTCGATGAGTGACCCCTCGCAACTGTTCACTCTTGACGAGGAGCATATCGAAACTACGCCTGACACGGTGATCGAGGGACATCACGTCAGACCGCACATCGTGTTTTTTCAGGAGGCTGTTCCCAACATAGAGCGAGCCATTGAGTGGGCGCAGGAAGCTGACATCTTTGTGGTGATAGGAACTTCGCTTGTGGTTTATCCGGCGGCGTCGCTTCTCCACTACGTAAGGCGCGGCGTGCCGGTCTACTACATTGACCCCAATCCGGCGCAAGTTCCGGCGGGCGTCACCGTAATCCGCGACACGGCCACCGCCGGCGTCAGCCGCCTCGCCGAACTCATCAAACCCCTCGCCTGAGCAATGACTTCTGAATCAGCAAATGACAAAAGATATGTGGACATTTTCACCGGTCCGCTGAAAGAATGTCTGAACTATCGACCAAAGTTCGGCCACTCCACGTCAGAGGGATTCACCCTTGAAGAATTCCTCATACTATATCAAAACGACCCATTCTACAACTGGATCGGACTCGACTCCCCTTTTCTTTATGCAGCACATAAAGCGGCAGGCGGAATGACCTCGATTTATCGGCAGACCGGAATTGGATGCGAACGGCTGTTCAGAGCAATTCTTGTCGACCGACTCGGCTATAATTCCGAAGAAGATGCTTTATGGTCATATAATACCACCACCAAGTCAGGAAAAGAAAAGACACTCTATCTGGACGGTTTCATCAATCTTAACAAAATATCCGACACAGAAATCCAAATCCGCGTTAAAGAATGGATCAGAGAATTTGCACTCCGCAACGGATTGCCAAATACGGAGTACAACGGAATAGTGATTGAAGTCCGACAAGGCTATAAAAGCAAAGACAGCAAACGGCAAAATGCTGATATAGATAATGCGACGGTTGCATACGCCTACGGCCTGATACCCGTATTCACGATATTCTCAACGCAGATTGATGATGAAATAATTCTCCGTTATAAAAACAACAAATGCGGAGTACTAATCGGAAATCTGACAGATGACCCCTTCATATCCTTCTATGCTTTCTGCAAGAGTATTTTACAATATGATCTGGCTGAATTCTTCAGAAGAAACGCAGACATTATCCGTCAGGAAATCCAAAACGTACTGAAAACACTTTTGTCATATTGATGAACAAACGAGCCGACTACACATATAAGTACAATCAAAATCTCGGGCGGCACGGTTGGCTGAGACTCACTCCGGCATACTCCGTCAAACTTGTGGAGGAATTGCTGGACAAGCGCCTTGTCAAAGCCGGAAGGAATGGTGGAGGAGACAAGATTCTTGATCCATTTTGCGGCACGGCAACCACAGGAATTGTAGCTGCCGAACATGGATTGGATTCCTATCTCTATGAAATCAATCCATTTCTCTGTTGGTTCACGACAGCCAAAAGTTTAAATTATGATGCATCGGAACTGCGTGATATTCTATGTCAAATAAAAGCCCGACTTTCAGGGAGGGAGTACATGTCATTTGACAAATGTTGGATTCCACCGATGAAAAACATCAACAGATGGTGGTCAGATTCAACGCTGCGTCACCTCGGGAAACTGCATGAATACCTGAAGGATGTTTATGGTGAACCCACAATGAGTCATAATATAACAAATCTCCTGTGGATTGCTTTTTCGAGGCTGATAATAGAGTGTTCGGCAGCTGACTATGGACATATCTCGGTGTCATTCAAGGACAACTGCACGGATTATGATGAAAATCTGATTCTAAAAATTTATATCCTGATATTCGAAAATATCTGCGAAAGTGCCGGTTCATCGCTCAACGGTTCTGCTTACATAATAAAAGGTGATTCGAGAAATGTTGAATTGAATCATAAGGTAAATCTTGTAATCACATCTCCCCCCTATCCAAACAGAATCAGTTACATCAGAGAACTTCGGCCATACATGTATTGGCTTGGTTTCCTATCCTCAGGCGAAGAAGCCGGAGTGCTTGACTGGGAAGCAATAGGCGGCACGTGGGGAAGTGCAACGAGCAAACTCGCATCATGGGAGTGCGGGACTGACTGGACGGTTCCTTGCTGTTTACAAGAAACGGTGAATAGAATCAGTGAATCAGATCCGAAAAACGGACTAACACTATCAAGATACGTGTTGAAGTTTTTTTATGACATGAATCTTCATTTCAGGAATCTCCCCAAAAATCTCGCATCAGGATGCGAACTGTACTACGTTCTGGGAAATTCGTCATTTTACGGCAACATGGTCCATACAGAAAAGATTGTGTGTGAACTGTTGGCAATCATCGGCTACTCGAATCCAAGTTCAAAAATCATCAGAAAACGGAATTCAAAGAAGGAGTTGTATGAGTTTCTTATAACTGCGCGGTGGGAGGGATGATGGCTTGGACTTCCTTGAAGGCGTAGGTGACGGGGATGGAATCAGGGGAGACAAGGAGTGTGAGGTGGCCGGTGAGGGCCACGTCGGCAATGCGGGCCGTGAAACGGCGTCCGGTTGAGGTGTCGATGTAGTCATGCAGACCGGTGCGATGCCAGAGCCGGTCAAGATATAGACGATGCAACTCTTCAAACCGGTCGGGTGTGGCGTAGGTGGCGAAAAGCGACATGATTTCCGAAGCAATGAGTCGCGCCACGGTTTGAATGTCCTGACGCAGCCCCGTGAGCTGAAAAAGCGAAACGGGATTGGGGGCGTCGCTGACAAACCGCTCCTGATTGATGTTTACGCCTATACCTGCAACAGAAGCAACGATGCGACTGCCGGCTATGGTGTTTTCAATCAGAATTCCGGCAATCTTACGGTCACCGGCATAAATATCATTAGGCCACTTGACGGAGATGCGGGCGTCGGGTGCAAGCATATCAAGAATGTTAGCCACCCCGAGGGCCACAACCTCAGAAATGACAAACTGATCACGCGGAGAGATGGCCTGCGGTTCAAGGCGGATGGACATGGTGATGTTCATGCCCGGGGCCGCTTCCCATGAGTTTCCGCGCTGTCCGCGTCCCGCCGTCTGCTCAGTGGCAATAACGACTGTTCCGTGTGTGGCAGACTCGAGAGAGGAAAGGACGGAGTTTGTGGAACCGACAGAGTCAAACCGCACAAAAACAGGAGATTCAGAACGAAATCGTGCGGCTTCCATCATCGTTTACGGTTATGGTGACGTGGATCGTATCATCGGGCAGAAAGCCGTCAATATTCTCCGGCCACTCAAGAAAACATGGTGACCCGGAATAGAAATAGTCGTCAAGGCCGAGGTCAAGAGCTTGCTCGGGAGAGTCGATGCGGTAAAGATCAAAGTGATAGATGGGAGTGCCTGATGAGGTGGGATATTCGTTTATGATGGCGAATGTGGGCGAAGCCGTATCGTCGGGACACGCTCCGAGCTGACGGCTGACGGCATTGATGAATGTGGTCTTGCCCGCACCCATCTCAGCATGGAAAGCAAAGATGCGCCTTTGGCCCATCGCGTCCACGAATTTACCGGCTGCGGCGTCAAGAGCGTCAAGCGAAGGAATATGAATGGTCATTTTTTAGGATCAAGAGTGATAAACGGAACCAACATCTCCTCCATCGAGATGCCGCCATGCTGGAAAGTTCCGTCGTAGTATTGAACGTAATAATTATAGTTGTTGGGATAGGCGAAAAAGTCGCGGTTAAGAGCGAAGATATAGGCCGACGAAATGTTAGGAGCCGGAAGGCCGAAACGCTCCGGATTTCTGATTTCGTAGACCTGACGGGGATTGTGGTTGAGATTTCGGCCCACCTTATAGCGCAGATTCGTGTTAGTGTTCTTGTCACCTACCACTTTGACCGGATTG
>CAZKNK010000059.1:0-12707 GCA_964554195.1 uncultured Staphylococcus sp.
GGATGAGGATATCCACGGCCATGAGGGTGGGGTAGGTGAGCAGGCCGGCGTTGACACGCTTGTTGGTGTCGGCACCGATGATCTGCTTCTCGATGTCCTGGCTGTCATCGGTGATGCCGAGCTGCTTGCGGGCCTTGTCCTTGAATGACGCGGTGCGCATCAGTTCGCCTATGCCCACGTGCATGTTGAGCAACAGATACATTTCCGACACTTCGGGGACATCGCTCTGAACGAATATGGTGGATTTTTCGGGGTCGACTCCGGCGGCGAGATATTCGGCCAGAATGTTTTTCACATTCTCATGGAGCTGCGCGGGGTCGGGGTTTGTGGTAAGGGCATGGAGGTCGGCTATGAAGTAGAGGCAGTCATAGTCATTCTGCATGCTCACAAACTTGCTCAGGGCGCCATAGTAGTTTCCCAAGTGGAGGTTACCCGTGGCGCGGATTCCTGAAAGCACGATTTCTTTTTTATCCATAAATCAAATTTGAATTTTTTAGACGGCAAAGTTAAAAAATTATGATTAATTTTGCATCATAAAAATCAGAAAACTTCACCACAATTATGGCTCAGAAACCTTCAATCCCTAAGGGAACACGTGACTTCACGCCGGCTGAAATGGCCCGACGCAACTATATATTCGATACGATCAAGGATGTTTTCCGGCTCTACGGTTTAGCTCAGATCGAAACCCCGCCCAGGGCAAAACTATCCGCATTGAGGGGACAATATCGCGACGAGGGTGACAAACTGCTCTTTAAGATTCTGAATTCAGGCGATTTTCTGCGTGGGATTGATCCCGGGCTGATCAGTAGCGACAACTGTCCGCGTCTGGCTGCAAAATTATGTGAGAAGGGTTTGCGTTATGACCTGACTGTTCCCTTTGCCCGATTTGTGGTGATGCATCGCAATGAGTTGCAGTTTCCGTTCAAGCGCTTCCAGATTCAGCCCGTGTGGCGCGCTGACCGTCCGCAGAAGGGCCGCTACCGCGAATTTTACCAGTGCGACGCCGATGTTGTCGGCTCCGATTCGCTCCTGAATGAGGTTGAACTCATCGAGATGATTGATGAGGTGTTTCGCCGCCTGAAAGTCCGTGTGACCATCAAGCTCAATAACCGCAAGGTTCTTGCCGGAATTGCCGAACTGATAGGCTGTCCCGACAAAATCATTGACATCACCGTGGCCATTGATAAGATTGACAAGATCGGTCTTGACAATGTTCGCGCCGAGCTGCTTGAACGCGGCATCCCCGCCGAGGGAGTAGAGCGACTCACTCCTCTTATCACCCTGTCAGGGTCTACTGCCGAACGTCTCGACAGTCTGGCCGCCATGCTCTCAGGAATTGAAATCGGAATCAAGGGAGTGGAGGAGCTGCGTGAGGTTATCGGCGGCGTTGAAGCCGTGGGTATTGACTGTGACCTTGAGCTTGATGTTTCGCTCGCCCGCGGTCTCAACTATTACACCGGAACCATCATTGAGGTTAAGGCGCGCGACGTCGAGATAGGAAGTATCACCGGCGGCGGTCGATATGACAATCTTACCGGCGTGTTCGGTCTGCCAGGCGTGTCGGGCGTCGGAATCTCGTTTGGTGCCGACCGTATCTACGACGTTCTCAACGCGCTCGAACTCTATCCCGAATCGGTCAGCCGAAGCGTCAGCGTGATGTTCACCAATTTCGGCCCTGCCGAAGCCGCAGCGTCGCTCCGTGCGGCCAAGCAACTCCGTGCAGCCGGCATTTCGGCTGAAGTTTATCCTGACGCCGCAAAAATGAAGAAGCAGATGAGCCGCGCCAATGAGCTTCATGTGCCTTACGTAGCCATGATCGGTGAGTCGGAACTCGCCGAGGGCAAGGTGACCCTCAAAAACATGATCACCGGCGAACAAAATCTCATCGCACTTGACGAGCTTGTTAAGGCCGTCAGGTGACGTGGGTTGAATCGATCACATTCTATACCAAAAATTTATCGAGCTATGGAAAGTCTTAAATATGATGCGTTTATAAGCTATTCTCGCGCGGATTACGACGAGGTTATGGAGATTCTTAACCGCTTGAAGAACGAAGTGCCGGATTTTCGTTTTTGGTTCGATATTACCGGCATTGAAAGCGGTGATGAGTTTTGCTCTAACATCATTAAGGCGATAGATGAATCAGATCGGCTTTTTTTCATGGTTTCGGATAATTCAATTAAATCAGCTTGGACCAAAAAAGAGGTTACATACGCGCAAAACAGACAAAAAAGAATTATCCCGATTTTGCTTAAGGGCGCAAAGCTTAAAGACTGGTTTCTATTTCAATTCGGGAACATTGATTGTATAGATTCTCAAAACGAACGCCATATCCAGAAACTGATTTCAAATTTGCATTCATGGTGCGAAAAGGACGATTCATCAAGGATGCCATTACTGAAGGAAGTTTCATCCCAGGAACCTTTACTGAAAGAAGTTTCATCTCAGGATCATTTAGTAAAGGAAGTTTCACCTCAGGATCCGTTATTGAAGGAAATTGCTGAATATTGTTCTCAACGTGGCAGAATTTCTTCTACTGATATTCAGAGGCGATTCTGCATAGGATATAATCGAACTCAAAGGATACTTAGTCAACTTAGAGATAGCGGCATGATAGCTTTTACAGCTTCTGTATTAGGAGGTCCGGTCTTAGGACCATTAGCCAAATTTTTGGGCGAAAAAAAATAATCGTGGTGATACTCGCTCACCACGATTAATATTGATAATCTTAGTCCCTCATTTAATTCCCTGTTTCAGGGCGTCACCAAGCTGCGAATAGGGAATGAGGAAGTAGCGGATTCCCTCGCTGAACGATGCGATGTCGTAAGGCTGATAAGCAAATGCTACTCCGTGGGGTGTGAGAGCAGGTCGCGGATAGAATTTGCCTTTATAGTTCACATAATAGCCCGGCGACTCGCTCAGACACTGTTCGCCGAGGTCAGCCGAAGTGACGCGGCCATCGGTGTACTTGCTCACCTGCTCTGTCAGCAGACCTACGGCCTTGTCAAATCCGGCAGGAGTGAAAATGTCGGCCACATCAAGGGCTTTGTTGTGCTTTACATCAAATGTGACATATATCCCATTGTCCATTCCGTGGGCGCCTCCCATATAGATGTCGTTGGTCAGATGATAAGTGACGAGATTACCGTCGGCCGACTGCCAGTCGGGATAGTAGAGTGCGCCGAAATAGAAATTAGGCAGCAATTTCGTGTCCTCGGCAAATTTGTTGCAAGCCTTTGCAAACTGATCTTTAAGGAAATCAGAGGCTTGACGGACATTCATTTCCGGCGCTACAGTGTCAATTTCACAGTCAGAAAACATCTCGTTCAGACTTGCCTGAAGCGAGCGGTTGAGAAACGTGGTGACGTCAAGTTTCGGGTGATTGCGTACGTAGACTTCCGTGGTGAAGTAGCTCGACGATTCTTCCTCAGTTTTTCCGAAGTCAAATTTCTCGTTTGTTTCCACAAGCAGTGTCTCCGGGATGATGATTTCTTCCATCGGATTTATCATTCGGGGGAGGGTGGCGAGGGCGTATGTAGCCGTGTCGATGCCGTAGGAAATCTGAATGGAGGTCGGATTGTTTGAACTGATGCCGTAATAGGAGCCTTTGATCACGGTGGTGTCAGTGGCTGATGTAGCGTTATCGGTCACGAGGATAAGGCGGTGGCCGGTCAGTCCGTCGTCAGAAATAAGTGTGGCGGTGGTGACTGTCACTTCGGGCGTTTTTATTATGGTGTCGCCCGAAAGAAGATATGATTCATCAATATCGGCAAGCACTTCTGCTGCCTGATCAGAAGCCGGTTTGGCGGAGCATGAAGCAAGAGCCATGACTGTGGCCACGGCTCCGCTGATTATTAATGGGGTTATTTTCATATTTCAATAGTGTTGGTTATCTTGACTGATAACAACCGACGGGGAGTTATAGTTCAGGCTGAAGGGTAGTGGTGACCCATGCGAGCGAGGCATCGACCTTGAATTCACCTGTGCCGGCGGGATTGCAGCCGAACGTGAGTGAGCCACCATTGTAAGTGTTCACTTTCAGGTCAAGGTCTGTGATATTGTAGGATGTGTTGGGTGTCTCGTCCTTGATGTAGGGAGTGGTTGCTTCGGCTTTTGAAATTTTCACGCCGTCACGGTCAACGGTGAAGGGGAGGTCACGCAGGGTGAAGTTGAGGGTTACGGGCATATTGGCGTCAAAGCGGGCCTTGCGGTAGTTCAGGCGGGCCTTTTTGCCCTGAGGGTCAAGGGTGAGGATATAATATGTCTCGTCGGTTGAATAGTCCGTTGCCCCTTCGCTGTTTGTGACTTTGGTTGTGCCGAAGTAGTACATGTTTGTGCTGACGGCATTTACGTTATACTGATTGTTGATCGTGTAATTGATGTAGTAGGCAGGGATACGGAGGGAGTTGTCAAAGACACGATCAAGGAATTTGAGCGAGAAGTTGTTGAATTTGTATGCTTCGCCATATCCTTTCGGGGTCACGTTTGTGGCCTGGATGATGTAGCAACCGGTCTTGTCAAACGAAAATTTCAGGTCCTCGAGCTTGAATGAGATTGCGCCGGAGAGTCCCGGGAGGGAGATGTTGTTGAGGGTGACGGTGGCTTTGGAGTCGAGATAGCTGAACTCGATGCTGTATGTCGGAGCTACGCGGATTTCCGATTCGCCTGTCTCAAGGGTGGTCACCACGTTGAAGCAGTCGCTGTAGTTATAGGTCATGGTCTGTTCCTGTTCGGATGAGCCGAGACATGAGGTCAGTGTCATTGCCGAGCCGAGAAGGGCTGCAAGAAGATAGGTTTTGGTTGGTTTCATTCAGTTCTGATATTTGATTGTTATATAATTATTCTTAGTGTCACACGGCAGGTGGCCGGGCGCCCTTTTTGAAAAAAGGTGTTTCCTATAGAAACGTAATGAAACGTGTCAAATTTTGTGGAAGTGAGATTTTCTCCTGAAATTTCCAGTGAGCCGTGGCGGTTGGTGAGCTGAACCATAGCTCCGAGGCGGGTGTAGAAAGGCTGACTTGAGCTGTTGGCCTCGTCCCAGTAGATTCTGCCTATGCCGCGCAGATTGAGGTCAAAGGATATGCCTTCGAGCCACCGGGAGTTGACTGGAAGGGTGTAGCGCCCTGAGAGGTAGAGGGTGTTGGATGGCGCGTAGGGAACGTGTTTGCCCGAATAGTCGTTTCGTCCGTCGTCAAACTCCCTGAATGTTGCCCGGGTGAAGCCGTAGGCGGTGTAGAATCGCCACCGCTCCGTCGGGGAGTATGTGGCCGATAGTTCGAGTCCGGTGCTGAGGGTGCGACCGGCATTGGTCATTATGCGTCCGGTGGTGGTGCCGTCAGGAAAGGTGGTGAGCTGTTGGTCGCGGCAGTCAATCAGAAATATGGCGGCAGAGGCGTCAAGCCCTATGCCGGGAAAGTGTAGCTTCGCACCTGCTTCGTAATTGAAACTCTTTTCAGGCTTGTAGGATACGATGCGGTCAATGTCATATTTCTCTTCGATTCCCATAAACGACATCAGCCGCTGCTGAAGCACGTCGCTAAACATCTGAGTGTTGAAGCCACCTGCCTTGTAGCCTTTGCCGAATGAGGCGTATATTTCGCCGTATGGCAGGGTGAAGGTGACGCCGACCGATGGGAGCAGGCTGGTGAATGAGTGGTTCAGACGCCCGCGGTCATTGATCATCACCGGATGGCGGGCAAAGATCACCGGCGCTTCTGGGTTGGTCAGGTCAAGGGTGGTGTAGGAGGTGGAGGTGTGGCTCAGGTAGTCAAGCTCCGTGCGTTCGAAGTCAACTCTGATTCCGGCCGAGAAGTCCCATCGGCCCGTCCGGTAGTCGCTCCTGTGATAGATTGCCACCCCGCCTGTACGGTTGGTGAAGTCGCTGCCAAGCACAAAACTGTCATCATCCCACACTATCGGGTAGTCTGGATTGAAGCCGTTGACATGTTGGAGAATCAGTTTGTCGATGCCGTCGGTCTTGAATGTGACGGGTGCTTTCATGCCGGAGTGTTTGTAGAATCCGAAGGCACCGGCTATCCAGTTGTAGCTTCCGCGCTCGCCGCGAATCACCACCTCCTGCGTCACGGTGTTCTCATGGCGTATCTGCGAGAGGTTGAAGTAGCTTGCTGGCAGGAAGTCCTGGTCAAGTGTCATGTTGTCGTCGATGAACTGATAGCTCGATATGCTTGTCAGGCTGAATCCCGGACCGTTCCATGTCAGTGTAAGTCCGTCGGTAACCGTCGTGCGTCGGTAGAAGCAGGTGTCGTTATAGTTCACCTGTGCTGTTTCTGAATAGGCGTAGGGATAGCCCGACTGCTTGCCTGTGGATGCCGATGCGGTGTTTTCGAGCTTGACTGCGTCTGAAATCCTGACCTCGGTTTTCCATCTGGCCGAGAAGTCATGCGAGCGATCGGCAAAGGCTCCGGAGCTGACGTTGCGCACCATTCCTCCAAAGTAACCATACTGTGCCGAAACACTCATGCCGACGTTTTTGCGAAGTTTGCCGAAGTATGATGCCGCTCCGCGGAGCGACGTCCCGCTGCCGGCTTCAAGCATGATTCGTGAGCCTTGAAAGCGTAGGGGAGAGGTGGTGGTGATGTTGATGAGTCCGGCCATGGTGTTTCGGCCATACATAGTCGACTGCGGGCCGCGTATCACCTCAATTCGCTCTATGTCGGTGATGTCAAAATCAAATGCGTCCTTATTGAGTATCGGAACGTTGTCAACGTTCAGCCCGACCGACGGCTGATCTATTCTCGCCCCGATGCCGCGCATATATATCGACGAGGTCATCCTGGAACCATAGTCGGGGATATAGAAGTTTGGCGAAAGGGTGGATACATCTTTCATCGACAGGATGTCGAGCCTTCGGGCCTCATCACCTGTTATAGTGGTCAGCGCAACGGGGGCGGCGGCCAGATTGCCACCTGATTTGATAGCCGTCACGCTCACCTCGCCGAGCATATTGACCGTATCGGCCGGCACAGAGGCTTCCGAGGCAAGCATTGTTGCCGGAATTATGACTGATGTAACAAAATATAGCCTTGATTTCACAACTGCAAAATTACACATTCCACCCCATCCCTCCAATAACCATTATTAGTGATTCACATCACCCCCGCAAAGGCATGGAGAAGCTTCACACCGGTTTCAACCCGGTCCATTCCGGGCAGGTCGGCTACTATATTGCCTTCAATCATAAATTGTTTTGCGGAGTCATTCAAATCCTCGATGTTATCACCGAATCGACCGGCAAATGATTGCGGTAGGGCCTCGGCATCATAGTTAAAAAGCTCCACCCTCCATCCTGTCTTTACAGATTCAATCTGCAAACCGAAGTCGGCAAATTCAATGGTGTGATGGACGGAGTCAGTGGTGAACAGATTTAGATTCAGCATTTTACCTGATGCGGCTTCCATTGTGGCGCGAAACCAGTTGTCGGTTTTCACTCCGGCAGCCTTTGCCGTGACCCATGCAACAGGCTCGAGCCGGTAGCCCGTTTTGGAATAGCTCCGGCCTTGCGGAACTCCAAAAAGTTGCAGCCCGCCATCGACCATAAATGCAGCAAACTCATGTTTGCGCTGCTCAAGCAGACGGGCATATTTCATTACAAATTCCGTTACTGCATCAGGTCTCGCTTCCGTGTCGGGAGCTTCATCGGTTAGCCACGACTCCATGGCTTTCCCGATTGAGCCTCGTTCTTCGGTCAAGATATAATCCCATGCGCCTGTCAGTCCGTAAGTGACTGATCGTTTGTCCACTTCTGTGCCGTGATAACCGTGAGAAACAAGCTGCCTGATTTTTTCAATATTGTGAAGATTGGCAAACTCTCTGAAACGCTCCGTGATTTCGGCTGCCGACCGCTTGGCCAGGGCGCCGCGGAGGTTGCGGAGGTCAAAAAGCAAGTAGGGATGATTAAGTAACGGAAGGAGTTGCTCTGAATACTTTTCCGAGTCAGTATGTTTGCCTGAAAGGAGTCTGTCGAGGTGGCGAAGCATCTCGCGCCCATGTTCACCGATTCGAATGTCGGAGCTGACTTCAAAACTCTTGAGACGTTGACGGTGTGTGTTGAGAATCATGCCCCACCAGTTGCGTAAAAACTCATTCAATCCCTCCCCGTCATTGTGAAGGTGGAGATAGCGTAGAATCCCGAGCAGAAGCAGACGCGGACGCGCGGCTAACTCTCCTTTGGAAATCAAGGTTTCGAACAGATTTATTTCTCCACTGTTTTCCTTGAAAATGTTGATGCGTGATTTTTTATCATCAAAATCTTTCGGGTCGGTTGAACTGTAGAGATGTGACTCGAAGAAGTTCCTGACAGCATTATTGGCCGAAACAGTATTGTCCGTCCAATTCCTTATAAGCACGGCGGAGTCGAGCAGCTCAAACAGAAGCCTGACATATATGCCATGAGAGTATATCTGTGTGAAAATCGCCTTGCGGGTTTCTTCATCCTTTTCATGTTTCATGTCAAGATACCCTCCCTGAAGTGTGAGAGTGCAGATGAAGTCGGTGACGTTGTGGAATATTCGCATGAAATATTCATCAATGCGGGGATAGGATTCACTCCTTTTTCGTCCCGATTCATCACTTTCGGTTTTGTCCCATTCCGAAAACGCATAGTCCCACAGCAGGTCACACCAGTCTGATTCAATATGGAGTTCAAAGTAGTCTTTATATGTCAGCCCTTTGTATAGTTTACCTGAATGACAGTTGGCCAGCAGACTGATAAATGTCACTTTCCAGTCCTCGAAGTGGGTTAGATGCTTTCCGCGGGCATTAATTTTTATATAGAGGTCATCGGCACCTTTTTCAGAATCTATTTCGCGTTCCTCAAAGCATATCGGTGAATCTTCGAAAAACCGGCGCGTCATTTCACCGACGTTGTCATAGTTGCAGGCATCGAGTTTCGACTTGATGGCATCAATCATTGATAGCATGGCGTTTACGGTTGGATCAAGCTCCCAGCGTTCGGCATACCACATGCAGTCCTTTAACCGCTGTGATAGCGGAGTCGTACCATAATTGACTTTCTCGGAAAATAGCCTTGCACAAAACTCATCGGACGAGACTCGGTTTTCATATTTCAGTCGCAAAGTGTCCATCCAACCGATGAGGCGCTCCCTATAGTCATTGTTTATTTTCTTGGATGAAAGTTCATGCTGAATCAATACCCAACCGAGCAAGCAGATGGTGGTGAGTCGCTGCTGCCCGTCAAGGGGTACGAAATTACCTTTTCGGTCACGGTAGCCGTAGATGAAATCGAGCGGTTCCGCTTTTCCGGAGTGGAGTGCGACAAGAAGTTTGCTGACAAACGCATCGCGTTTCCCTTTCCACTGCTCTGCACCCTGCACGTAATCGCGCTGAACAATCGGAATCATAATCGGGTTCCTTTTCAGAAACGTGTTTGATGTCGGAGCCATATCACTCTGCCGTTAAAGTGTCGTAGATTCTTGTGATCACGTTCAGATATGCCGTGCGGTCCTCCGGTCGCCACAGTCGCATATCACCCGGTGAATCAGCGGTGTAATATTTTGAAAATACTCTTTCGGTTGCAGGCATAAGATATGTTTCGTCCGATGTCGCAGTGTAGCTCTCGAATCTGTTCCGCTCTTTGGCGCGGGTCCGGCGCAGTTTGTCTCTCTCAATGAGCTTTTCTCGCTTGACGTTCAGATAGTTGTTTGACAGGGCGGCATTAGTGGCCACATCCACAAGTGCCATGTTTCCTATTGCATCAAGTTCTTTACCAGAAATTTCAGCCATGTCACCGAACTGCCTGTCAATTACGGCTATGCTGTCGCGCACACGATTCCACACATCACCATCGCCGGCCTTGTGTGTTTCGTCCCATACAGGATTTTTAAATTCATTCTCAAGAATTTTGCAGGCTTCAGTCACATCTTCCGGGAGGTTTTTTTCAATCCGAAGGGCCGATATGCGGTTGCCGGCCCACTCTTTTATGTCGGCGAAAGTCATGTCAAACGTGATGTTTTGCGGATGGATATGCTCCAGACTTGTGACGTTGTAAAGGTCATAGATATGAAACGGAAAACGTCCGGCCGTAGGATCAGAGGCTGTCGTCATCACGTTGACCGCAAGCAGGATTTTTCTGATCGCTCCCGGGTTGTCGTTGTAGTTCAGTTTCTCGGATTGGAGAGGATGGATGTGTTGGATTTTCTCCTGTTCGTTGAGCAGTGATAGTGTGATCGACTTCAGGATCGAGCCTGCTTTTTTTCGCAACTCTTCCGTGAAGTCATGTTTGGATTTCCCTGCGAATTTTTTGTCGAGTTTTACCACCTCAGAAATGATGTTTCCGCTTCCGAGGCGGCACCATAAGCCGGTGTAGTGATACCATAACGGATTGTCATAAAGATTCCTCACCCGGTTGAATGTCGTTGTTATTCGGCTCCATACATCTTCAACAATCTCCTCGCGCGACATTTTGCTTCGGTTCTGTCGGAAATATCCGTCAATGACGTGATAGTTAAACAATTCGGCATCGTTTTTGCGGTTGATCTTCTCATTAGTTTTAAATACGGAATTAATATCATCGGCCACCATGTCGAGAATGAAGTCAATATGGCCGAGGCGGTCGCGGTCAGTGGAGAACATTGACCTGAACGACGGCTCGCGGAGTTGCTTTTCCATTTCGTCCCACCGGTGGGCGCGGTTGACGGAATTTTTATCCGTTGAGTCGGTCATGTTTGATGCAAGCAGCATCGCCTTGACGAGTTCGGTGCCTGTCAGACGGATGCGGCGGTAGTTGAGTCGGTCAAATGCTTCCATCGGATTATCGCCCGGCAGCTCATACCATATTATTTTTACGCAGGCTCTTTCCTTAGCTCCTTCATTCGGAGCGGTGAGCAGAGTCCTGACAGAGGATATGACATCGGCTCGCTCCTTGTCACCGAATGACTCAAACCACTCTTTGATGGTATGGTAGGCCCGCTGCATATAGAAGGTGTCAATGTTTCGGGTGTATGATTTATCATCAGGATCGGCAAACCCGAATTCATCGAGATATTTCTGCTGGAGCGGTCGCTTTTCAAATGTTAAATCAAGCGGTTTGTCACTTCCTTTTGTCAGTCCGTCGATATACGACAGAATCAGAAAAATTGTCGTAAGTCTCTGCTGACCGTCAATCAAGATATATTCATGTGGTTCTCCGGTAGGCTGAACCACAAGCGGTTGCAGACAATATGACTCATTGTCAGCCGGATTACTTTCTAAAAAGTCATTCAGATCCCTGAGCAAATCTGTCACCTGCTTTGTGTCCCATCGGTAGCCACGCTGATATGACGGTACGATGAAGCGGGAGGAGTAAAAGGAGTGGACGGGGAGGAAGTCAAACGCCATGATTGAGGAGTGGGGAGGAAGTCAGATTGGATTCAGTAGGATAGATTGGATTCAGATGTCGAGGTCGTGGCCCATTCGTTTCTTTTTGGTGAGCATATAGCGGAGGTTGTAGCGGTTGGGCTGAATCTCAATGGGAACGTTTTCAGTCACTTCGATTCCATAGCCTTCAAGTCCGATGCGCTTGACGGGATTGTTGGTCATCAGGCGCATTTTCTTGATGCCGAGCATCCGGATTATCTGTGCGCCCACGCCATAGTCGCGTTCGTCGGCCTTGTGGCCCAGGTGCAGATTAGCGTCGACGGTGTCAAGGCCTTCTTCCTGAAGTTTATATGCCTTTATTTTGTCCATCAGGCCGATGCCGCGTCCCTCTTGACTGAGATATACGATGGCGCCGCGTCCCTCTTTTTCAATCATTTCCATAGCCTTGTGGAGCTGATCGCCGCAGTCGCAGCGCATTGAGCCGAAAATGTCGCCGGTGGCGCACGATGAGTGTACTCTGACGAGTGTGGGTTCGTCACCGGCCACATCTCCCTTGATGAGGGCTATGTGTTCGAGTCCGTTGCTTTTCTGGCGGAAGGGAACCAGTCTGAAGTGGCCGTAAGCCGTTGGCATATCCACTTCCACCCCGGCCTCCACAAGCGATTCCTTTTCGAGGCGGTATTTGATCAGATCCTCTATTGAAATGAGTTTCAGTCCCCACTCGTCGGCCTTTTTGCGCAGTTGTGGCAGACGGGCCATGGTGCCGTCCTCATTTAATATTTCAATGAGAGCGGCGGCGGGCTGCATACCTGCAAGACGGGCCAGATCAATGGCGGCCTCGGTGTGACCGGCGCGGCGAAGCACTCCGGCGTCCTGTGCATAGAGGGGATGGACGTGGCCGGGCCGGCCGAAGTCCTCGGGCTTTGATTCCGGGTCGGCGAGAGCGCGGATTGTGGCGGCGCGGTCATGAACCGACACTCCGGTGGTGCATCCCTTGAGCAGATCGGCTGTGACGGTGAATGGGGTGCCGAGCATCGAAGTGTTTTCTTCCACCTGATGGGTCAGCCCAAGCTCCCGGCAGCGTGTGATTGACAGCGGAGCGCACAGCTCGCCGCGTGCGTTTGAAATCATGAAGTTTACATGATCTTCAGTCACTTTTTCGGCAGCTACAATGAGGTCACCCTCGTTTTCGCGGTTCTCGTCATCGACCACAACCACAAATTTGCCTTCCT
Source organism: uncultured Staphylococcus sp. (assembly GCA_964554195.1). Classification (GTDB taxonomy): domain Bacteria; phylum Bacteroidota; class Bacteroidia; order Bacteroidales; family Muribaculaceae; genus Duncaniella. Next base: position 12,570 of record CAZKNK010000059.1, read on the forward strand.
TGAAGTCCTTAATTGCTTCTTCAATGCTGTCAAGTCTTATATCGTTCATATTCCGGAATGTCGTTTTGGTTATATTTTAATTGCAAAGATAGTGATTTTTATCGCTATGTGGTGAGTAATGAGTCGTAAAAAATGTTA
>CAZKNK010000060.1:0-12562 GCA_964554195.1 uncultured Staphylococcus sp.
ATGACTGCTACACCGGCTTCAAGTGGATCGCTGCCGTTATGCGTGACAATGAGGACGTGATGCGCTACCTCGGAGGCGGTGAGGAGAGCTACGGATTCCTCGCCGAGACTTTTGCCCGCGACAAGGATGCAGTTTCCGCCATTTCATTAATGGCCGAAGCTTGCGCATGGGCGCGTGACAAGGGTATGGATTTCCAGGCTATGCTTGCCGACATTTACTTGACCTACGGATTCAGCCGCGAAACTGGTATCTCTGTTGTTCGTCCCGGCAAGACGGGTGCCGAAGAAATTCAGGCTATGATGAAGAGCTTCCGCGCCAATCCTCCCAAGCAGCTTGCCGGAAGTCCCGTCTGCATCATCAAGGACTATGAATCTCTCACTCTCACTGACACCGTAGCCGGCAAGACCGAAAAAATCGACATGCCTGTGACCTCCAACGTGCTTCAGTATTTCACAGAGGACGGCTCAAAGATCTCTATCCGTCCTTCGGGAACAGAGCCTAAGATCAAATTCTACATTGAGGTTAAAGTGCCTATGACTAAGGTTGAGGACTACTCTAAGTGTGGCGAACTTGCCACCGCAAAGGTTGAGGCAGTCAAGAAGGACCTCGGTATCTGATCATAATAGAATTCAGATCGTATTAGTCTGATTAGTCTGACTTTATAGCGCCCCGGCGTGAGAATCACCTCTCTGCCGGGGCGCATTCCGTTTCATCAGGAACCTTGATGGGATAATTATTTGTGAATTCGGTGATAATGCACTAAATTTGTGAGATAGTTTATTTTGAATCTAAATCATGATCAAGAAGATACTGTTTTACTCAATGATGCTCGTTGGAGCGTCGGTATGGGCGCAGGATTTTGAGTCAGCTGATCAGGCTGTGGCAAATATGCGGCTCGGATGGAATCTCGGCAATACACTCGACAGCAATTCGGGCGACCTTGAGAATATGTGGATAGAAATGTGGACCGACCGCACTCCGACCGCCTACGAGACTGCGTGGGGCCAGCCTATAACTCGTCCTGAACTTTTCCGGCTGTTTAAGGAAGCCGGTTTCAATGCCATCCGTGTTCCCGTGACCTGGTATCCTCACATGGAAGCGCGTTTTGATACCGAACTGACTTGGGATCCCGCGGCAGATCCTATCGGAACTCAGATTCAGACCGATTGGATGCAACGTGTGCATGAAATTGTTGATTATGTGATAAATGAGGGAATGTATTGTATTCTTAACATCCATCATGACACCGGCGCAGCTACTACTCACTGGCTTATAGCCGGAGAGGATGAATATGCTGTTCAGAGGGATCGTTTCGAATCTGTCTGGACACAGATTGCCGAGGAGTTTAAGGACTATGACGAGCATCTTATCTTTGAGGGCTACAATGAAATGCTTGACTCCTACAATTCATGGTGTTTCGCTTCGTTTGCCACCTCGTCGAAGTATAACGCCTCGGTGGCTACCTCAGCCTACAATGCCATAAACAGTTATGCCCAGAGTTTCGTCAATGCCGTCCGAGCAACCGGAGGTAACAACTCAAAACGCAATCTGATTGTCAGCACCTATGGGGCTTGCAGCGGGGAGGGAACGTGGAATTCACACCTTCAGGACCCCCTTAAGCAGATGAAACTACCGGATGACTCCGCTTCGGACCATCTGATTTTTGAGGTACACAGCTACACTGATCTGGCCGGTGGTTTAAACTCGGCAAAAAACAGTGTCACAAAGATGATGAGCGGACTGCGCACCAATCTTGCCGCAAAGGGTGCGCCAGTGATATTCGGAGAGTGGGGTTCAACAAACGGCGACGACTATTACAACCGGCGCGACAATATGCTTGCATTTGCCCGCTACTTCGTAGAACAAGCCAAAGCTAATGATTTCGGCACATTTTACTGGATGGGTCTTTCAGACGGTGAGGCGAGAAGTGTTCCGGAGTTTAACCAACCCGATCTTGTTGATGCCATCGTAAAAGGATATTATGGTGATTCAGGGTATGGGGCGCTGTCGCTTATTGATGTTGATGAGGCTGTGGAAGTGGAGTATTTCGACTTGATCGGCAACCGTTACAGCCGTCCTGTCCCCGGCATAAATATTGTCCGGATGAGCGACGGCTCAGTCAGAAAAATTCTTAAATAAACGCTCTACGCTGGGTCAGGCACATTATCTGAGGGCGAAGCATCCGTATTCGCCCTTTTGGGGTGTCGCTAAAAGAAGCTTGTCGACAAATATAGCTTATAGTTCGATTGTAAAATTGTCAGTGCTTTCAAATGCCGGAAAACGGCGGCGCCCTTCGCGCAAAATCTCCAGATCGAGTAGCGAATAAATCAGTCCGTTTCGACGGGTTTCCTGAATCTCATTTCCGAGATTATCAAATATCCATGACATTCCTGTGGGATATTTTCCATATTTATCCTCACCCAACCGGTTGCAACTCATGGCATAAGCCTGATTTTCTATGGCTCGCGCTCCGAGAAGGTATTTAAACTGACCGGCTCTCGAACCTCCCCACATCGACGGACATATAAGCAGGTCAAACCGACGCTGAGGTGTGTTGCGGATCCAAACCGGGAAACGCAAATCAAAGCATATAATCAGTTTTATATCCCAGCCGCGGTATCTTACTATAGGTGGAAGCTTGTGACCGGGAGTGTAAACTTCAGCTTCATTTGATAGTGTGAAGAGATGGCGTTTGTCATAAAAAGTGGTGTCACCTGCCGGCTCCACAATGAACCCTCGGTTGTAGAATCGTCCTTCGCCGTCAGTGGCAAGATAGCTTCCGGCAATGGCAAACCCGAAGAAGGCCGCCCAGCGGCGCAGGGTGTCGGGTGTGTGACCGTCGTCAGTTTCAGCCAGTTCTTTGAGTTGCTGTTTGTCAAATATGTAGCCTGTGGTGAACAGCTCCGGAAGCACCACAAGGTCAGTGTCAGGCTCAACCTGACGCAGTCTGGCTGCAATGGCAATGGTGTTGGCGTGTTTGTCGCCCTGAATTATTTCATGCGGGACGGCGCAGACTTTTAGTAGATTACCCATGTCAGTCGGTTGAGAATTTGTCGGGATATTTTCCGGTAAAAGCGCTGTAATAGCGTTTGATTTCCTTCATATCGGCCTCGATGTCGCCAGAAGGGTGAAATTCGCGGTCAAGGATTATGGTTCGGCTCGGATAATCAAGCGCTGCAAGAAGAATGGGAATGTTTGCTCCGCGGGCTATGCGGAGAAAGCCGGTGTGCCACTTTTCTGTACGGGAGCGGGTCCCTTCAGGTGTAATGGCAACACACAGTCGCTCCGACGCATTGAATTTATCGATCACTGCGTCGGTCAGCGAACTGTGGGGTTTCTTTCGGTGAACGGGTATGCCACCTAATGCCTTGAACAGATATTTAAGCGGGAAGAAGAACCATGATGATTTCATCAGGAAACCGATTTTGCGGTTTACTGCCCATGAAGCAAGAATGCACAGCACGAAGTCCCAGTTTGATGTGTGCGGTGCAACCACTATCAGGCTTTTCGGAATGTCAGGGACACGGAGGTCGACTTTCCAACCTGCTGCTTTAAGAATCAGAGCGCTTAATCCCATGTCGAAAGCGGATTATTTTGCGGCGGCTGCCTTGTTTGCTTCTTTCTGTGCTACGGGCAGGGCGGTGTTCATCTCCTTGATTATTTCCTCAACGCCTTTGTTGAAGTCAGCCTTGAGTGACTTGAAGGCAGCCTTATAGTAGGCAGATTTAGCCATTTCGTAAGCGTGGAGAGAGTCAAACGATGAGGGTGTGCGGTCAAAGGCTACCGACACTTTGCGCAGACAGTTTTCCTGAAGTTCGGCGATTTTGTAGACGATTTCGTTCATAACTTCGGGGTCAATTCCGTTGACGGCATATTTTGCTATGATACACTCACCTGCGAGGGCGCCGCAGATTCTGCGGATTTCTTTTTTGAGAATTCGTTTGTTTGACATGATTTTTTCTAATTGAAATTAATGTTACTCTGCAAATTTAACAATTATTTCGGTCAATGTGTTGATGAGAGCAGATAATTTTTCAGAGCAGGGTAGTGTGGAGCGATTTTTTGGATGGTGATTCCCTTGAGGGGGATAAGGTGATCGGCGGGGTTGCGGAGCGACGTCCCGAGAATACGGTTGACCCGTGCGGGAAATTTAGACGGATGGGCGGTTTCGAGGAAAATGCCCTTTTCGCCCGGAAGGAGTGCTTCGGTAAGGGCGCGACAAGCCGAGGCTCCGTGTGGATCAAGCAGATATGAAGCGGAGCGGTGGATTTCTGACATGGTTTCGGCAATTTCTTCATCAGTGTATGACCGCCCTTCGATGTCGCGAAACAGAGCAGAACTGTCGGTTCTGTAAATATCGAGAATCCTGCGGATATTTGAGGGATTGCCTACGTCCATAGCGTTGGCAAGTGTGCGGACCGATTTACGTGCTTCAAACCGACCGTTGTCAAGAAAGCGGACAAAGGTGTCGTTGCGGTTGTTTGATGCTATGAATCGGCTCACCGGCAGCCCCATCCGTTTAGCCATGAGACCGGCTGTGAGATTGCCGAGGTTACCGCAAGGCACGCTGATCACCACGTCGGGGCGGCTAAGGGAATCATGGAAGGAATGAATCAGGCGGGAGTAGGCGTGGAAGTAATAGAACATTTGCGGAAGCAGTCGGCCTATGTTTATGGAGTTGGCCGAGGTGAGTGGCATGGCATCGCGCAGTTCGGGGTCTGTGAATGCCTGTTTCACTATTGCCTGACAGTCGTCAAATGTGCCGCTGACCTCAATCGGATATATGTTTCCTCCGAGGGTGGTGAATTGTTTCTCCTGCATTTCAGAGAGTGTGGCTTTGGGATACAGCACATACACTTTCACTCCGGCCACATTGTGAAATCCGGCGGCAACCGCTCCTCCGGAGTCCCCGGAAGTAGCTACAAGCACGTTTACCTCCTTGTTGCTGCGCTTGCTGTTGAAGTAACCTATTATTCTGGCGAGGAATCGCGCCCCCACGTCCTTGAAGGCAAGCGTCGGTCCGTGAAAGAGTTCGAGGGAATAAATATTTTCTGACAGTGGAACAAGCGGGATGTCAAATGAGAAGGTGTCTCTGACAATCTCGCGCAGGTCACCCGACGGGATGTCATTGCCGAGCAGAATGTCGGCTACAACGTATGATATGTCACTGATTGACATATCGGCGATATTATTGAAGAAAGCACGGGGAATCACCGGGATGGTCTGCGGCATGTAGAGGCCGCCGTCGGGAGCGAGTCCGGTCATGACGGCTTCTTCGAATGATGCCTGTCGTGCTGTTCCGTTGGTGCTGTAAAATAACATTTTTCTGTATGGTGTTGATTAAGGATTCGGAGTGAGAGTGGCTGCGAGTCAGAGTAGAACGCGGGCGAGCGAATCGCAGTTTTCACGGATATATTTTTCAAAAGCCTCCTCGAAGTCGCTGGCTGCAACGGGACCTTTGTCGCAGTAGACAGAATAGATTTCGGCTCTGATTTCAAGAAGGGTATCATTCATTGCGCTTTCATCGCTGCGGAGATTTATGACGGAGCGAGCTGCACGGATTCCGGCTTCGGTTGCTTCGGGATCGGGTATATGCCCGTCGGCAGCTTTTTCGGCACCTCCTTTACAAGAGCATAGGAGGATGGCTGCGGAAAAAGCCATTGAAATAATTATGTGGATGATAAACTTGGACATAGGGTAGGGGAAATGATGGTTTCGGAATCAGAGTAGTGTCATGGCTATTTTGGCGCATGCCTCGGCATCAGCGTCGGCGTGGTGGTGGTTGTAGAACGGAATCCCGAGGAAGTCACATAGGTTGGGGAGTGAAAATGAGCCGATGAGGGCGCGGGGAATGGTGCGACGTGCTTTCTCGAGGGTGCAGAAAAAGGGATAGTCAGGATAGTCCATGCGGTATGCTTTGTGAGAGGCGCGGATACACCCTTCGTCAAATCGCTTGTTGTGAGCCACTAACGGCAGATTGCCGATGAATCGGTCAACGTCGCGCCACACTTTGTCAAATGTCCTTGCGTTTTCGGTGTCTGTTTTGCTGATACCGTGTATGTTAAGGGTGAAGTGGCGGAAATAATATTCCGGTTCCGGCTTGACGAGTTCATAAAACCGGTCGGTTATCACGCCGTTCTCCACTTTCACGGCACCGATGGCGCAGATGGATGTGGGGTGATTGTTGGCTGTCTCCACGTCTATGGCTACGAAATTATCCATTGAGCGAACTGATTACTTCATCTTTCACTTCCTCCATCAGCCAGCGTGGAGTGGAGGTTGCGCCGCAGATGCCGATCGAGTCGGCTCCACGAATCCATTCAGGCTTGAAGTCATCGCGTCGTGATATGTGGAATGTGCGTGGATTGACCATCATACAGTGGCCGAGAAGCACTTTCCCGTTGCTGCTTTTGGCTCCGGCTACAAAGAGGATTACGTCATGTGCGGCAGCAAATTCACGAAGGTGATCCACTCGGTTGGCCACCTGGCGGCATATAGTGTCAAAGTATTCAAACCTGACTCCCGGTGCTACACGCCGTGAGATTTCCTGAATCATGTGGGTGAAACCTTCGAGCGGCATGGTAGTTTGGGAATAGAGTGCTATGTCGCGGTTGAAGTCAAGGCGGTCAAGATGGTCGGGACTCTCAATCACAATGGCCTCGCCATTGGTCTGACCTACGAGTCCGTTGACCTCTGCATGCCCTTTTTTACCGAAAATCACTATCTGTGGGCGTGGTTGACTGTTATCATAGGTTGCCTTGATGCGCTGTTGAAGCTTAAGCACAACCGGGCAAGTGGCGTCAACAATCCTGATGGAGTGTTCACGGGCCAGAGTGTAGGTTGACGGCGGTTCGCCGTGGGCGCGCAGAAGAACCTTTGCATCGTGAAGCCGGCGCAGGTCGGAGTGGTCAATGGTGATGAGTCCTCGTTTTTCGAGGCGTTCCACTTCATCGCTGTTATGGACAATGTCGCCCAGACAGTAGAGCGGCTCGGAACTGCCGGCAAGTTCATCCTCGGCCTTGTTGATAGCGGCCACTACTCCGTGGCAGAAACCGGAGCGGTCGTCGATTTCTATTTTCGGCAGTGGATCCATGAGGGGATTATTTAAGCCGGTTATGGAAAATCTCGAGAAGCGTAGCGTTTTGCTGCTCGGGAGTCATGTCAGAGTTGTCGATCTCTATTGCATCGGCAGCTTTGCGGAGCGGACTTTCGGCTCGGGTCATGTCGATGTGGTCGCGTTCAAGGACGTTGGCCAACACATCTTCATAGCTGACGTTTTCTCCTTTTGCTTTAAGTTCGTCATAGCGGCGTCTTGCTCTGGTCTCTGGAGAGGCGTTGCAATAAATCTTAATCTCAGCGTCGGGGAAAACAGTGGTGCCGATGTCGCGTCCATCCATCACAATTCCACCTTCTGCTCCGAGAGCGCGTTGCATTTCCACAAGTGAGCGACGCACTTCAGGTATGGCGGCTACGGGAGATACGTGGTTCGAAACCTCAAGCGTACGGATCTGCTTTTCGACGTTTTCGCCGTTGAGCATGGTTGACTGGCCGTTGTCGTTGACCGAGAAGTCTATCGAGAGTTCCGGAAGTGCGGAAATGAGGGCGGGTTTATCAATAGAACCATCGGGACGGATCATGCCGTTGCGCATGGCATAGAGGGTGACGGCACGATACATGGCTCCGGAGTCGATGTAGCGGTAACCTATTGTTTTGGCCAGTGCTTTGGCCATTGTACTTTTGCCCGATGACGAGAATCCGTCTATGGCTATCCTGATTGGTGATTTCTGGTTCATTTGCGGAATTCGTAGAGGTTAGTTGAAATGTTGAGCATGAGGGTGGTTGCTCCGGTGTGAGGTTGGGCGTAGGCCACTCCGAGATTGAAGTTGCTTACCTTCAGACCGGCGCATATCGAAAATCCGGAGAGAAAATTGCGGTTGTAGGTCGACATATCGGTTCGGGTCTTGTAGTTGTATCCCAATCCGATATGGAATTTTTCACTCGGCACGAAGTCAGCTGCGAAAATCAGGTGGCGGAATAGATTGGAACTGAATGTATCCTTGATTTCCGGTTGGCTTGTGGTGCTTCCGTCACCGGCGTCATAATATGGCAGATGCCATTTGGTCAGATTCCATGCTGTCACAGACCATCGGATAGGGAGGGAGCCGAACGATTGGGTCCAACCGAGCCGCAGGTCAATAGGCAGTCGGTCATAACTCTCGTTGAATCGCTTTATCTGGCCGCCGAGGTTGGCTACGACGAATGAAAACGACAGGTCTCGGTCCGGATCGTAATAGTTGACACCTAAATCCGTGGCAAGAGCCATGGCCGAATATGAGTCATAGGCGCTATATACGTATTTCAGATTCACACCGCCTCGCCAGCGGGCGGTGATGTCGTGGGCATACATGGCATTGATTGCCACATCTTTAGGCGAAAATTCGCCGGTAAGATTGCCATTCATATCAGCTCCTTTTATAGCTCCGTAGCCGAAATATTGTATTCCCATAGCCCATGCGCCGTGTTCACCGGCAGCCATACCGAATTTCACTCCGGCAAAGTTCGATTCGCCCACGTAGCGCATGTAGTTGATGCCGAGTTGCATCCCTATTTCAGGTCCTAAAAGGCCGGGATTCTGGTCGATGGAGTTGATGTCATCATCCACTGTGGAGATATTGACTCCTCCGAGTCCGTAGGAGAGTGTCGACGAGGGAATGTTCAGAAAGTTATATGACGGCGATGAGTCCTGAGCCGGAAGGGCTGTGACTGTCGCTATCATTATGATGATGAGGGTTATGAGTCGATTTGTCATTATGATTAACGGAGATGCGTCGGAAAATTGACGCATATTCTTTGCTTATATAACGCGCGCGGGACGGGTGTTAGTATAGCGGGCTGTTAATTTTTGTACTTATAAGCGTCGGGTGTATCTGTTATGATGGTTTAATTGTCAATAAATCAAAAACAAAACTAATCTATCCCAAAACCTGATGGAATTTCGTGAGGGATTGCTAATTTTGTAATCACATTTAAGATGTTTGTTTAGATTTTTTCCCTTTCATTCATGAATCATTTCCCTATAATTGTCATGATACTGCTGACGCTTGTTCCGGCGCTTCGTGCTTTCGGTGCGGATCCGATGGAAATGTCGGCAGAAATCACTGTCACGACCTCGATAGAAACCGTTGAGGCTTACGATATAGATTTTGTAGATTGTCAGCCTATATTTCCTGGAGGCGAACGTGAGATGATTAAGTTTATCAATGAGGAGCGCCGCTATCCTGCCGATGCTTATCGGGCCGGGATTCAGGGTCGGGTGGTGTGTGGGTTTATCGTTAATGCCGACGGCTCGCTAAGTCACATTTCAGTGGTCCGCGGAGTGAGTGCCGAGCTTGACAGGGAAGCCGTCAGAGTGATTTCAAAAATGCCACACTGGAGTCCGGGAAGTAAGGGCCAAAAACCGGTGCCGGTCTACTGCCTGGTGGCCGTTCCTTTCCGAAAATAAGCTTGAAAATCCATATTTTCATTTATATAATTATTATAAGCTGAATATTCTAACACACTGTTAACCAATTAAAAATCTTTATATGAGTTTGAAATTCATTTATATTATTCTTCAATATGTCTAAATCTGTTGCATTTTCATATTAATTTTGCAATGTAAGATTTTTATCAGGAAGGATGAATATAGGTTCTGTTCAGAGGGGTAAAGATTTTTAAGGGAAAAGATTGGTTTATATTAAATGTGAAATGTAAGTGCATGGAAATTAAAAGCACTTAAAGAATTATCAATCGCGCTTACAGATAGTACTTAACTTCCAGACAAAGGGAGACCGGCCAGCGGCCAGTCTCCCTTTGTCTGAGATTTGACTATGGATATGGGTGTTCAGGGATTTGATGTGCGTTCAAAGGCATCGATGAAGCTGCCCGGAGTGGCGTTAAGTATTCTCACTCCGCGTTTGCGGGCGTAGCACTCGATGTCGTGATAGGCTTTGAACGCCACATAGAAGCTGTGGATGATTTCGTGGAGCTTGACCCCTTCGTACACTGAGCTTATCCGTTGCTGCTCTGAGGTGGATTCCTTATAGAAATGCGGCTGAACGGATACCACTCTGTTGCGAGAGTCGACACTTAAGGTCGATGTCCACGAGTGATCGGCTCCTGTGATGATGATTTCTTTATATCCTATAAGTATCCCGACCATGATTGCCGGGATAAGGACATTTCTTGGCCGGGGCATTCCGCGTCCGCTGTTATATGCCATTCGCTCAAACCATTCGTAGCCTTCAATCCCGATTGGGTTATATCGTTCGATTTTTAATGTCGCCGGAGCGTCTTTGATGTTGAGATGTGCTTTTACGGGAATAAAGAGTGTCATTTCCCAGTCAATTCGCGTGAGGTTTTGGCGGAGCCGGACCACGTTTTCATGTTCCGATTCAAAGAAATGAGGGTCGGCGAGGATGTAGTATCTCGGTTTAAGTCTGAAAAATTCTTCGGTATTGGCAGCGAAGTTAACAGCCATAGTCGGATTGTGCATCAGCAGGGCGCTGTGGTCAGCTATTGTTTGTGAAAGTGATGGTCCGTTGCCCATGATGATGAGTTTTGAACCTTCAGGATGGCGGCTGACGGTGGGCCGTCCGGTCTGAAATACCAGTTTGGCCACGCTCTTGAGAGTGGCTCCGGTTGCATTGAGAAAGTCAGAGAGAGAGTCAAATGTCGGTTTCGTCATACTCGTGGTTTGAAAGATAGTCTGCCACGTTTATTATGCCTGTGCAGTACTGATTGGGGAGATTTGAGGTGAGTGTATAGTCAGAGGTAATGGTTCGGAGCATTTCGCGGTCAGGTCCTCCGATGAGCGGTCCTACCATAGCCGCGTAGCGTCCCCATCGTGAATTTAATGTAGGTATGCGCTTATGGTCTACTCTGACTGAAAGTGCTTCAATGATATCATGCCATGTGGGTGAGGTGAGGTCGGTCACCGTAAAATCTCCACCGGTTTCAGCTGTTGCTATTGCAATACGGGCCACATCCAGAGCATGAATCACGGAGGTGCGGGCGGTGTTGTCTTTGATGTGAAACATTGTGCCTCGCTTTATCATCCTGACAATTTCCATCAGCAGCCCTGTCATACCGGTCCCAACCACGTAGGGAAGTCTTATAATAGTAGTAAGGGCAAACTGTTCCCTCAGACGGTCAGTGTCGATAATCACTCCTTTTGGGATTAACACAATCAGTCTCTTCGGGTTCAAACGAATTGCCTCGGTTGGGTCTGTTTCTCCTGCGATATGTATGGCGAGGTCGGGGCGCTCCGTTTCGAGCGTCACCACGTATCCTTCCTCTTTGAGTCGACTGATAATGAACTTGTCAAGAAAGTTCGACCCGGAGGTGATTACGGCTGTTTTGTGTTCGATCGTTTCGATGGCTTTTGTCGGTTTTGATTTCTGACTGGTTTTGGATAAATGGTGAAATTTAAGACTTATAAAGTTTTGCTGCTTTTTGCTTTTGCAAAATTAGTGATTTTTTTCATTTTAATTCAAATCTTGAAGTTTTGACCTGTTGACTTTAACTACCTATCTTTTCCATGAAATATGCTCTTTTATCATCCTTGCCGGAGTTCCGGCATATATTGCATTAGGTGTCGGAAGAGGTTTGGTTACTATGCTTCCTATTCCAACTACTGACCCGTCAGCAACGGATCCTCCTTTCAGGACTTTAACATGAGCGCCGAGCCAAACGTGTGAACCGATATTGATTGATTCGGCTTGATTGATACGTTGGTCGGATTCATCATAAATTTTGTGAGAATCAGCTGTGCGAAACTCTATTGAATGTGAGAAAAGACAGTCCCTGCCAATCTTAATGCTTGTGCCTTCAAGTGCGGCAAGTTCTCCGCCAAATGAGTAGGTGTATTCTCCTATTGTGATTTCATTATTGTTTCCCTCAATCCATAATGTGAGATTTTTCAGGCGGCAATGCTCGTCGATTTCAATTCTGTTATTGTTCCCGATAATGAGTATTTCGCAGTTGCGCATACGGGTCAATTTCTTGCAAATGACCTGATTGTTTTTCCCTTTGATATTAATTTTCATTTTGGAGAGAAAAGCACCGGTAAACTTAAAACCTTTTACAAAAAAAGCAAATGGACAATGAAAAAGATTGTAGAATAAAGAGATTATGGATGGGTTTTCTTTGAAATAACTCCTGATTGTTCCGGGGAATATTTTTGCGCTCATTATGAATATCTTTTGGGAAGAAATTATTGATCGGATGATTTTTCTGATAAGTTGTGGCCGGACGTAGCGATTGCCTATGTTTAACGACTGCAAAGTTAGTTAATTATATGTAGCTGTCAAAGTTTTATCGCTGTTTTTGCTCATTTATATGCGTGCGTATGATTTAATTTTAAAGGAATCCATATTGTTAAGATTAGTTAAAACAGTCAATATAATTTTGGAGATAAAAAAAAAGTTTCTACCTTTGCAACGCAAAAGCAAAAAACGACCTTTGAAATTTGCGAAAATAGCTCAGTTGGTAGAGCACAACCTTGCCAAGGTTGGGGTCGCGG
>CAZKNK010000061.1:0-12438 GCA_964554195.1 uncultured Staphylococcus sp.
AACTTAAAAACGTAAAGACCGGTCGTATCCTTGACAAGACATGGAACTCCGGCGTAAAGGTAAACGAAGTCCGCATCGAGCGTCGTCCCTATCAGTATTCCTACAAAGATGATATGGGCTATCACTTCCTCCACACCGAAACATGGGAAGAGGAGATTCTCCCCGGTGAGAGCATTGAAGGCGTTCAGTTCCTCAAGGACGGCGACATCTGCGAGGCTATGGTTCATGCCGCATCTGACACCGTTCTGACCTGTGAGATGCCCACCAGCGTTGTCCTCGAGGTGACCTATACAGAACCCGGCATCAAGGGTGATACCGCCACCAACACTCTCAAACCCGCTACTGTTGAAACCGGTGCAGAAGTGCGTGTGCCTCTCTTTGTCAACATCGGTGACAAGATCAAGGTTGATACCCGCGACGGAAGCTACGTTGAGCGTATCAAGGAATAAGACGTCAGTTATATTTCCGTTACACCACACCGACGGCTGTGAGTCGCAACAATCAGTGGCTCTCAGCCGTTAGGTTTATATATGGAAAATATTCAGACATTTCCTCCGATTGAGCGGCATCCCTTTGAGCCGTTTGCGCCGACCGATGCCAAAGCACTGATAATGGGTACATTCCCACCCAAGCCGGTGCGCTGGTCAATGGAGTTTTATTATCCTAACAAAATCAACGACTTCTGGCGAATCATGGGAATGATATTCCATGACAACAGAGATGAGTTTATCACCTCTACAGGTGCGTTTGATCTCGAAAGGATAAAATCATTTCTCAACGAAAAGGGAATCGCTTTGAGTGACACCGGAGCGGCGGTAAGGCGACTGAAGGACAATGCGTCAGACAAATTTCTTGAGATAGTTGAGCCGGTTGACCTTAAGGCGTTGCTTGACAGGATGCCCCGATGCAGTTTCATAGCCACGACAGGCGAGAAGGCTGCCGGAGTGCTTGCCGAACTCACGGGGTCGGAACCGCCCAAAATGGGTTGCAGCGTGACGGCTGAGTATGACGGTCGGACTCTGTCGATGTGGCGCCTGCCATCCACCTCACGTGCTTATCCGCTTGCGATTGCCCGCAAAGCTGAATATTACAGAAACTTTTTAACAGCAGCAAAATGCTTGACTTTATAAATCTTGCAATCTTTGACCCGGCAGGAATCATGGCACATTTTTTCAGTGCCGACGCTACAACGGTGTATCTTCTGGTGTTGGGTTTCATGATAATCGAGAGTTCGTTCATACCGTTTCCCTCCGAGGTGATTGTTCCTCCGGCAGCGTATCTCGCATGTACGAGTCATGAGGTGAACATCTACCTGATAGTGGCTGTGGCCACGGCCGGAGCCATTATAGGCGCATTGATCAACTATTATCTCTCGGTGTGGATAGGCCGACCGATTGTCTACTCCTTCGCCAACAGCCGGCTCGGACATGCGTGTCTGATCGATGAGGCGAAGGTGAGGAAAGCCGAGGACTATTTTGACCGGCACGGAGCAGTGTCAACATTTGTCGGACGTCTGATTCCGGCAGTGCGTCAGCTGATTTCAATCCCGGCCGGACTCGCTCGGATGAACGTAGGCAAGTTTATCCTCTATACCGGTCTCGGAGCAGGGGTGTGGAACATAGTTCTTGCCTCGCTCGGTTACTGGCTCGGCACGATGGTGCCACGTGAGCAGCTTTACTCCAAGGTCGAGGAGTATAACGACTATCTCACCTATGTAGGACTCGCCATCGGTGTGGTCTGCATAGGAATAATCCTCTGGAATGCTTTCAAACCTCGTAAAAAGGAATTATGACGGAAGTCTCCCCTTCAATTCTTGCCGCCGACTTCTGTAATCTCGGCGATGCAATCGAAATCATCAACCGAAGTGAAGCGTCGATGATCCATGTTGACGTAATGGACGGGATGTTTGTCCCCAACATATCGATAGGTTTTCCGATGATTGAATCACTTGCACGTGTAGCCCGCAAGCCGCTTGACGTTCACATGATGGTGGTTGACCCGATGCGATTCATCAGCCAGATACGTGACACCGGAGCGTATCTGATGAATGTGCATCAGGAAGCCTGTGTGCATCTTGACCGCGTCATAAACCGCATCAAGGATGCCGGAATGAAAGCTGCCGTCACGCTCAATCCCGCCACCCCTCTGGTGATGATTGAGGAAGTGGTTGCCGAACTTGACATGGTGCTGTTGATGAGCGTCAATCCCGGTTTTGGCGGACAGCAGTTTATCCGCACCACACTTGACAAGGTCAGCCGTCTCCGCGCCATGATAGAGCGAAGCGGCAGCAAGGCGAAAATCGAGATTGACGGAGGTGTGAACCTTCAGACCGGACGCGAACTTGTCAGCGCCGGTGCCGACATTCTTGTGGCCGGAAGTTATGTGTTTAATTCCGAGGACCCTGTCAAGGCTATTTCCACACTTCATAATATTTGATGAAAAATCCCGGCGAAATAAGAATAGAGGACTACGATTATCCGCTGCCGGATGACAGGATAGCCCTGCATCCGCTTGCCGAGCGTGACTCATGCCGACTCCTGATGCTTAGCCTTGACGGCGAAGTGAGTGATCATGTCTTTGCTGAACTTGACACCCTTCTGCCTGCCGACTCGATGCTGATATATAACAACACCAGGGTGATCAACGCCCGCCTAAGGTTCAGGAAGGGCGTGAACCGCGATGGCGCCACCATCGAGATATTCTGTCTTGAACCGATAGCACCAAAAGACTATTCCATCAACTTCGCTTCGTCAGGTCCGGTGGAGTGGGTGTGCTTTGTAGGAAACTCAAAGCGATGGAAAGATGAACCTCTTTCACTTCCGCTCAACATTAAGGGTAAGGAAGTGATGCTCAAGGCTGAAAGAGTGGGGCGGAGCGGAAACGCCTCGGTGGTCAGATTTTCATGGGATGATCCGTCGGTCACATTCTCCGCTATTATTGATTCAGCCGGAGAGATACCTATTCCCCCCTATCTCAACCGCTCTACAGAGGAATCTGACAAGACCGATTATCAGACCGTGTTCAGCAACGTGGAAGGATCTGTGGCAGCTCCTACAGCCGGACTGCATTTCACTGATTCTCTGCTCGAGCGAATAGCGGAGCGCGGAATCCCACGTAGTGAGGTGACACTTCATGTCGGGGCCGGAACTTTTCAGCCCGTCAAGTCCGACACGATAGGCGAACATGAAATGCACTCTGAATTCATAGCTGCTGACCGGTCGCTGATTGAAACTCTTGCTGACAATACGCGGCGCATTATCGCGGTTGGCACCACGTCGGTGCGCACACTTGAAAGTCTGTATCATCTCGGCTGTATGGCCGCTACCGGAATGGAACCGGATGAACTCGGACAGTGGTATCCATACTCCGACTCACATCCCCGTCTCACTGTGGCCGAGTCAATGAAAGCCCTTCTGGACCGGCTCGACCGGAGCGGACAAACGGTGTTTGTCGCGTCGACCCGTCTGCTCATAGCTCCCGGATATGACTACCGCATGGTAAGCGGGATAATAACAAATTTCCATCAGCCCCGATCCACGCTTCTGCTACTTGTTTCAGCCCTCATAGGACCACGCTGGCGAGAGATTTATGACCACGCGCTTGATTCGGACTACCGCTTTCTAAGCTACGGTGACGCCTGCCTGTTTATGAAACCGGAGCGCACAATGTTATAAAATTTTAACGCCGCAGGTCAATTAAAGGAAAATTAGTATCTTTGACGTCGGTTTTTTTTACAACTTTGATTATGAAATTTAAAAATATAATAGCATCAGCCGCTTTGCTCGCCGCAGGAGTGATTTGTGTTACAGCCGCCACTGACAATGTGGTGGAAGAAGTGGCGTGGGTCGTGGGTGATCAGCCGATCTGGAAATCTGAAATCGAAGAGGCATATCAGAATGCCCTATATGAGAAAACTGAAATCAAGGGAGACCCTTACTGCATAATTCCCGAGCAGCTTGCCATTGAGAAACTCTATCTCCATCAAGCCGACCTCGATACGATAGAGGTGGGTGACAATATGGTCATGCAGCAGGTTGAGGCTCAGATTAATTACTATATCAACAATCTCGGCTCGAAGGAGAAGGTGGAGCAGGTTTTTCACAAGTCGATTCCTCAGATTCGCGAAACCCTGCTTGAAATGACTAAAAATCGCTCACGCATACAGCAGGTGCAGCGCAATCTCACTCAGAAGGTCACCGCCACACCGGCTGACGTCCGCAAATATTTTGACAAACTGCCTAAAGACAGCATCCCCTTTGTTCCGACTCAGGTCGAAGTGCAGATTCTGACGATAGCCCCGGCCATCCCACGGCAGGAAATTGATGACGTCAAGGCCCGTCTGCGCGATTTTGCTGATCGAGTCAATCGCGGGGAGAGCGATTTCTACACGCTTGCTGTGCTATATTCCGAGGACCCCGGCAGTGCGTCACACGGCGGTGAACTCGGTTTTATGGGAAAGGCGCAGCTTGTGCCTGAATATGCCGCAGTTGCCTTTAACCTGAATGATCCTAAAAAGGTGTCGAAAATAGTGGAAAGTGAATTCGGCTTTCACATTATTCAGCTCATCGAGAAGCGAGGTGACCGTATCAACACCCGCCACATTCTCCTCCGCCCCAAAGTGGCCGAGGCCGATCTGATTGATGCTCTGACCCGACTTGATTCCCTGCGCACGGATATGGTGGACAATCACCGCTTCACATTTGAGGAAGTTGTGGGAGTAATCTCCCAGGACAAGGATACAAGAAACAACCGTGGAGTGATGGTAAATGAAAACACCGGCACCTCACGCTTCCAGATGAGTGAACTCCCCCAGGAAATAGCCAAAGTGGTCAGCACCCTCAAGCCGGGCGAGGTGTCAAAAGCCTTCATCATGAAGAATCCGAAAACAAATCAGGATATGGTGGCCATTGTGAAGCTTACAAACCGAATCGAGTCACACCGCATCAACCTTTCGGATGACTATCAGCAGATAAAGGATATGTATGAAAACGCCCGTCGAAACGAGATTCTCGCCGAATGGCTCAAGAGCAAAATCAAGGACACTTACATCAGAATCGAAGAAGGCTGGCGCGACTGCGAGTTTGTCAACAAAGGGTGGATTAAGGACACCTCCGCATCCAAATAATCTATGGGCTTCAGGCGAGGTTCGTTATTTTCAGTAGTGTTTGCCGCTGTAACGGCCCTTCCGGTCATGCTGGCTCAGGCACCTAAGGAAAGTGTGCCTCCGGCCATACGTCCCGCCATACCGCTTGCCGACCGCAGCGACCGGTCAAAAGTGTTTCTCGAACATGCCGACCGGCTCACATATGACGAACTGCGTGACACTGATGTGCAGGTGCTGACCGGAAACGTTCAGTTTCGTCGGGGTGACATGTTCATGTTCTGCGACAGCGCCCGGTTCAATGAAGTCACCGGTTCGATGGATGCGTTCAGAAATGTCAGGATGGAGCAGGGCGACACTCTATTTGTCTATGGCGACGCCCTATATTACGACGGAGAAAACGAACTGGCCGAACTGACGGCTGACCCCGGAAAAATTGTCCGGCTCATCAACCGCGACGTTGAACTCGAAACCGACCGTTTTTTCTATGACCTATATGACAATGTCGGTTATTATCAGACCGGAGGCACCCTGCGCGACAGCCATAACCGCCTCCGTTCAATTCAGGGATACTATTATCCCGATACCAAGAATGCGTTTTTTTATTTTGACGTTGACCTCATGGGACCTCAGGATAACGACACGCTCAGAATGTTTACCGACTCCCTCACCTACAATACCGAGACCGGCATCGCCCGACTGATAGCCTCGACCCTCATCACATCAAAGGATGGCGACATACGCTCATCGTCAGGCTTCTATAATACCAAATCAGGCTATGCCGACCTCTACAGCCGGTCAACCGTACACACCCTTCGCGGCAACACCCTCACGGGCGACACCCTCTTTTATGACCGCAACGCCGGCTATGGTGAGGCGTTCGGAAACATGGTGCTGACCGACTCCATACGCAAATCATCCATATCAGGCGATTACGGATTCTATAATGAATTAACCGACAGTTCCTTCGCCACCGGTAATGCACTTGTCAAGGAATACTCTTCATCAGATACGCTCTATCTTCACGGTGACACAATCGTAGGCTACATGCTTCCCGACTCAACTAAAGTCACAAATATATTTCATCGAGTGCGGTTTTTCAGAACCGATGTTCAGGGAATCTGTGACTCACTCAGCCTTGTTGAGCGAGATTCGATAATGTATATGTATGATATGCCCGTCATCTGGAATGAGGACAAGCAGATAGTTGGTAATGTGATTTACGTTCACTCCAACGATTCCACTATTGACTGGGCGCGTCTGCCTGAAACCGGACTTATGTCGGAGCATATCGCTGAGGACTGCTTCAATCAGCTGACCGGGTCTGACATGACCGCCTGGTTTGCCGATTCGACACTCTCACGGCTCTATGTGGAAGGAAACGTGCAGATAATCATGTTTCCGATGGAGAATGATTCAACCTATAACAAATTTTCGTTCACTGAAGGCTCAACGCTCCTTGCTGACTTCAAGGATGGCAAGATAGAAAGAGTGAAAATGTGGCCAGAGACCACCGGAACCACCACACCGCTTTATCTCGCCAAGCGGTCGAGTTATTTCCTCCCGAAATTCAGGTCATACGATATATTGCGACCTATGGCACCGGATGAAATTTTTGACTATCCTCCCGAGATGGCCGAATTGCTCGCCAATCCTATACTCGGACGTCCGCGGCCCGACTATAAAAGTGTCCGTGCCACGGCCCTCGGACGCCCCAAGTCGTCGTTCGCAACCTCATCTGACCAAGAATCCGACCCGGAAGTCATGAAGCCGGAAATAACAGAACCGGTGGAAATCCAACCGGATCCGACCGCGTCTGTAATTGATGACCTTCAAACAATCACATCCGAATCAAGCGAGGAGGCTGAGAAAAATGAGTGACGTAATCAGACTATTGCCTGACTCTGTGGCAAATCAGATAGCGGCCGGTGAGGTGATTCAGCGACCCGCTTCAGTGATAAAGGAACTTGTGGAGAATGCCATCGACGCCGCTGCCGACAATATAACCATTATACTCAAGGATGCAGGGCGAACACTCATTCAGGTGATAGACAACGGATGCGGTATGAGTGACACTGATGCCCGTCTGGCTTTTGAACGCCATGCCACATCGAAAATCAAGAATGCCGATGACCTGTTCACGCTTCACACCATGGGATTCAGAGGTGAGGCCCTCGCGTCGATAGCCGCCATAGCGCAGCTCGATGTAAGGACTATGCAACACGGAGCCTCCATCGGAACCAGACTCATCATCAACGGGTCAAAAGTGGAGAGCCAGCAACCCGAGGCAACCGTGCCGGGAACAAACATGATGGTCAAGAACATCTTTTTCAATGTTCCGGCCCGACGTAAGTTCCTTAAGAAGGATTCTGTTGAACTGAGCAACATAATGCGTGAGTTTGAGCGACTTGCCCTTGTCAACATCAACACCGACTTCACGTTGATTCACAACGACATCACTCTCCATGCCCTCCGGCGCACCTCATTTAAGCAACGTATAGCCGACCTTTTCGGTAAAAACCTTGACCGACAGCTGATACCGGTAGAAACCGACACCTCGATAGTCAGGGTCAATGGATTTATATGCCTACCCGAAAACGCGCGTAAAAGAAACTCGTTGCAATACTTCATGGTCAATGGTCGCAACATGCGTCACCCTTATTTCCACAAGGCCATAATGCAATGTTACGACCGGCTCATCCTGCCTGATGAGCAGCCTAACTACTTCATTAACCTCACGGTTGACCCCGAGACAATAGACGTCAACATCCACCCGACAAAAAGCGAGATAAAATTTGAGAACGAACAGGCAATCTGGCAGATACTTACGGCAGCAGTCAAAGACTCGCTCGGACGCTACAACGCGGCTCCGTCGATAGACTTCAATGTGGAGGATGCCCCTGAAATACCTGTTTTTAATCCCGATGCAGCCCTTGAACTCGAGGAGGAACTTGATCCGGCCTACAATCCGTTTTCCGACCGTCCGGCCCGGAAACCTCACGGCGAATCATCCACATTCCGCAGCCGCATCAACACCTCTGTCCCGCAGGATTGGGAGAAACTCTATGATGACTTCAGCCGCAAGCGTGATGAGAGTATAGGCGAAGTGGTTGGGAGCAGGATTAATGACAATCCTGCCGGAGAATTGCCGTCGGTTCCAGAACTGATGTCGGAGGTCGGTGCCAGTGCAGCCATGCAGCTCAAGGACACCTATATTCTCACTCCCTCACTCAAGGGGTTGATGGTGATAGACCAGTATCGAGCGCACGTCCGGATTCTCTATGACCGCTATGTGTC
The DNA here is from genome assembly GCA_964554195.1 of uncultured Staphylococcus sp. GTDB lineage: Bacteria > Bacteroidota > Bacteroidia > Bacteroidales > Muribaculaceae > Duncaniella. The sequence continues at coordinate 8,399 of CAZKNK010000061.1, forward strand.
TATGGCCGATGACAAAATGTTTGTGGCCCAGAAGTCAATGTTTCCTGAAATGATAGAGCTTTCACCCTCGTCAGCCGTCACATTGGAAGCCATACTTCCGTATCTCGAACCACTCGGATTTGAACTATCACCGCTCGGCGACAACACATGGAGTATTCTTGCAGCTCCGTCAGCCATATCCGGCGCAACAGCGGTCGAAACTCTCCGCGGGATTATTGAGACCGTGGAGGAGACGGGTGAGGATATTGCCTCGTCGCTTTCGCGCAAGGTAGCCCTCTCGCTTGCGCGGACCAATGCCATCCGCCGCGGACAGTCACTTTCGGCCGGTGAAATGGAAGCGCTTATAAGCGATCTGTTTAAAAGTCAGGCCCCAACTATGACTCCTGACGGTAAACCGGTGTTTGCCGTTATTTCCATCAATGACATAACTTCACTGTTTTGAAAACGTTTCTGCTCACACTGACAGCCATTTGTCTCACCCTCTGCCTGCAAGCCGGTGAGGTTGTCGAGATGTCGCTGCTCACCTGTCATCCGGGTCCTGTGATATATGAACTTGAGGGCCATTCTGGACTGAGGGTAGTCGTGAGGGATTCTGAGAGCGGAATCATCATGTCGGATAATGTTTTTGACTGGGGAAATTTTGACTTTGACGCTCCCAATTTTGTGTATAGATTCGTGAAAGGTGAAACCGACTACTCCATCGGAGTGAAACCGACCGATTACTTCCTGAGATATTATGCGAGGCAGGGGCGTAGGGTTGTGGAGCAGAAGTTAAATCTCACTGATGATGAAAAGAGGAGCGTCATAATGATGCTACATGAAAATCTTCGTCCTGAAAATCAGGTCTACCGATACAACTATGTCAAGGACAACTGCTCGACACGCATAGTCGACCTCATTGCCCGGGCCATAGGGTCTGAGCCGGTGTTGAGCGCATCGGGCCTTGATGCCCGAACTTATCGCGAGGCCATGCGAATATATCATGCCAATTATCCGTGGTATCAGTTTGGAATTGACCTTGCACTTGGAGCGCCGCTTGACAAGCGGGTGGATGACCATGCTATGATTTTTTCACCCGAGGCTCTTGAACGGATGATGTCAGGCTCCGCCAAAGGAACCGGTGAACCCCTTGTCAGTCAGACTAACGACATTATATTTCAGTCACTCCCATCTGCCATAGAAGGCCCGACACCCTTTTGGAAATCACCCGGGGCTGTTGCACTCCTTATTCTTATACTTGCCGTCGCCATCACAGTCCGCGATTTCCGGCGCCGGAAGGTGACACGATGGTTTGACAGCCTTCTGTTCGGAATTTTCGGCACGGCGGGTCTGATTTTGACCTTTTTGATTTTCATATCGGTTCATGAGGCCACATCGCCTAACTACCTATATCTATGGCTAAACCCGCTATGCTTTATCGTAACGGTCGGGATATGGGTAAAAAAAGCTAAAAAGTTGCTTTTTTGCTACCATTTTGTTAACTTTGTACTCCTTTTGGCCATGTGTGCAGTATTTGCCACAGGCTTACAGGTAGCTAATGCGGCATTTTATCCGTTGATTGCAGCGGATGCGATGCGCTCATTGTCGTATATAAGAAATTACAGATGTCAACACTTAAAACCTCACTGCTAACCACGCGCATAGTTTCGCTTCTTGTTGCCTCGATGGCTGTGATCAGCGCATCGGCGGGGAGCGATGACGCTCTGCGTCGCGGGGTGGCCCCGCGTCCGTCGCTTGTGGTCGGGATAGTTGTGGAGGGACTCGACGGTGACTATGTACGCCTTCTCCGCGACCGTTTTGGCGAAGGTGGATTCAACCGTCTGATTTCCGAGGGTGTGACATTTGAGAATATAGACTTCGGACCGGGCCTCGACTCTCAGGCCGCGGCAGCTCTGGTGATGACCGGGGCCTCGGCAGGTGTCAACGGGATTCCGTCGGCCACGGTCTATGATGCAGCCACCCGCACCGAGAAGCCGGTCCTCGAAGTATCGACCTCTTACACCCCGTCACAACTCCTCGTTTCAACCCTGTCAGATGAAATAAGGATTGCCGACGACGGACTAAATCAGGTACACTCCATAGCCGCTGATCCGCAGATGGCCGTTATTCTTGCCGGACATGCCGCCAACAGCGCCTATTGGATTGACGATGTCAACGGCAAGTGGGTGACTTCGCCATATTACAAAGAAACACCGACGGTGATCTCACGCCGCAACTTTGCCGCGCCTCTATCACTCCGCATCGACACGATGGCCTGGGTCCCCTCAATGGAGCTATCGCTATATCCCGACCTGCCCGAGCATAAGAAGATATACCCCTTCCGGCACACATTCCCAAAGCGTGAACCGGATGCATATAAATCATTCAAAGTGTCGGCTTCGGGTAACCGTGAGATAGCCAATACAGCCACTGAATATATATCAGAACTTGGGCTTGGCACACGTGGCGTCACCGATATGATCAATCTATCGTTGACACTTTCACCTTACCGTTACGGACACCAGTCGGACAACCGGATTGAAACGATGGATGCATATCTTAGGCTCGATTCGGATCTGGCCCGAATATTTAATGCTATAGAGAAAACCGCCGGAATGAAAAACACCCTTGTGTTTCTCGCCGGAACTCCTGCTCCCGCCTCGCGCAAGCGCGATGACGAAAAGTGGGGGATTCCGACCGGACGTTTCTCGCCTCGTCGTGCGGTTTCGCTGCTCAACATGTATCTTATAGCCATGCACGGCAATGGCGAATATGTCAGCGGCTATCACAACGGATATTTCTATCTCAATAATAAATATCTCAAGGACCGTGACCTCGATCCGGTGGAAATACGCAAGAAAGCCGCCGAGTTTCTGATGAGGATGAGCGGTGTCAGCCGTGTGTTCACAATAGATGACATCATTGCCCGCGATGCCGGCGACAATCCCGTTGCGCTCCGGCGCAACACATCGCTCGCTCATGCCGGCGATCTGCTCATATCAGTCAATCCCGGCTGGGTTGTTACGGATGCGGATGATGATGAAGCGCTATCCAACACGGAGACTGCCGTCAGCTTCACTTCCACACTGGCACCGGCATGGATTCTCTCACCCGATCTGACCCCGAAAGTGATAGGGGAGACCGTCGATGCCCGGATTCTTGCTCCGACAGTGAGCCGCCTGCTCCGTATCAGGTCACCCAATGCAACGTCAGTGCCTCCTATGAGGATAGAATAAACAGAATCTCCTACAGAAATTTCACAATTATAATCAGTCAAATAGAAAAACATTCATATATATGTCGTTTTTATCATTTATAACCAAGCTCTTCGGTAACAAGTCACAGCGTGACCTGAAAGAAATCGAGCCTGTGGTAAAAAAAATCGAGGCTCTTGAAGCCGAAATGAAAGCACTGTCAAATGACGAACTCCGCCGCCGGATCAGCGATGTCAGGGAAGATATACGTCGCTCCGTGGCACCCCTTGAGGAAGAAAACACTCAGATCCGCAAGGAGGTGGAGGAACTTCCGTTTGACGAGCGTCAGCCCCTCTGGGACAAAATTGACCAGAATGAAAAGAAGGCCCTTGATATTATAGAAGATAAGCTTGAGGAGCATCTTCCGGTGGTTTTTGCCGCCATCCGCGAGACGGCGTCACGTTTCGCTGCCAATGAAACCGTGGAGGTGACAGCCAATGAACTTGACCGCGAACTTGCCGCCCAGGGTAAGGACTTTGTCACAATCGAGGGCGATAAAGCTATCTATAAGAATCACTGGATGGCCGGCGGTAACGAAATCACGTGGGACATGGTCCACTATCGCGTTCAGCTTATAGGTGGTATTGTTCTCGAGCAGGGTAAGATTGCCGAGATGATGACCGGTGAGGGTAAGACCCTTGTGGCTACACTTCCTGTATTCCTCCGTTCGCTGTCAGGCCGCGGCGTCCATGTGGTTACCGTGAACGACTATCTGTCAAAGCGTGACTCCGAGTGGATGGGTCCGCTCTATATGTTCCACGGTTCGACGGTTGACTGCATTGACAAGCATCAGCCCAACACACCGCA
>CAZKNK010000062.1:0-12335 GCA_964554195.1 uncultured Staphylococcus sp.
GTGCTTCTCATTGCAGTGGTTCTTGTCCAGAAATCAAAGGGTGGAGGTCTTTCTTCCACGTTTGCCGGCTCAAACCAGATTATGGGTGTGCGTCGCACAAACAGTTTCATCGAAAAACTTACTTGGTCTCTGGCCGGTATCATCTGCGTTCTTGCAATCCTTTCATCATTCTTCATGCCTAAGGCTATCACCTCAAGCCGTTCGCGTGTGATGGAAACTCCCGTTGAGCAGACCACCGGCGGCGACTTCAACACAAACCCCGTGGCAGCTCCCGCTCCTGCCGCTCCCGTGGCTCCCGCGGAAGGAGAATAATTCTGCTCCGGCCTAAACTTACTCCATTACAGCCTGCACGATGTTCTCGCGCGGGCTTTTCACGTATAATTTTCCTCACCGTCACGGCCTATGTCTGACTTCAAGAGTATTCTGCTCCGGTTTGTCCCGCCCTACAAGAAGTATCTCTTCCTGAATATTTTTTTCAATATTCTGGCGGCTTTCCTGACTCTTTTCTCATTTGCTGTAATCATTCCGATTCTTGAAATGCTTTTCAAGGTGAAGGAGGATGTCTATGGCTATATGGAGGTGGGTAGTGCTTCACTCAAGGAGGTGATCCTGAACAATTTCTATTTCTACACTCAGGAGGCCATAGCCCGTTGGGGAGCGTCAGGTACTCTGGCGGCACTGGCGGCACTCCTTGTGGTCATGACCGCACTAAAGACCGGCACCACCTATCTCAGCTCCTACTTTGTCATCCCGATGCGTTCGGGAATAGTGCGTGACATCCGTAACAGCGTCTACAACAAGATTCTCTCGCTCCCCCTATCGTTTTTCACCTCGGAGCGTCGCGGCGACGTCATGTCGCGCATGAGCGGCGATGTGGCCGAGATCGAAAACTCCATCATGGCGTCGCTCGACATGCTGTTCAAGAATCCGGTCATGATCATCGTCTGCCTGTCAATGATGATTTTCATTTCGTGGCAGTTGACGGTGTTTGTTCTTCTGCTCCTGCCCATAGCCGGCTTCATAATGGGGCGCGTCGGGAAGCGGCTCAAACGCACTTCGCTCGAGGGGCAGAACCAATGGGGTGTCCTGATGAGCTATATTGAGGAAACCCTCGGCGGACTGAGAATCATCAAGGCGTTCAATGCCGAAGGAAAAGTTGAAACCCGTTTCCGTGAAGGAAATCAGGTGTTCTATCACCTGTCCAACTCCGTAGCCCGGCGTCAGGCGTTGGCTCACCCGATGAGCGAGTTTCTCGGAACGCTCACCATCGCTATCGTCCTATGGTTCGGCGGAACACTGATTCTCAACGGCACGTCATCCATCAATGCCGCCTCGTTCATCTACTATCTCGTCATCTTCTACTCCATCATCAACCCCGCCAAGGAACTTTCAAAAGCTGTTTATTCCATTCAGAAGGGTCTCGCTTCGATGGAGCGTGTCGACAAGATTCTCAGTGCCGTCAACCCAATCACCGACCCTGCCCACCCTCGCAGCATTGCCGACTTCCGGGGTGAGGTTCACTATGAGGGGGTCACTTTCGGTTATGATCCCGAAGTGCCGGTGGTGGATGATGTAGACTTCGTCATCAAGCCCGGTCAGACGGTGGCCCTTGTCGGTCAGAGTGGCAGCGGAAAGTCGACCGTGGCCGACCTTCTGCCCCGCTTCTATGATGTTCAGGGGGGACGAATCACTATTGACGGCGTTGACATTCGCGAGATGCCGGTTCATGACCTACGCGAGTTGATGGGCAACGTCAATCAGGAAGCCATCCTTTTCAACGACTCTTTCTTCAACAATATTACTTTCGGCGTCAAGGATGCCACTATGGAGCAGGTCATTGCCGCTGCCAGGATAGCAAACGCCCACGAGTTTATCGAAGCTTCGGAGAACGGCTATGACACTAACATAGGCGACCGCGGCTGCAAGCTCTCAGGTGGTCAGCGTCAGCGCATATCCATTGCCCGCGCCATTCTCAAGAATCCCCCCATCCTCATTCTCGACGAGGCCACTTCGGCACTTGACAGCGAGAGTGAGAAGTTGGTTCAGGAAGCCCTGGAGCGGTTGATGAAAAACCGCACCACCCTTGTCATCGCCCACCGTCTATCCACCATCCGCAACGCTTCGATGATATGCGTCATGAACGAAGGCCGGATCGTGGAACGTGGTACTCATGATGAACTCCTCGCCCGTAACGGCGTATATACCCGTCTCGTAGAAATGCAATCAATGTCATAATCATGAAATAATGAAAACGAAATACCTCTTTACTCTCTTATCGTTAGCCGTTTTCTTCACAGCACGTCCCGTCACTCTCGAAGTTACGGCCGGTTCGCTCGAATCAGCGGCTGCAAGTCTATCTGAACCCGTCACCTCGCTCACACTCACGGGCAGCGTCAATGCGACCGATCTTCATTATGTCGCCACATCCATGCCCGCTCTGACGTCGCTTGACCTCTCCGGTGTCACTATTGAGGCTGACAATAATATCCGTCTTGCCACAAACCACACCGCTTATCCGGCGGCCACGCTCCCGGCCTACATTCTTGCCGGTAGCTCGGTGACCGAAATCACACTCCCCGCCGGACTCAAGGCCATAGGCGACGGAGCGCTGATGTCGACCCGCATCAAGTCGGTCAATATCCCCGAATCGGTCATCTCGATTGGTCGCGGCGCATTTGCCGACTGTAAGTCGCTGACCTCGCTGACCGTTCCCGCTACTGTGACCACTCTCGGCTCTCACACCTTCGACGGCTGCACCGCTCTCAGTCAGGTCACCTTCCTCGCTGCCGACGTGCCTGACTATGCTTTCCGCGGCTGCACCGCTCTGACTGATTTCAACGGTAGAGTGACATCGGTCGGCTCTAATGCTTTTTCCGGCTGCACCTCCTTGCAGTCATTCCCGTTTCCCGAGGAAATGCACGTCATAAGGGAGTCTGCTTTCTACAAGTCAGGTCTCACAGCCGTCAATGCCGCAGGCTCATCACTACGTTCCATCGGAGCCTACGCCTTTGCTTCATGTCCGGAACTGATCTCGGTTTCGCTTCCGGAGTGCCTCACCTCGCTCGGCGAGGGCGCTTTTTTCAGCGACTCGGCCATTGACATGATTTCATATTACGGCACTATCCGCAAGATTGCCGATTTCACCTTCAAGGGCGTTTCGGCTCTCGGCGACGGTGAAAACATAATTCCGGTCGGAATCGACTCCATCGGCCGGTACTCGCTTGCCGGAATGACTTCAATCCGCTCGCTCACCATTCCCGCCACCGTCAGCCATATCTCCGACAATGCCATGCAGTCCATGACCGGGCTTGAATCAATAGGGGTCCTCGAGTTGAATTCCGTCCCGACCACCGGCTCCGACGTCTGGGCCGGAGTTGATCAGCCTTCGGTGAAGCTTTATGTAAACCCTGACATGGAAAATGCCTTCATCGCCGCTCCGCAGTGGAACCGCTTTTCCATCGAAACCTCAGGCATCTCTACCGGTATTGCCGACCCGGCAGGTGACCCCTCGGTCAAGGCCTGGCTTGAAGCCGACATCCTACACATAGAATCCGAATCAGTTCTCATTGCCGACGTGTCTGTCTACACCGTTTCCGGTCAGCTACTTGAAATGCGGTCCGGTATCGAAGCCTTCACCGTTGAGATGGATCTCGGACGGCGTTCGGAGCGCTTTTTCATCGCTTCGGTGCGTCTTGAAGGCGAGGACCGGATATGTGTGTTTAAACTTTCACGTAACTAACAGCCCAAAGTTTCATCATAATGGGTAAAAACAAGCTCCGCAAGTTTGCCGAGATGGACACGCTTCCCTTCGTGGTCCAGTATCCTTTTTCTGTTCTGAAAGAAAATGGCGGATGTCCGTTGCGAGGACGTTGGCGCGAGGATTTCTTTCATAATGACAATCCCATCGTACTTGAACTCGGCTGCGGAAAGGGTGAATATGCCGTCGGGATGGCCATCGATGACCCTTCGAAAAACTATATCGGCATCGACATCAAAGGGGCGCGTATGTGGACCGGGGCTACACGTGTGCGTGACCTCGGCCTGAAAAATGTGGCGTTCCTGCGCACTTCCATCGAACTGCTCGACCACTTTTTTGCCCCCGGTGAGGTGGACGAAATATGGATTACCTTCCCTGACCCGCAGATGCGGAAAGTCAACAAACGTCTCACCGGCACCCGTCAGCTTGAACTATACCGTAAGGTCATCAAGGAAAACGGACCTGTTCACCTCAAGACCGACAGCCCGTTTCTCTACGCCTACACCCGTGCCATGCTCCGCCTTAACGGCATCGAGCCTATGGCCGACACCATTGACCTCTATGCCTCCCCGCTGGCCCAAACGCTGCCACCCATCAAGACTTTCTATGAGCAGCAGTGGCTCGACCGCGGTCTCACCATAAAATTCCTCTCTTTCCCCCTCCCCGCCGCTCCGGCGCTTGAGGAGCCTGACGAGGAGTTTGAGCCTGACACTTACCGCAGCTTTGGCCGCGGCGAGCTGCAAGGCTTCTGAATCCGATAACACTTTAAGAACTTAAATCCGTTTTTAGAATCATGGAAACTCTATATCCAAATCTGATTCTCTCCGCGCTTGAAACCGTACGCTATCCCGGCACCGGTAAAAACATAGTGGAGAGCGGCATGGTGGAGGACGACATCCGCATCGACGGCTCATCGGTCAGCTTCTCGCTGATTTTTGACAAGCCCACCAATCCTTTCATGAAGTCACTTGTCAAGGCATGTGAAGCCGCCATCCATACCCGTATATCTCCGGATGTGAACGTGACGGTAAATGTCAAGACCATTCAGGCTCCGGCTCCTGCCGCTCCTCCTGTGCTGCCCGGAGTCAAAAACATCATCGGAGTTGCATCCGGAAAGGGTGGGGTAGGCAAGTCAACTGTCGCTTCAAACCTTGCTGTGGCTCTTGCACGCGAAGGTTACCGTGTCGGGCTGCTCGACGCCGATATTTTCGGCCCTTCGGCACCCAAGATGTTTGGTCTGGAGGACGAGCAGCTATATATTCATGATGTCGATGGCCGCCAGCTCATCATTCCGATTGAGAAATATGGTGTCAAGGTGCTGTCGATCGGTTTTGTGGTCGATAAGGAAAAAGCTGTGCTGTGGCGCGGCTCCATGGCCTCGAATGCACTCAAACAGCTCATTATTGACGCTGACTGGGGCGAACTTGACTATTTCGTCATTGATATGCCCCCGGGTACAAGTGACATTCATCTGACCCTTGTCCAGACTCTCGCCATGACCGGCGTGGTGATTGTCACCACTCCTCAGGAGGTGGCGCTTGCCGATGCGCGTAAGGGAATCGCTATGTTCCTTGAGGATAAAATCGACGTGCCTGTGCTTGGAGTGGTGGAGAACATGGCTTGGTTCACCCCTACCGAACACCCCGATGAGCGATACTATATTTTTGGACGCGAAGGTGGTGTCCGTCTGGCCGAAAAACTCGGATTGCCTCTTCTGGCGCAACTTCCCCTCGTGGCTTCGGTTGCCGACAGCGGCGACAACGGCGAGCCGATTGCCCTCGGCGACACTCTTGCCTCGCAGTCATATCTCCGTCTTGCCCGCGAGGTAGCTGAAGCGGTCGACAGGCGCAACCGTGACCTTCCTCCTACTAAAGTTGTCAGCGTCGGAGGCCGCTGATTCCTCTTTTCCTCCTTAATCACGTAACCCTATCCGATTATCATGAGAGTATCTGATATTTCAAGAGTTGCCGCAGCCCTGCTTTTCACCCTCATTGGAGCGTGGGCCGTTCAGGCGCAGATTCCCGCCGGATATTATGACCGGCTCGACGGCAAGTGTGGTGCCGAATTGAAAACGGCTGCCTACACCATCATCAATCCCCACACAGAGATTTCGTCATACAGCGATCTGCCACGCTATTTTCAGGTCACTGACGTATATCCCGAGTCGATGCGCTGGTGGGACATGTATTCCGACATTCCGCTCTATGCCCCGAGTTTCAAGGGCCTGAACCGCGAACACTCGTTCCCTAAGAGCTGGTGGGGTGGAAGCACAACAGTGCCTGCTTATATCGACCTCAATCATCTTTATCCTTCCGAGGCTGCTGCAAATCAGGCCAAGAGCAACTATCCGCTCGGCAAGGTGGCCGCAGCATCGTTTAACAACGGTGTGGTCAAGGTCGGAACTCCGGTCGACGGACAGGGTGGTGGCTCAAACAAGGTTTTTGAACCGGCTGATGAATATAAGGGCGACTTCGCGCGTACATATTTCTATATGGTCACCTGCTATCAGAACATGAACTGGAGCTATCTTAATATGCTTCAGAACAACACCTATCCCACACTCTCACCCTGGGCCATGAATCTGCTTCTGCAATGGGCCGAGATGGATCCCGTCAGTGAGAAGGAGGTGATGCGAAACGAGGCGGTCTATCGGTTTCAGAACAACCGCAACCCGTTCATTGATTTCCCCGAGCTTGCCAATCATATCTGGGGCGACAAAAAGACAGAACCGTTCAAGGTTACAGAAACTCCTAAACCGGGCGATGTACCTATCCTCATCACTCCGGTTCAGGATATGAGCCTTGACTTCGGCGAAGTGGCCGTCGGCTCATCTGCCACAGCCAAACTCTTTTTCCACGGACAGAATCTTACTAAGGATCTATCCGTCATTGTAGCCGGGGCTGACAGGTCATATTTCTCGCCTGAGAGCCGCACCGTGTCCTACCGTCTTGCCAATTCAAGCGCGGGAACATATCTCAACATCCGCTATACCCCGTCAGCTACAGGCGACCACAACGCTATCCTCAACGTCTATGACGGTGACCTGACCGGAACCGGAATCTACATCTATCTGCGCGGACGCTGTGAGGCTGTGCCACAACTCACTCAACTCGTGGCTCTCCCGCCGTCCGATGTCACATCCGACTCCTATATCGCTTCATGGGAAGTCCCTGCCGACAATGTGGTTGACTATTACGTAGTCACCCGCACCCGCTATTCCGGCGGTTCGGTCGTGACCGAGGAAATCGAAGCGGAGGAGAATTTTGTGAAGATTTCCGGTTTCAATGACTCTGATCAGGAAACATATTCCGTGCAGAGTGTCCGTCTGGGTTACCGTTCCCCCATGTCAAACGTAGTGTTTGTTAACCATTCCGGCCTCACTACCGTGGGCGAGGATGAGCCGCTCGGCGTCACCGTGATGCCCGGTTCGGTATGTTTCACCTGTGTCGGCACCCATACTGGCGCTCGTATCTATGACATTGCCGGTCACCTGTGGATGACTATTCCCGAGCTGACCGACGGCATGGAGATTTCACTCCCGCTCGGTATCTACTTCATCGTCACCGACACCCACACAACTCCGGTCAAGATAATAGTCCGCTGACAATTCGTCAGCATCGCTGCCGCGACCATACATCAACGGCCACCCTCGTTAAGTCAAAGGGTGGCCGTTGCTATTTGGTAGGAATGTCGTCTGATGCGATGACAATGCAGTGACGCTCGGTTTTATTCGAGCCGGCGGGCGCCGTCAGAAATTACCACATCATAGATTTTAGGCTCGTGGCCATACTTGGCGTTGAATTCCTTTCGGGCTGTTTCGACAAATTTCTGATAGAGAGCGTTTGAAACCAGATTGATGGTACATCCGCCGAATCCTCCGCCCATGATTCGTGAGCCGGTAACTCCGCAGCGGCGTGCCAGATCGTTGAGGAAGTCAAGTTCCTCGCATGAAACCTCATAGTCCTTCGACAGACCACGGTGGGTTTCATACATCAGCTCGCCCACGCGGGCAATGTCGCCGCGCTCCAGAGCGTCACAGACGTCAAGCACCCGTTCCTTCTCTTCGATAACGAATTTGGCTCGGAAGTAGTCCTCGGCTGTGATGTCCGCTTTGGCCGAGTCGAGCATCTCCATTGTTGCATCGCGGAGAGTCTCCACTCCGAGTCGGGCCGAGACATTCTCGCATGATTTGCGGCGGCGGTTATAGGGGGAGTCGACGAGTTCATGCTTCACTGCCGAGTCAACCAGCACAAGCCGGTAGCCGTCAATGCGGAACGGGAAATACTCAAACTCAAGCGAGCGGCAGTCGAGCCGAATCAGGCAATCTTTCCGTCCGAACACGGAGGCAAACTGGTCCATGATGCCGCAGTTCACGCCGCAGTAGTTGTGCTCGGTCGACTGTCCTATCTTGGCAAGTTCAAATTTGTCGATGGTGTTGCCGTTGAACAGGTCATTGAGTGCGAAGGCAAAGCATGATTCAAGTGCTGCCGACGACGAGAGTCCCGCTCCGAGAGGAATGTTGCCCGCAAATGCGGCGTCAAAGCCGCCTACGGTGAAGCCTCGCTTGATGATTTCGCGGCAGACACCGAACACATAGCGCGCCCAATGCTGAGTGGGGGCATCATCTTCGCCGAGTCCGAATTCCGTGTAGTCCTCAAGGTCAACTGACAGCAGGCGGACGCGGTCAGTGCCGTTCGGGCGGATTTCGGCCACTATCACCTTGTCGATAGCACCCGGAAACACGAAGCCGCCGTTATAGTCCGTATGTTCGCCAATCAGGTTTATGCGACCGGCAGAGGCGTAGAAAGTTCCCTCCTCGCCGGGGAAGCGTGTTGCGAAACTCTCGCTTACTTTTTCCTTCAGAGTCATGATTTAAAACATTTTGTCAGGATAGACACCTTCGGCATGAAGTTTGGCAAGCTTGTCAACCACGCCCTGGCGGTCAGCTGAGTATGTGACGCCAAACCAGCGCGAATCGGTGTCAAGCACCTTGACCGTGGCCTCGCCGTTATGGATGAGGGTGTCAACCACGAGTGGAATAAAGAATTCAGCTTTCGGAGTGTCAAGTTTCTCGTCAAGGAAGGTGCGGAATTCGCGGTTGCTGAACTCGAAATAGTCAGGTGTGAAGCCCCACAGGTTCATTGATACGGGTGTCATGGGATCAAGTGTCTGCTCCAATCCGTTTTCGTCCGTGAATACGATGCGGCCATCCTTGTCGTAGGCTATCGCGGTGCGCTCCACAACTCCGGTGAGCATCCCGTCGGCATCCGTCGAGCATACTCCGCGTGACACTGAGCCATTTTCGGTCATTGTGTTGCCCACGCGGAATCCCACCATCGAGTAGTCACCTTTGCCCTTGCGCTCACGCATCAGGTCCTCGGCTATCACGCGGAAGGCGTCGCGGCCATAGAAGTCATCGGCATTGATCACCGCAAACGGCTCGCGAATCACTTCTTCGCCCATCATGACGGCATGGTTGGTTCCCCACGGTTTGGTGCGGTCAGCGGGACAGGTGTAACCCTCGGGGAGTTTGTCAACCGATTGAAACACAACCTCCACGGGAATATGGCCTTCATATTTTTTAAGTATCTTTTCGCGGAAGTCCTGCTCGAAATCCTTGCGGATCACGAATACCACCTTTCCGAATCCGGCCTGAATGGCGTCATAGATTGAATAGTCCATGATGGTCTGGCCCTGCGGTCCGAGCGGATCGAGCTGCTTGAGTCCTCCATAGCGGCTGCCCATGCCGGCAGCAAGTACGAATAGTGTAGGTTTCATGTCAATATGTTGAGAATTTGAATATTATTATTTGATCATATTTTTCGCCGGGCAGGAGTTCCGTGGTGGGAAACTGCGGGCGGTTGGGGGAGTCAGGATAGTGCTGACATTCGAGTGCCACTCCGTCATAGTCGGAATATTCATGTCCTGAAACGCTTTCCGGACATCCTTTGAGCCAGTTGCCGGTATAGATTTGAATTCCGGGCTGGGTTGTGGCGACAGTCAGCAGTCGGCGTGAGCGCGGTGAGCGGAGCCATGCCACGTCATGAAGCACTCCTGACCGGTAGCCTTCTATGACGAAACACTGGTCATAGCCTTTGGCGAACTTCAGAGGGGTGAAGTCGGCATCTATGTCGCGGCCGAGAGGCTTGAAGTCGAGGAAGTCCATCGGTGTACCCTCCACAGGGTCTGTCTCGCCCGTGGGTACGAGAGTGACGTCGGTGGGCAGAAATCCTGCGGCTGCAAGTTTAAGCTCATGGTTCAGCACACTGCCGGAGCTTTCGCCGTCAAGATTAAAATATGTGTGGTTGGTGAGATTGATTACTGTTGGAGCGTCGGTGGTGGCAGTGAGCCGCAGGCGCAACTCGCAGTTGTCGTTGAACGTGTAGCAGGCTTTCACTGTCAGATTGCCGGGATACCCCTCCTCGCCGTCAGCTGAGAAGTAGGTGAACTCCACCGTATCGTCACCGATAGCGCGTCCGGTCCACAGGCGGTTCTGAAAACCGTCGTTTCCGCCGTGGAGGGCGTTAGGTCCGTTGTTTGTCGCAAGATGATAGGTGACACCGCGCAGTGTGAACACTCCGCCGGCAATGCGGTTGGCATAGCGGCCCGGGATTTTTCCGGCACACGGTCCATCATATAGATAGTCAGCCGGGTTGCGATAGCCCAGCACCACGTCGGCCATTGTTCCCGTGGCGTCAGGAACGCAGAGGGAGTTGATGCCCGCGCCTAATGTTGACAGGGTCACGCTTGCTCCCTTGCTGTTCGTGATGGTGAATAGACTGACAGGTCCTTTGGGCGAGTCGGCTCGGCTTGTCTGTATTTTCATGAGAATGAATTGATTAAACAAGATGGGCTATCAGTTCCTCGCGGTCGCCGGGAAGAAGGTCTATCACGGGAATTTCAGGCATGGTGTAGGCTCCGGGTGTCAGTTTCATCGAGGCGCGGGCTGCTCCGACGAGTATCTGAGCCGTGAGCGCGGGGTTGTTGATTGACATGTTGAACTCGAAGCGCTGGTTTTGTGTCTTGCCCGACACTCCTTTGCGTATCATGTTGACACCGTGGCCCATATCCTTCACCGCGTCAACCGACTCAACAGCCATCACATGCGTTTCGTCAGATGCGAAGTAGGGGTCCTCCTTGACTGCGCGGGTCACGTCGGCAAGGTCAGCACCATCCTCAAGTTCCACATACACCATCCGTCGGTGCATTCCGTCACCCTTAGGCATGGTCATCGAGAGGGCGTTTTTCACACCGGACTTTGACTTTACGCAGACGGTGTGACCCATACTCATGCCGGGGCCGAAGTTGGTGTAGGTCAGGCCTTTCGGAGCAGCGGCCTCGAGCAGTGTGCGCACCACCGAGTCGCTTCCGGGGTCCCATCCGGCCGAGATTACGGCCACACGGCCCGCTGCTTTGGCGGCGTCGCCGAGCGAGCGGCGGAGATCCACAATCTGAGTGTGGATGTCGAAGCTGTCCACGGTGTTGATGCCAGCCCCGAGGCAGACGAGGGCATGTTTCTCAACCTCACGGGTCGGAGTGGCGAGAATGGCCACGTCAACATTTTCAAGCATGGCTATATCGGTAACAACGGGATATGCCTGTAATTCAAGAGGAATGTCCGCCGTAGAGCGGCGGACAATTCCTGCAATTTCAAAATCCGGAGCAGCCTCGAGGGCTTCGACCGTAAAGCGGCCTATGTTACCGTAGCCCACTACGGCTGCACGTATTTTATTCATAATCAAAGGGCTTTGACAATTTCCTGAGTGTCACGGGCAATCATGAGTTCCTCATCGGTGGGGACCACAACCACTTTCACCTTAGAGGCGGCTGTGGAGAGAACTGTCTCGGTGCCGTGAGTCTTGGCGTTGAGTTCCTTGTCGATTTCCACACCGATAAAGGCGAGATGGTTGCACACATCCTCGCGCACACTGGCCTGATTTTCGCCAACGCCACCGGTGAAGACGATGATGTCCACGCCGCCCATTTCGGCTGCGTAAGCACCGACATATTTCACGATGCGCTGCTTATACATGTCAAGTGCGAGAGCTGCCTGCTCGTTACCGGCCTCGATGGCGGCGTCGATTTCACGCATGTCGCTTGAAACCTCGCTGATGCCGAGTACACCGCTCTTCTTGTTGATGATAGCCTGAAGGTCGGTGGCCGAGAGGTTATGCTTGAGCATCAGATATACGAGCGCACCCGGATCCACATCACCCACGCGGGTACCCATCATGAGGCCCTCGGTGGGGGTCAGTCCCATTGAGGTGTCCACTGACTTGCCGCCGTCAACTGCTGTGATCGAGCCGCCGTTGCCTACATGGCAGGTGATGATTTTCTGGTCCTTGATGTCAACGCCCAGAATCTCACAAACGCGCTGCGATACGTAGCGGTGGCTTGTGCCGTGGAAACCGTAGCGGCGCACTCCGTCCTGTTTGTAGTATTCCATCGGGAGGGCATACATATATGATTTGGCAGGCATGGTCTGATGGAATGCGGTGTCAAATACTGCCACCTGAGGCACTTCGGGCATGAGCTCGGTGATAGCGTCGATACCGGTCATGTTGGCGGGATTGTGGAG
>CAZKNK010000063.1:0-12204 GCA_964554195.1 uncultured Staphylococcus sp.
CGGGACCTCCGGGTTATGAATCCGACGCTCTAACCAACTGAGCTATCTCGCCATTTTGCTTATTTGCGTCGGCAAAGGTAAGTACTTTTTTTTATTTAGCCAAATTTTTACTGAATTTTCGCATAAAAATCTGTTAAATCAGGCCTAATTCTGTCCGGACGGACTTTTTGAGCGATTTGGCTACGATGTTATATGAATTGTCAATCAGTTGTTTAATGACCGGTTCCGGAATATCGGCGTCAAGGCAGATGCTGATCCAATACTTTTTGTTCATGTGCCATGCCGGATTGGCTCCGCTATAACGTTCGATTAACTGCGGAATCAGATCGGGCAGACATTTGATGTTGAAGAATTTCTTCTCGATGTCAGCGATCATGTACCATTTGCCACCGATGCTATAGGTCACGAGACTGTCATATATCAGAGTGCGACGACGAGGTGATGTGGCAAACGGCATAGCCTCAACCGTATGTGGAAGTGACAGACAGTGGTCTCTCAGCTCTTCTACATTCATGGTCGGTAGGCGTTTGATCAAACAACTGCTATGACCCGGCGTCAGAGGGCAAGGAGTTTCTCTATGTTTGCGGCCACATTGTCACGTGACTGAGAGCCGGCCATGCGGAGGTCCTTGATCATTTCGCCGCCTTTAAAGAAAAGCAGGGTGGGGATGGAGCGGATGCTGTAATCAGCCGTGAGGTCATTCTCCTCCTCGATGTTATATTTGCCGATTACTGCTTTGCCCTCATATTCTTTAGCAAGGTCCTCGATGACAGGACCCATTTTCATGCAGGGTCCGCACCATGTGGCCCAGAAGTCAATCACCACCGGCTGACCGGAAGCGATTATTTCTTTTACATTTTCGTCTGTGAAAGTCATGATAGGATTTGAGTTTTGGGTTTGTGGCGCAAAGGTAGTGAATTATTTTTATCAGCGCAACCCATCCTATATTGATTTCAGCCGTTGATCAGTTTGCGGATGCGGGCCGGAGTGGGGTTAACGGCTACGATAACGCCACGGGGGTCAACGAGATATGCGTTGCGGCTATGGTCAAGATAATAGTCGGCGACAAGTCGCGGTGACTCCGACGGATTCACGTTTATCTGCGTTCCTTCGCTAAGACTGTCGCGGCGCGACACTTCACGATAGACTTCTATGTTGCTGTCAAGGTTGACTGACAGCAGTGTGAAGTCGCTTTCATCCGACATGGTTGATGCAAGTTCGTCGTAGTTCGACGCGGCTATTCGTGAAACGGGGTCGCAACTGTCCCAAAAGTTGATGAGTGTCCACTTCCCTTTGAGGTCAGCTATTGAGGTGGCCCCGGACGTAGAGTCGTTAATTTCGATTGCAGGTGCGATACAGCCTTCAGCGGCTTGAACTACCCTGTCGGCATTTGCCGATACCGAGATGATAAATAGAGCGAAGAGCGCAATGATTGACACTGTTTTCTTCATTAATTGATGATTTTAGTTCTACAATAGATTTCGGGTCGACCTGCGGGATTATGCATCCCGGAAGTGCCTTGAAATCTTGCCGATTTTCGGCGGGGATACAACCTGATTTTCGGGTCGTATCATGATTAAGACGCTGCAAAGATACGTAAAGTTTAATTGATAGCCAAATTCTCCCCTCTGACTATCACCATATTAGCTTCTATGATAGCTGAAAAAACCGCTTGGGAAGCCGATTTTAACACGTTTGTTAAATATGGTTAAAAATATGTTTTATAACATCATTTTACATCATATCCCGCATTGCTAAGGAGCGACGGAGAGTTGTAAAAATCGGGTGAAAGTAGTTGCTGAAGTGTGGTTGCGGGGTGATTCTCGAGATATTTACGGACAATTCTGTGGCCGATAAACCGTCCGGCTCTGCCGGGTGATTCATGGTGGAGTTGGGATGTGACGGCATTTGGTCGCACCATTCCCTCCACTAACTCCGGATCAGTGGAAAACACCATGTCACGGGCAAGCATTGACCGCCATGCCTGCGATTCGTTATCTTCGAGCCAACGGAAATCATCGGGCGTGAATCCGGTTGCTTCCCGTTCATCGGCTCCCGTGATTTGCATGACAGCCTCGATGACCGCACCTTCGTAGGCCAGACGTTGAATAACGGTCGGGAAGTCGGTGTCAGGTGTGAACGGATAGCGGGCCGTGATGGAGGCCTCAGCCACGTCTGTCCCGATTCGCTCCGGTGACTTAAGCCGGCGGATGTAGTCGGGATAGTAGGCATAAAATTCCTTTTCAGGACCGAGATAGTGGTTTAAAGCGATGAAAGTCAGTGAGTCGGCGGTAACAACCGTCTGATTGTAAGGCGAAGCGACTGCATAGACCCTTTTTGGGGTCAGTGACAGACCGAGCGCCTCGGCACGACCGAATATGCGGCCCAATACCTCCTCGAGCGAATCAGTTGCAAATGCCCCGTCGGCTAAAGCATCATTATATGGTTTTCCGGCTACTCGGTCAAAATACTCATTTCTGTTGTCAGGATTAGCTCCTATCATACTTAGCCAGATCTCCGCCCCCTCGCGGAGCGAGTCAAACATCACGCTGTCACGGTTGATGGCTGCAATGTCGAGTCGGCCAACCGTGATGTCGGCCGGAGTGGCGCTGTCGGTCGCGTTTTTTTTATCGGAGCAGCCGGCCATAATCATGGCTGATGCGCATAGTAGGGAAGAAATTATCTTTTTCATTGTTCAAAAATAACTATTCTTTGGCAAATTCAGCCAACCGAGCTGAAAAAACTTCGTCGGCTGCATCATATAAAACGAATAAATGACTAATTTTGTCGGACCGTTAACCCGAATATGCGAATTATCGCTAAATTTGCAGAATGAAGCAAGTTTTCCATACTATGCTCCGACTGACGGCGGCCGTTGCAGTGGTTGTCGCCATGTTTTCTGTATCTTTTCCGGCCTTTGCTGCCGGAAAGGAGTTTACCGTTGCCATTGATCCGGGTCACGGCGCACACGATGCGGGAGCAGTTGGAGCTGTCACTACGGAAAAAGCAATAAATCTGGCTGTGGCCAACAAACTTGCCGCTCTTATCAGGTCAGGCATGAAGGATGCGAAGGTGATCATGACACGTGATGATGACACTTTTGTCCCTTTGCAGGGAAGGGCCGATATTGCCAACGCCGGTAAAGCAGATGTGTTCATCTCCATCCATGCCAATTCCATCGACAAGAAGGCTAAGAACCGCACCACGGTGCGCGGTGCGGCTGTCTATACCCTCGGTCTTGACCGCTCTGACACCAATCTGGCAGTGGCCATGCGCGAGAATGAAGTGATGAAGCTGGAGAAAGACTACTCCACCACCTATGCCGGTTTCGATCCGTCGTCCACCGAGAGCTACATCATGTTTGACCTCATTCAACATTCGTCGCTCAACAGCGCCCTGTCACTGGCCAGCGAGGTACAGAAGGAACTTGTCAGCACGGCGGGCCGCAAGAACAACGGCGTAAAGCAGGCTCCTTTCTGGGTGCTTGTGCGTACATCCATGCCCGCCATCCTCGTTGAACTTGACTTTATATGCAATCCGGAGATGGAGAAATTCATGGCTTCGGAAAACGGGCAGGATCGCCTTGCCCGCGCCATTTATAACGGTCTGCGAAACTACCGTAATCTCGGAAGCGGTAAGGCTTCCAAACAGGAAAAAACGCAAAAGTCAGAGAGCGACGGCAACTCTGATAGATCCGATAAGCAGGTAGGTTCAGAGAAGTCGGTTAAATCTGACCAATCTGCGGCTCCTGACTACCGGATTCAGTTTCTGACCTGCGGCTCACCGCTACCCGAAGGCAGCAAGGAACTCGGCGGCATTTCAGGCGCTGAATACTATACTGACGGAGGTATGTGCAAGTACACCTTCGGCCATTATCCTTCCACATCGGCTGCTTCGGCTGACCTGAAGGAAATCCGTAAGAAATTTCCCGGTGCATTTATAGTGAAAATGCAGGGCGACAAACGATTGAGATAATAATATTTTATTGATGATATGAAAAAAATATTCACACGTGAAGTAGTAATCGGACTGACGGTCCTAATAGCTCTCCTGGTAGTCTTTTTCGGAATCAACTACCTCAAGGGAATCAACATCTTCAAGGCTGCCAACTATTATTACGCCACATATTCAAACGTAGCCGGGCTTGCACAGTCGGCACCCGTGACCATCAATGGATTTAAGGTTGGTGTGGTCAGAGACATAACATATCAGTATGACAATCCCGGTAACGTGGATGTGGAGCTGAGTCTTAACCGTGAGCTTAAGGTGCCTAAAGGCACTGTAGCCGTTCTGACTTCTGACTTTCTCGGCACCGCTACAATCGAACTCCGTTTCCCTGCCGGAACTCCTGACTATCACGATGTGGGCGATCATCTCGCAAGTCAGGTTTCGGTCGGACTCATGGACAAACTTCAGGGTGAGATGCTTCCGGCTGTTACAGGATTGATTCCTAAGGTAGACTCGCTTCTTTCTGCAACCACAGCCATAGTGTCGAATCCGGCATTGACTAATTCCATTAACCGGCTTGATCACATAATGGCAAACCTTGAGGCCTCCACGGCTGCTCTTAATGCGTCAGTGAAGCCTATTCTCGCCAACGCCGGCACATCGATGGACAATCTTGCCGAGATCTCCGAGAACCTCCGTCATGTCAGCGCCGCTCTTGCTGTAATTTCGGATGATCTGAAGAATATGCCGCTTGACTCCACCATGCGTAATATCAACGAGATTGCTGCAAATCTTGAACGCGCATCGGCGCAACTTAACTCCACCGGTTCATCGCTCGGACTGCTCCTCAATGATCCGGGCTTATACAACAATCTCAATAACACTGCCGCTCACATTGACAGTATTTTGATTGACCTCAAGCGCGAACCGAAGCGCTACATACCGAAAATAAAGATTTTCTGATGCCTGACTGCTGAAGGCGTCAGATAAAATACAGCGTGGGCTGCGTCTGAGATGATCAATGACGCAGCCCACGCTGTTTGTGATATTATGGATTAAATCAGTCGATAAGGAAGTGATCGCCTGTGGTGTTGACGATGTTGCGATAATAGTTTTCGTCATAACCGGGGAAAAGGGGAGTGACGGGCATTCCTTCGGGAGTGCGTTCAAATTTGCCATCCTTCTCCTTCTTGATGTTGCCGTCAAGATATTTCACGAGCAGATAGTCGCCGAGATTACGATAGGCTTTGACGTAGCGGCGTGAGGCAATCTGGCTGTGGTCGTTGAGCAGTGAACGGGCGGCTTCGGTTTCAAGTGCGGGAATTTCAGCGAGAAGCATCGTGACCTCGCTCTCAAGAGTGTCCTCCTGAGCCTTCTGCACTTTTCGTATGTCATCAATCATCTGCGAATAGCGGTTGTAGGCTTGGTTTGCCACATAGTTGTTTACCCAGAATGCCGAGTCCCATGAGAGATTGAGCAGGTCGCCGTTGCCGGGTGCAAATTCATGGGGAACGGTAGTGACGCAGTTATAGATAGGGACATAGACGCACGTGTTGGTGTCGTCGACTCCAAACCAGAGGATTCCTCGCATGAGGTCAGGGTGAGATGAGTTCATCTGTGAAACGAACGAGAAGCCGGTCTGCTGAGTGGCTATGGCGCGTTCGTTGATGTATTCCTTTCCGTCTACCTTAAATGTCATAGGACGCCAGCGGTAGGGGACTTTATATGGACCGGCACCTACGTCGTTGGTCATGTCCATCGGGGTCCCCTCAAAGTGGTCGCGCATGGCCCACTTCATGTCGTTGAGGCTCACTTTCTGTTCTGGTTTCACCCACAATGGAAGCACCTCGCCTTCGGCCTGCATTATCCAGGGCAGATAGCGGTCCATTCCGGGTGTGAACCGATTATAGTAGCTCCACACACGGCCATCGCATCCGCGGGTAGCGGTTTTGTCAAGAATAGCATAGGCACGTGAGAAGCTGAAGTCTTCGTCGCTCCCTTCATAGTATCCCTGCTTGCGGGCAAAATCAATCACGTCGGGCGAATAGAGGCAGTTCTCTTTGTCATCGAGCGGAAACTGATGGATTCGGCTGTGGTTGGCATGACCCGATATGCAATCGTCGGGAATACGTCGTGCCACCCATACAGCGCCCTTCTCTTTCCCGCCTTTGCCGATCATTTCCATGATCCATGCCTCGTTGGCGTCGGCTATAGAGAATGACTCTCCTTCTGAGGCATAACCGTAGTCGGCTACGAGGTCAGTCATGATTTTAATGGCTTCGCGGGGTGTGCGTGCGCGCTCGAGAGTGATATATATCAGAGAGCCGTAGTCAATAAGTCCGGTGGTGTCGGCAAGTTCCGGACGTCCTCCCCAGGTGCTTTCCGAGATGGTCAGACCATGTTCGTTCATGTTGCCTATCGTGGTATAGGTCACTTCAGGTTGCGGAATCTCGCCGAGGTAGCGTCCCGAATCCCAGTCATAGACTTTGCGCATCTCTCCTTCGGCGTGATGTCCGCCAGGATTGCTGTAGAGTTCGCCGTAGAGAGTGTGACTGTCGGCGGCGTATGTTATCATCACTGAACCGTCAGTGGTTGCATCGCGGCCTGCTATCAGACTTGTGCAGGCAAGCGCCTCAATGGGCGCCAGGGCAAGAAGCCCCATCATTAAATTTGCAATATTTCTCATGATTCACAAAGTTAGCAAAAAAATTACAGAATGCATTAATTTACATGAAATCGGATGTCCAAAACGCCTTATTTGATATGGAACCGACAATTTGTGCTGATTAAAAGTATTATAGCATAGTGCGGTAGGGCGTCAGTGTGTAACTTTGCACTGTCCTATAGCGGAGTCGGTTTTCAAATCGAGGGGAGGGAAAGTATGCTCTCGAGAATGGCTACGGCGGTCTCTACGG
Organism: uncultured Staphylococcus sp.; assembly: GCA_964554195.1. Classification (GTDB taxonomy): domain Bacteria; phylum Bacteroidota; class Bacteroidia; order Bacteroidales; family Muribaculaceae; genus Duncaniella. Next base: position 6,864 of record CAZKNK010000063.1, read on the forward strand.
TTGTGACGTCGGAAATGGCAAATGAATTGCGACTGTTGCGCTCGCGTATCTTGCATCGCAGTGCGTTGTTTTGCAGGTAGTTGAGCAGCCGACCGAACATGGGGGATTGGTAATAGGCTTTGTTGGACTGGTCCACAAAGTAGAGATACATGATTCCCTGCTTGAGCGATACTTTTTCGACTCCGAGTTGGCGGGCAAGCCGGCGCAGGCGCGGGATTCGGATAAGTTCGGCTGTGACGGGGGGAATGTCGCCGAACCGGTCAGCGAGCCTGTCGCGGAAGGCTCTCAGGTCAAGTTCGCGTTCTATTCCGTCAAGTTCCTGATACAGGGCTATGCGCTCGCTTTCAGTTGGAACATAGTCGGGCGGAAGCAATAGTTCCATGTCTGATTCAATCACGCAGTCAGCAACGTAGTCGGTTTCGGCCTGATCATCGGTTTCCACATCGGGAAATTCTTCGGTTCGGAGTTCGGTGACGGCTTCGCGGAGGATTTTCTGATATGTCTCATAGCCGAGGTCAGCGATGAAGCCGCTCTGTTCGGCTCCCAGAAGATTTCCTGCTCCGCGTATGTCGAGGTCCTGCATGGCGATGTGGATGCCGCTGCCGAGTTCCGAGAAGCTTTCTATGGCCTGTAGTCGTCGTCGAGCTACGGGTGAGAGTGGAACGTGGGGCGGAACGAGCAGATAGCAGAATGCTTTTCGGGCGCTTCGACCGACGCGACCTCGCAGCTGGTGGAGTTCGCTCAAGCCGAAGTTCTGGGCATTATTGACTATGATAGTGTTGACGTTGGGCATGTCGATACCGCTCTCAAGAATGGTAGTGGCTATCAGCACGTCATACTCATGGTTAGCGAAGTCGATGACGGTTTTTTCAAGCGTCTCGGGCTGCATCTGTCCGTGGGCGGTCACTACCCGGGCATCGGGGACGAGTCGTCGCACCCGTGCTTCGAGTTCGTGAAGCCCTTCAATTCGGTTGTTGATCAGAAACACCTGCCCGTTGCGCGACAGCTCGAAGTTGACTGCTTCCGATATTATATCATCGTCGTCGGAGTTGACCGAAGTGATTATTGGGTAGCGGTTGGCCGGGGGTGTGTTGAGTGCAGACATGTCACGTGCGCCCATAAGTGAGAATTGCAGGGTACGTGGGATCGGGGTCGCTGTCAGGGTGAGGGTGTCGACATTGACCTTCATCTGCTTGAGTTTCTCTTTGACGGCTACTCCAAATTTCTGCTCCTCATCAATGACGAGCAGACCGAGGTCTTTGAATTTCACATCTTTGCCGACAATCCGGTGAGTTCCGATGAGAATGTCGATTTTGCCCTCGGCCAGATCGGCGAGAATCTGCTTGACTTGCTTGGGTGAGCGGGCGCGGGAGAGATATTCCACCCTCACGGGAAATTCCTTGAGACGCTTTGTGAAGGTGGTGAAGTGCTGAAAGGCAAGGACAGTGGTGGGGACGAGTACTGCCACCTGTTTGCCGTCAGTGGCGGCCTTGAATGCTGCGCGGACGGCAATTTCGGTTTTGCCGAATCCAACGTCACCACATACCAGACGGTCCATGGGGCGGTCACTTTCCATGTCAGCCTTTACTGCTTTAGTGGCGGCAAGCTGATCTGGGGTGTCCTCGTAGATAAACGAAGCTTCGAGTTCCTGCTGGAGGTAGCTGTCGGGTGAGAAGGTAAATCCTTTTTCGCTTTTGCGGGCGGCGTATAGCTTGATCAGGTCGCGGGCTATGTCTTTGAGTTTGGACTTGGTGCGCTCCTTCATGCGGTTCCATGCGCCCGTGCCAAGTTTATTGATCTTGGGGGCTACTCCTTCTTTGCCGCGATACTTGGCGAGCTTGTGGAGGGCGTGGATGGAAACGAATATGATGTCGTCGTTGGCATAGACGAGTTTGATCATTTCCTGAGTGTGGCCGTTGACATTGGTACGCAGCAGACCGGCAAAGCGACCGACTCCGTGGTCAACGTGGACAATGAAGTCGCCCGGCTCGATGGCGCTGAGTTCCTTAAGCGATAGGGCGAGTTTACCGGAGCGGGCGCGGTCACTGCGGAGGGTGTATTTGTGGAAGCGGTCAAAGATCTGATGGTCGGTAAACACGCAGTTTCGTGTCGCGTCATCCGAAAATCCTTCGTGAAGTGTTTCGAGGACAGGGATAAAGTCAATTTTCTCTCCACGGTCCTCAAAAATCACTTTGAGTCGCTCAATCTGCTTTTCACTGTCAGAGAGAATATATATCTTGAATCCGCGGCGAAGCAAATCGTTGAATGATTCGGAAATAAGGTCGAAGTTTTTGTGATATATGGCCTGAGGGTGACATTTGAAATCAATCGAGGCCGATGCTCCTTTTTCCGGGTTGGCCGATGCTGTGAAGGCTACCTGCCGGAATCGGCTGAAGGCTGCGGTGAATGTGGGGCCGTCGACGAGTTGGCTCACAGCCGATGCATCGGTGGCTTCGGATTCACCGGCAAGCAGGGCGCTCTCCGACATTTGTTCTTTGCTGACAGCCTCTATGCGGCTGACGGTATAGTTTGGATCACGTGAGGCTATGATGGTGTCAGGACTGATGAAGTCGAGAATTGACTGGCCTGACGTCTGAGTGGTGACGCCCGATGTGATGGAGATTTCATTTAGCGACTGTTCGGATAGCTGAGTCTCGATGTTGAACAGACGCATCGAGTCAATTTCATCACCGAAAAAGTCAAGTCTGACGGGGAGTTCGTTGCTATAGCCAAATACGTCGATTATTGAGCCGCGTGAGGCAAACTGCCCCGGCTCATAGACGTAGTCTCGCTTCATGAATCCCTTGTCGAGCAGCCATTTCAGAAGCGTTTCCATCTCGATTTCCTGCCCCTTGACAAGCCGGATGGTGGAATCGTCGATTAGTTTGCGCGAGGCCACTTTCTCGGCTATGGATTCCGGATAGGTCACCACGAAGCGTGGAGCGCCGTCGGCGAGGTGCCAGCGGTTGAGGGCTTCGGTGCGGAGAATCTGTGAGGGTGCGTCGATCTGACCATACTTGATGTCACGCTTATAGCCTGAGGGAAACATCAGTACCTGATCCTCTCCTGCTATGCGGCTGAGGTCATGGTAGATGTAACCGGCATCGTCGGCTGAATCGCCTACCACGAGTATAGGATGAGGCTGCCGTGGAAGGGCGTTGAGTGCCATTGCCACCGATGAGCCGGCCAGATTATAGAGTGACAGAAGGTGGCAATCGCCGCCCAAAGCTTTGTCAATCGCCTTGCGCCTTGCGGGGGTGATGAACAGTTCACTAAGCTGACCGAGTGTCATTTTCCGGTAGTCGGATGAAGGATTTCGTCATACTCCTTTCCGCGAAGAATCTCAACTGCGCGGTCAAGGGTGTTGTCATGGCGGAGGTCATATCGGATTTCGCCTTGCTTGAAGTAGTATCGTCCGAGGATTTCTTCAGCCAGATAGGGAGAGATCGATTCACGGTTTATGTCGAGGTCGCGGTTGAGGTCATGCTTGAGCATATTCTCGAGAATGGTGAACTGCGCCTCGGTGGAGTCATTCATGTATCCTTCAGTCTTGGCCAGATCGCGCATCTGGCTCATGGCGAGTTCAAGCACTTTGTCATACTGGAAACGCGATGGGTCAATGAAGCGCTTGAATTCGGCGTAGATGGTGTCGGTAATCTCAAATTCTTCGGGTGAGGAAATGGTGGGGTGGGTGGCTGCATAGCGGTTGGCAAAGTCAAAGGCCCAGTTGTCACGCACCACGTTATAAGTGATACGTGTGATGTCGGGATAGTCCACTTTTACGTCGGGTGTAATGCCACCTCCGTCGCGCACCTCGCGTCCGGCCGCAGTGTGAAACACCGTTGTCAGCGAGTCGGGAATTCTTGCCACTGATCCGTCAGGGTTGCGGTGTGAATAGTCAATGGCCTGAATGAGTCGGCCGGATGGAATATAGTATTTTGCCGTGGTGATCTTGAGAATTCCATCGAAAGGAAGCTGACGTGTTCCCTGAACGAGGCCTTTGCCGAAAGAACGGTTGCCTACCACGACGGCGCGGTCAAGGTCCTGGAGGGCGCCGGTCACTATCTCGCTGGATGATGCGGTGGCTCCGTCGATCAGCACGGCGAGAGGAATTTTGGTGTTGACAGGCTTGACGGTGGTCTTATACACCTTTTCGTTAAGCACGCCTTTGCCTCGGGTGGTCAGCACGGCGGTTCCTTTTGGCAAAAATAGTCCGAGAATCTTGACTGCGCTCTCGAGCAGTCCGCCGCCATTGCCGCGCAGGTCAAGCACTATGGCTTCGGCGCCCTGACGTTCAGTCAGGTCAATGAGGGCATCGCGGACTTCATCATAGCTCTTGTCGGTAAAACTGTTGAGTGAGATATAGCCGGTCTTGTCATCGACCATTCCGAAATAAGGCACTGATGGGATGGTGATTTTCTTGCGTGTAATGTCGAATGTAAGAATGGAGTCCTCGACCCAGGGACGGTTGACGGTTACACTTACCACTGTTCCGGGCTGACCTTTGAGCCGGTCGCTGACCTGCTGGCTATGCCATCCGGTGATTGAATCGCCGTCAATGGTTACAATCATGTCGCCCGGACGCAGTCCGGCCAGAGCGGCCGGCGAACCTTCGTATGGTTCGGCAATCATGACTTTTCCGGCGGCACGTTCCTGTATGGTTGACCCGATGCCGGCATATTCACCGGTGGTCATGGAGCGGAACGAGTCCTGATCCTTAACCGGAATATATTCCGTGTACGGGTCGATGTCATTGAGCATAGCCTCTATGGCTATGTTTATTGACTTCTCGGCGTCGATTGAGTCGACATAGAAGGTCTGAAGCTCCTTGAATACGGAGTTAAAGATGTTAAGGCTGCGTGAGATCTCCGCCTTGCGGCTGCGTGTGGCTGCGGAACACGCCACTGCGATGGCGAGAATCAGAGTCAGTATTGCGGTGAGTTTTTTCATCTATTCTTGGTTGTTTTTTTGAGTTCGGTTTCCGGATAATTCGCATTGTATCTGTGACAGATTTGAATTATTCCGGTGATATGGTTGAATTCAAGGACCAAAGTTAGTCAATAATTACGACAATCTTGTATGCTGAAACATGAAATATTCAAAAAATTCGATGTTTTTTGTCAAAATACTTGCACAGTTCAAAAAAACATTTTAATTTTGCATCGCATTTGCAAAAGACCTGCTTCAGTAGCTCAGTTGGTTAGAGCACCTGACTGTTAATCAGGGGGTCGTTGGTTCAAGCCCATCCTGAAGCGCCTGTTAATAATTTGTTTGTTTTCATATTTGTTTTTGCTTCAGTAGCTCAGTTGGTTAGAGCACCTGACTGTTAATCAGGGGGTCG
>CAZKNK010000064.1:0-12048 GCA_964554195.1 uncultured Staphylococcus sp.
AGACAAACAATCAGCATCAACCATAAAACCCCAACAACCACCATGTTTTCAGGAATAGTAGAAGAAGCCGCCACCGTCACTGACGTAAGGCACAACAATGGTAACATCGACATCGACGTGAAATGCAGTTTCGTCGACGAACTGACCATAGACCAGAGCGTGGCTCACAATGGAGTCTGCCTCACAGTAGTTTCGCTCAACGGCGACGGCACTTACACCGTCACAGCAATTCAGGAAACCCTTGACCGCAGCAATCTCGGCGACCTTAAAGCCGGTTCTCCCGTGAATCTGGAACGCAGCATGAAACTTGACGGACGCCTTGACGGCCACATCGTTCAGGGCCATGTGGACACCACCGCCGTGTGTGAGAGCATCAAGGAGGTTGACGGCAGCTCATATTTCCGCTTCCGTTATGACATTGCCCCCGAGATGGCAGCCAAAGGCTACGTGACTGTAGAAAAAGGCTCAGTGACAGTCAACGGCGTCAGTCTGACCGTATGCGATTCTGACCGCGACGCCTTCTCCGTGGCAATCATACCCTACACCATGGCCCACACCAACTTCCACGCTATCCGCCCAGGCGACCGCGTCAACATCGAATTTGACATCATAGGCAAATATCTGGCCCGCCTTCAGGAATTCACAACCGGAACAAACAATTAACCTGCTGAATTGTTACTATTTAGGTAGCGCAGACAAGCTGCAAGGCCACATAAAAATTCCCCGGACGAAGCGCGTTTTAATAATTTTTATTAAAATCGCCTGACGCATGAGTGAAATTTTACGCTAACTTTGCACCTTGTTAAGCCTACCGAGGTTTAACACATTAAAAAATAAAGACTATGGAAGAAAAATTAGACCGTATCAGCTATGCTCTCGGCTTGAGCATGGGTAACAATTTCAAAGCCTCAGGCATTAACGAAATCAATGTTCAGGACTTTGCCGACGGTGTGGCAGCCGTGTTCTATGGCTCTCAACCCAAGATGACCTACGACGAAGCAAAAGCTGAAATTCAGGCATATTTCACCGAAATGCAGAAAAAGCAGGAAGCCGCAGCAGCCGAGATGGCAGCCGTAAACGAAAAGGCCGGAAAAGAATTTCTCGAAACCAACGGCAAGCGCGCCGAAGTGCTGACCCTTCCCTCCGGACTCCAGTATGAAGTCCTCACTCAAGGCGAAGGTCCCAAACCCACAGCTCAGGATCGCGTTGAAGTTCACTACACCGGCAAACTCATCGACGGCACTGTGTTCGATTCTTCAGTTGACCGCGGCGCTCCCGCCACATTCGGCGTCACTCAGGTGATTCCCGGATGGGTTGAAGCCCTTCAGCTTATGAACGAAGGCTCAAAGTGGCGTCTGTTCATCCCCTCGCAGCTTGCCTATGGTCCTCAGGGCGCAGGCAACGTAATCGGCCCGAACTCCACGCTGATTTTCGATGTTGAGCTGCTTAAAGTCATCAAGTAATCCCACATCAATAACAATTTAAACTATATACAAACATTATTGAAATCATGAAGAAATTTCTTTTTGCGTTAGGAGCGGCTGCCATCTCCCTGGCCACCGTTTCATGCGACAAATCCTCCGCAACCGGTGACTCCGACAAAGCTTTCGGCGATTCAATCTCTGCCATCTCCGGCGAATTCACCGGATCATCATGGGCTAAAAGTTATGAGGAGATTCCCGCTGAGCAGCGCGCAGGCTTCCGCAAGGACGCTATCCTTCGCGGTATCGATCAGGTGGTTATGTGTGACACCGCTGACCACGGCTTCATTGCAGGTCTGAACATCGGTCTGCAACTCAATCAGCAGCTCCTCCGTCTTGAGGAATCAGGCATCAAGGTTGACCGCAAGAAGTTCCTCTCCGAATTCTCCAAGGCATTCAAGCAGGATTCAATAAACGAAGTGACACTCATTCAGCTCCGCGAGGAATTTAACGCACTCAACTCCCGCGCCAATCAGATGGCCATGGCCGAGATGCAGCGTCGCGCAGATGCTGAGAAAGCTGCCCGCGCAGAGGCTCCCGAAGCTAAGGAAAACAAATCGCTCGGTGAGAAATATATCTCATCAGAGAAAGCTGCTGACCCTGAAATCAAGACCACACCCTCAGGTCTGAGCTACAAAGTGGTCCGCCCCGGTACCGGTATCGCAGTAGGTGGCAACGGACGCGCCACAGTCAAATATTCCGGCAAACTCGTTGACGGCACCGTATTTGACTCAAACGACAATGCCGTATTCTCACCTGACCGCGTTATCCCCGGATTCGGTGAAGGTCTGCAAATGATGCAGAAGGGTGGTCACTACATCCTCTACATCCCCGGCGAACTCGCTTACGGTGTGGATGGCATACCCGGAACTATCCCTCCGATGGCAACTCTTGTGTTTGACGTAGAAGTGATCGACGTTCAACCCGCTGAATAAATCCACACGGAGCGCAGGCTCCGCTTTTACCTCATCATGCAGTCCGGCTTATCATCATGACAATAAGTCGGACTGTAATTATGTTTTCACCCTTTACACTTTATGCTCCGCCTATCATCCATCACATCAGCCCTGATGCTTGCCATTGCCGCCGCGGCTCCGGCTCAAACTGTCAGGATGACGCTTGACGAGTGTCTGCAAATGGCCTCACAGTCATCCCTTACGATGAAGGAGTCGCGCCTTGAGGTTGAAAAGACAAAGCTGCTCGAAGCAACCGCCTTCGACGCCCCGATGACCGGAATAACACTCACTCAGGAAACCACCACCGGCGACAGCCCCGACAACGGACTGACTTTCTCGCAGGATTTTGACTTTCCGACCGTATATGTGGCCCGGCACAAAGTGCTGAAGGCAGAGACCGATGTGGCCCGACGTTCGCTTGACCTCGCCGAGCGTGAAGCCGAGCGCGAAATCACGGCCTGCTACCATTCGCTCATCCACTCAGCTGCCCGACTATGGCTGCTGCAACAGACCGACAGCATTTATGACGAATTTCTCGCCTTCACTGAAAAGCGGTTTGCCAAAGGTGCATCCGGACGCCTTGACCTCATATCAGCCCGCCAGATCCGCAACAAGAGCCTGATGGACCTCCGCGATGCCGCCGACACATACAGGGTTCTGACCATCAAAATGCAAACCCTCACTGCCGCTCCGGCTCCCGTTGAACCGGCTTCGCCGCTTCTGGTCCCACTGCACCCGGCCGACACCGAAAGCTTTGACTTCACCGCCACTCCGGCCGGACGTCTTGCCGATGCCGACATAGCCTTAGCCGGACGGAACGTGACGGCAGCGCGCAATGACTTTGCCCCCGGTATATCACTGGCAGCCACCACACGAATGCTCATCCGCAGCTTCAACCCCTACGACGTTGAGCGCGAGCCATTCAAGGGCCACTTCATGAAATTTGAGGTAGGCGTGTCGGTGCCGCTCTTTTTCGGAGCTAAACGCGCCCGCCTGCGGGCAGCCAACCGCGACGCCGAACTGTCAAACCTGCGGGCCGAAAGGCAACGAATCGAAGCTGAAAACGCTTGGCTTGCAGCACTGACAGAGTATCGGACAGCCGCTTCAAATCTGGCATACTTCACTGACGAAGCTATGGCCGAGGCCAATGACATGGAGCGCCTCGCGCGCGAATCCTATTCGTTAGGCGAAATTTCGGAGACGGAATGCATGCAATACCTCGAAACCGTGGCTGACATCCGTCTGCGTCACACCGATGCCATAGGTCGCTACAATCAGGCCGTAATTGCCCTTAAGTTCATGCGCTGACATCATCCATACATCAATACACCTAATATAATGGCCGCGACATCAAAAAAATCACGATGTTGCGGCCATTATCGCATGAATTAGCTTCAATTCCGCTATAACTTTGCCCCACACTTCACTCCGCCATCTCGCAACAAAACATACTCTTTACCGATTGATCCAAACACACCACCGACAAACAAATTTTCTTAAACTATGAAAACACTCCTGCCCGCACTCATAGTGCTTGCCGTAGACTTCTGCGGCGTGATCGCAGCCATACTCGCCGACCTCATAGCCGGAATAGCAAAAGCACGGCGTGACCGCCGTAAGCTCACATCGTCAGGCTTCCGACGGACGGTCGACAAGTTGTCGCGCTACTGCCTGGCCATGTTTGGTCTTGCGGTGGTTGACGCAGTTATCATAGCCGCCGTGGTATGCCTCAACATCCAGCGCCCTGAAGGCTCATTCCCCGTTCTGCCAATTTTCACCTCCTTAGGCGCACTCGGTCTGACGCTCATTGAGGTGAAAAGCATCTTTGAACGCACCGACGAGAAGGGCGACATGGGCCGCGCCACCCGCACCATCGGCCATCTGCTCCGTGATTTGGTGCGTAACCCTGACGACCTCGATTCTATCAAAAACCTTATCCGTCTGCTCAAATGAAACTCAAACTCACCTTACCGCAGATGATGGAGCGGTGGAAGACAATCCGCCGACTCCATTCAGCCCCGATTTCCACAACCGTGGAACGCACCGACGGCACCGACACCGACGAGCTGATCACACAGGAAATCCGCAAGTGGTACTATAACCTGCTGCTCAACGGCGATCTGCGCCTGCTATGTCCTACCGAAATAGCTTCGACCCTAAGTCCGACACCGGCAGGTGTGGCCGGTGCGCAGGTGATTCTGCCGGCCGACACCGTGAGGGTGGCAGGTGTCAGTGTGGCCCGCTGGACCGCTCCACCCATGTTCGTCACCAATCCTGATTCTCCGCTTGTGACCCGTCAGAGTTCCGAACTCACTGCCTCACCGCCGTCGCGCCCGGTGGTGCTTGTCAATGGACGAATCCTCACCCTTTACCCTTTCAATGCCACCGACTCTCTCGTAAGCCTGACGGTTTTGACCCTCAACGATAATTATTTTGAATTTGATACCCTTGCATTCTCAACTCTTCTGCCCTATGACACAGATTTCAGCTTTTGACCGCGCTATTGACGCCTGGCAACATCTTTCATCACTCCGCTCCCTGCGCCGCCGGCTCAAGAATTTCACCTACGGCGACCAGTGGAACTGGCCCGTAATTGACCATGACGGCAACATTGTCAGCGAAGGTGACTCCGTCCGTCAGATGGGCAAGACTCCGTTGACCAACAATCTGCTCCGATCACTCGTCAAGAGCGTTGTGGGACGCTTCCGCCACCTTTCGGTCTCCACATCCGCAAATCAGGTCACCTCAGCCAATCAGCTCGATGAACTTGATGCACGCACACTTGAGGAATTTCTCATTTCAGGATGCGCCATACAGCGGGTGGTCATCGAAAAACGACCCGAGGGAAAGGGTGTGTGGGTCGACAGAATCTCTCCCGCCGAATTCTTTGTCAACCGGTTCAGCGACCCGCGCGGGTCTGACATATCCACCGTAGGCATGCTCCATGAGATGGACTGCGAGCAAATGATCATGCGGTTCGGCCACGGTTCAGCCCGACGCGCGCGGATGCTCCGGGCGGCGTTTGAACGATGTGCAGTTTCGCCAGGAAGCTTATGTGGCGATTCAGGAGCCGGAGGATTTTCGTCGGCATCAGCGTCGGGCAAATGCCGGGTCATAGAGGTGTGGACACTTGACTACGAAGGTAATCGCCGCAACAACCCCACATCCTACAGCGTCGGTTGGCACTGCCGATACTTCACACCCGACGCCACGCTGCTTGACCACACCGGTTCGCCATACCCAGGCGGCGCACAACCGTTTGTGGTTAAGTTCTATCCGCTGACCGACGGCGAAGTGCATCCTTTCATCGAGGACATTGTGGAGCAGCAACGCCACATCAACCGACTCATAACCATGATTGACCACGTGCTGTCCGTATCAGCCAAAGGTGTGTTGCTGATGCCGGTGGACGCTGTACCCGACGGTCTGTCGATCTCGGACACCATCCGCTTATGGAACCGACCCGGCGGCGTGATTCCTATAAATCCCCACGCCACCCGCGTTCCAGAGCAACTCAGTTCCGACGGCTCCACCGACAACGCCGCCCGTCTGCTCGACATCGAAATGAACATGATGCGGCAAATTTCCGGAGTTTCTGCCGCACTTCAGGGGCAAACCTCCGACATCCGCCAGTCGGCATCCATGTTTGAGAGTCAGATTCAGAATTCCGCCATCGCTCTGCTTGATATTTTTGAAACATTCAACTCATTCCGCTCCGCCCGCGATGCTAAAATGAAACAATTCTCCGGTAATTAACATCCCTTAACGCCGATGGTGTGTTTTCATGCCCATGATTTGTGGTAGTTTTGCAACGTAAATGGTATTAAACCACTCGCACTCTAAATCTCTAATTCTTTAAACCGGTATCCGAACCATGCTTAATCTAATCGACACCCGAAACCGCCACTTCATTGCCCGCTGCTGCGAAATCATCACCTCGTCGCCACAACAGTTGACCTTAGACGAGGTGGCGGCAAGGGCAACCCGTTCGGCAGCTCCATCCTACTACGCAAGCTATGACATTGCCCGACGCACCGTCACCGAACTCCGTCTCGGCCACTATTCAGGCACCAATCCACTGCGAAGGGCCATGTGGGAAGAATTTGAGCGCAAGGTAGCCGCCCGCGAGCAGCGAGGACAGCGGATTGACCGCGCTGTTGCCACCGTGTTGTCCGACGCCGTCGCCTCATCATTCTTCATATCCCGGTCACGCGCCGTTGACATCATCCGCCTCCTTCTCCCTGCCGAGTTCAAGGCACGCCTCCGCAAGTGACCTATCCACCGATTCATAATCCTTTATCACCCGCCCACACATCATGAACATCATCATCTCACGCCCGGCCACACTCCGCATAGTCCGTTCTTTGGCAGCCGCACAGATTCTCTCTGATCGCCGCGGCGACGGCAACGAAAATCATCCCCTCGCTTTCCTGCTCGACGACCCCGACGATGCTTCACCCCTAATCGCCACTCTCTTCACCTCCGCTCTGCTCCACACCCTTATTCCCATCACACCCTACGCCACCTCCATTTCCCCCGTCACCGACACGGCAACCGAAGTGACTATCGCCCTACCACTACCCCGAACCGCGCCCGCTCACTCCGCCACAATGCTCCGCTCGCTGATCGAGGAGGCCACCGCCATGAATCTCATCCAGGCCGTCCTTATAAGCGCACCCGAGTCAGCGCCACGCTCCGCCTCCTCATTCGCCACACTCGCCGCTACACGCCTCACATCCATACATACAATCCTCGCATCGTCCGACACCGGTCTGTCAGGACTTGTGATCCGACCCGATTTTTAGCTGTTCCGTGACCGGAGAGCGGCGTTTTTCTTTTGTATTCCCGACGGTTTTACCTATCTTTGCAGTGTATTATCAACGAATCAATCTGATAACCAAACGCCACTCATGGAATTGACCACTCTTACCGCCATCTCTCCGGTCGACGGTCGCTATCGCTCAAAGTGCAGCCGTCTCGATGAATTTTTCTCCGAATTCGCCCTTATCCGCTATCGCGTCAAAGTTGAAGTTGAATATTTCATCGCCCTGTGCGAGCTGCCCCTGCCGGCTCTGAAGTCGGTACCGGCCGATATGTTCGGGCCGCTGCGCGACATCTACCGCAACTTCACCCTTGCCGACGCCACACGCATCAAGGAGATCGAATCAGTGACCAATCACGACGTCAAGGCTGTGGAATATTTCCTCAAGGAGCATTTCGACGTCCTCGGTCTGGCTGACTACAAAGAGTATATCCACTTCGGTCTGACATCACAGGATATCAACAATACCTCGGTACCTATGTCAGTGGCCGATGCCCTGCGTGAGGTCTACCGCCCCATGCTCACAGAGCTGATTGAGACACTCGAAACCCGCGCCGACGAGTGGGCCGACATCCCCATGCTCGCAAAGACCCACGGACAGCCCGCTTCACCCACAGCATTAGGCAAGGAAATCCGGGTATTCTCCTACCGTCTGCGCAAGCAACTCGAGCAACTTGACTCCGTGACGATTTCAGGCAAATTCGGAGGCGCCACCGGTAATTTCAATGCACACCATGTTGCATTTCCTGACATTGACTGGCGCGGATTCGGCGCCCGCTTTTTAAGCGAGAAACTCGGAATCGTACGTGAAGAATACACCACTCAGATTTCCAACTACGACAATTTAGCCGCCCTGTTTGATGCCATGCGCCGCATCAACACCATAATCCTCGACCTCGACCGCGACATCTGGCTATATATTTCAATGGAGTATTTCAAGCAGCGCATCAAGGAGGGAGAGGTCGGCTCGTCGGCCATGCCTCACAAGGTCAATCCGATCGACTTCGAGAATTCTGAAGGCAATCTCGGAATTGCCAACGCAATCCTCACGCATCTGGCCGGAAAACTGCCGGTGTCACGCCTGCAACGCGACCTGACCGACTCAACCGTGCTCCGCAACGTCGGTGTCCCCATGGCTCATTCGCTCATCGCCTTTGCGTCAACCCTCAAAGGTCTTGGAAAACTGATTCTCAACCGACCCGCCATTGATGCCGACCTCGAAGCTACATGGAGCGTGGTGGCCGAGGCCATTCAGACTATTCTGCGCAGAGAAGGCTATCCGAAACCCTACGAAACACTCAAGGCCCTCACCCGCGTCAACACCGGAATCACCGCCAAGAGCATAGCCGATTTCATCGAGACTCTTGCTGTCAGTGAGAGTGTAAAAGAGGAACTACGGGCCATCACGCCGTCAAACTACACGGGAATACAATGAAACTTGTGGTGCAGCGCGTCAGTTCCGCGTCGGTCTCCATCAGTGGCCGCGTCCACAGCTCCATAGGAGCCGGACTGCTCGTGCTGCTCGGAATCCGCACTGACGATGACCGCACTGACGCCGACTGGCTCGCAGGCAAATTACTCAAAATGCGCATTTTCCCGGACGAGGAAGGAGTAATGAACCGGTCGCTTCTCGATATAGGCGGCGAGTTGCTCATAGTGAGCCAGTTCACCCTCTACGCACTCACAGCCCGAGGTAACCGACCGAGCTATATCCGCGCGGCCTCACCTGACATAGCCGTGCCGCTCTATGAATACTTCCTTTCGGTATGCGCCGATATGTCGGGCCGCAAACCGGCCACCGGAGTGTTTGGTGCCGATATGCAGGTTTCACTCGTGAACGATGGACCCGTCACCATTGTTATAGATTCAAAAAACCGCGAATAGACGTCATGAGTCACGATTCCGAACTCACACTTGAAAAGATGCAGCAGACTGTCCATGAATGGATCACCACCGTGGGCGTTCGCTACTTCTCCCCGCTGACCAACATGGCCATCCTGGCCGAAGAAACAGGCGAGGTGGCCAGAATCATGGCCCGCATCCACGGCGATCAGTCTGCAAAACCGGGCGAATCTCTTGACCTGGCCGACGAGCTGGCCGATATGCTATGGGTAATCGCCGCCATCGCCAATCAAAACGGCGTTGACCTCACCGACGCTTTCCGGCGCAACATAACTAAAAAAACTGTCCGCGACTCGCGCCGGCACATTGAAAATCCTAAACTTCATAAATAATTCTCATTATGGCAGACAAATATCAACAGGCTATCGACGCCTCAACCGTCATCACCGACGAAGAGGCAATAGCAGCAAAAGTAAAGGAAATCCTTGACAAGCATCTTGAGGAAAACCGCAAACCCGAAACCTATCGCAACATCTTCAACTCCATTGACCTGACCACCCTCAAGTCAACCGACTCGCAGCAGTCTGTGGCTAACTTCGTGGAGCGCGTCAACGCTTTTGAATCCGATCATCCCGACCTCCCTAACGTTGCCGCCATCTGCGTTTACCCCAACTTCGTCCCCATCGTCCGCACCGTCCTTGACTGTAGCGACGTCGACATTGCCGCCGTGGCCGGAAGCTTCCCCTCCGCCCAGACATTCATCGAGGTGAAAATTGCCGAAATCGGTCTGGCTGTTGAAGCAGGCGCCGATGAAATAGATGTGGTGTTCGGAATGGGCGACTTCTTTGACCATGACTATGAAGAAGTATGTGACCAGCTTCAGGAAATGAAACACTCCTGCCGAAGCGCCATCATGAAAGTCATCCTTGAGACCGGCGCGCTCAAATCAGCCAAAAACATACGCGACGCCGCCGTACTGTCACTCTACTCCGGAGCCGACTTCCTCAAGACATCGACCGGCAAGGAATATCCCGGCGCATCACTCGAGGCCTGTTATATAATGTGTGAATGTATCCGCGAATACTATGAGAAAACAGGCCGTATGGTTGGTGTGAAAGTTTCGGGAGGCGTTTCCACCACCGAAGAAGCCCTCAAATATTACACCATTGTCCGCACCGTTCTGGGCGACAAGTGGGTTCAGACCAACGAGTATTTCCGCATCGGAGCCTCACGTCTGGCCAACGCCGTGCTGTCTGACATCCTCGGCACAGAAATCAAATACTTCTAATAAATTCCGTAATACGCCCGGTCGGAATAGTGTCCGGCCGGGATTTCATATCATTACCATCTTTCAGCAATGTCCTACTGGTTAATTATCGATGGCAAACGCATCGGTCCCGTTACTCTTGAGGAAGTGATAGCCAACCCGCAGCTCACTCCCACCACCCCTGTCTGGCATGACGGCATGGATGACTGGGCCGAGGCCGCCCTGTTGCCCGAACTTGAAGTGCTGTTCGGTGATAGCTCTCCGCTCCCTCCACCGCCACCCGTCACTGAGCCTGAACGCTACCGCCCGCGCGACTACCGACGCCCGCAAGAAGAACCGGCACCTCCCATGCCATCCACCTACCTCCTGCCGGCAATCCTCATCACCATCTGCTGTTGCTCGCCCATCGCCATTGTAGCAATCATATATGCGTCAAAAGTGTCGCCGGCCTATTATCGCGGCAACTATGCTGAAGCCGAACGAATGTCGAATCGCGCACTCATCTGGGTCATCATCGCATTTGTCACAGCCTTGATCTGCTGCCCGTTCATAAGTGTTTACTCATTGCTGACAAATCCGATATGACATTACAGAACCGTCGCCTACTGATTCTTCTCGCCGCGGCGGTTATGGCGGTTATAGTTGCCGTGTATGCAATTTTTGACCCGGTCGAAAGCCTCTGGTTTCCTAAATGTTCATTCAAAGTCATCACCGGCTGGGACTGCCCGGGCTGCGGCACTCAACGTGCCGTCCATGCCATGCTTCACGGTCAGTTTGCAGAAGCATGGGCTTATAACCCGCTGTTTATTCTCGAGATTCCGCTGCTCATCATGCTCTTTATCACCGGAATCAATCCCGAACGCTTTCCCCGCCTAACCCGGTTCTTCACCTCCGGCATCTTCATCCTTTCACTCCTTGCTGTCATTGTCACATTCACCATAATCCGCAACCTGATTTGACCTCTCGTTAATAAAAATACAACTTTTTAGTTAAAATACCAACAAATTGTTAGGATTTCTTGACAATTTGCATTACTTTTGCATAAGAAACTCAAATTTACTATCAGATGGAAAAAATCGACAACCTTGATCGAAAAATCCTCGAAATTATTATGCAAAACGCCCGCATCCCTTCCAAAGATGTAGCTCAGGAATGCGGAGTGTCACGCGCTGCAATCCATCAGCGAATCCAGCGGATGATTGACCTCAATGTCATCACAGGCTCCGGCTACACGGTTAACCCCAAAGTTCTCGGCTACCGCACATGCACATATATCGGCGTTAACCTTGAACGCGGAGCAATGTATCGCTCTGTGGTTCCGGAGTTTGAGAAGATTCCCGAAGTTGTGGAGTGTCATTTCACCACCGGACCCTACACCATGCTGATAAAAGTATATGCACGTGACAACGAACACCTGATGGAACTCCTCAACAACCGCATCCAGAACATCCCGGGTGTGACCGGTACCGAAACCCTTATCTCACTTGAGCAATCCATCAACCGCGATATGCCGATCCGATACGAATAACCCATCCGGACACGCTATCGCACAAAAGTTTGTTGAATTAAAGAATTTTTTCAGTAAAATGAACCATTGTTTGCGGAAATAGTTGTAATTTTATGTCGAATTTCCAAAAACATCAAGATATGAAATTTTTAACAGACGAAAAGCTTGTGATT
>CAZKNK010000065.1:0-11925 GCA_964554195.1 uncultured Staphylococcus sp.
AATGATGATGGGAACAGCAATCTATGTCCTGTTTCGTAAACCCGTGTGGTTCACTCATTATTTCATTAGCGAGACGCCACTGATCAGATTACCCGAAAACGGTTTTTCCTATTTTCTTCTATATAATCTTCCGGATGCCCTATGGGATATATCACTGTTATGCTACATCTCGACATCTGAAAATAAATATCTGCGCACTACCGCCCTGCTTATCGGGCCACTCTATGAAGCCGGACAACTTACGGATATTATTCCAGGGACCTTTGACATCCTGGACATGACAGTCTATTTTATTGTTTCATTAATATTTATATTACAATGGAAAAAAAACAATCATTTATGCTACACTGCTTAGGACTGGCAGGTTTTGTAATCATTGCAATGGCATCATCATCAACAAAATCGGTTGTAAACGACCCTGATTTCCGTGAAGGATTCAGACAGGGATGGGAGTACTCGACCGGACAAAGCGACGCTACCGATCAGATTCTGCCTCTCGAAATCGATTCAATCTGCTCGGATCAACCTCTGGTCGCTACGAACAATTAAGTTGCGGTTCGGACTTTGATTCATGAAAAAAATGGGCTGCGGTCAAATGCGTAGCCCTTTTTTTCACACCAAACTAATGCATTGCAACCAGGTTAACACCAGTAATGGCAACTGCCGCAATGCCGCTTCCGTCGCAGATATTTATATCAAAAAAAACAGGTGGAAACATTCATTGCTCCACCTGCTTTAAAGTAATTATTTAGCTCAATCTTGCTTATGCGGGCAAAAACCATAGCACACCGGCCCTCATAAACTTGAAGTTGAAATCCGAGCGACCTGAAGGAACGGTACGGATAGGAGATGAGAACGTTTCACTTGGTGTTCCGTACACCCATATCACTCCATCACTGTCATAGGCAAAGAAAAAAACTTCTTGCTGTCCGGCTCTGAGATTATCCGGATTGGTGACACATGTAGCCCTGTGGGTTGCTTCTCTCGGCAAAGATGAAACCGAATTTGTTACAGACGTGGCTGATATTCCGTGTGAAGCAATACTGATTGCCGATGCTCCCAATAACAGCGTGAAGGCTAAAATAATCTTTTTCATAACAATCTTATTAATTCAATTAATTTATCTAATGGTGTTAATTACACTTTGTACCGGAGACCTTTATGACCGAATAATCTATCATCGGGTTATTTGTTGTACTTTGAGTGTCAATAGGGACCTGAATTTCGGTTTGACCATTCGGCTTGACTAATCCGTAACCGGTAAATGTTTTTTGACTTTTATTTCTATACGTTACACTTACTTCAACAACAACATTTGCCGAAGTATCATTACTGTCATTTGACACAGTAACCGACACAGAGGAGCCGGACAGTGAATCGTCAATCACCATAATTGAGTCAGTTGAGCCGGAAATTGTACACATTTGTCCTCTTGCAGCCAGTGAGAAGATACAACTGACCACTAACATGAATGATAATATTAGTTTTTTCATTTTTGTAAAATTTGAATTATGATTCTGCAAATTTAATCCCAAGCCGGCTATTCTGATACAAGCTCGGCGTCAGGAAATTTAACCGGAAAGTAAAATTATTTTACACCATCCATCGAATCGGATAGCAGCTTGAAAAAATCCACCCCGAGAGCTTCCGAAATCCGTGCAAGAGTATCTGTGTTTATTGACGATTGCTCGTAAATGTAGTATATATTAGGCCTCTGACAATGGATCTTGCGGGCAAGCCACGCCGGCGTCCGTTCCTGACGGGCCATTTCTTCCTTGATGAGTTTTCCGATATGAATCATAAAAATTCGAGCTGGTGTTTGATGATGCTTCTCCTGACTGAGGCACCGCCAAGCGCCCGACTTCACAAGAAAGCACAACAAATCCAGCCCGATCAAGGGCTGAACTTCTCAAAGTGCTTATTCCCGTAAAGTCTTGAAATTTGGCGGTTTTCAGTCAAAGGAATAAGAGCTTGAAAGCTCAGAATATGTCTGTAAAACTTATATCATTTATGTGATTTTATTCAGCAAATATAATCAGGTTACTTGTATTTTGCAAATTACAGTTTCTCAATATGTTCCAGAAGTTGGGCGCCCGCTCGCTTGGTGTCAACTTTGGTGATGATGTCGACAATCCGATGAGCGGCATCAGTTATGAAGGTGGTTCGGACCGTTCCCATATACTCACGTCCGGCCATTTTCTTTTTCTGCCATACGCCCCACGCCTGATTCACCTCAGTAGACTCGTCGCTGAGCAGCAGAAACGGCAGTTGATGCTTGGCTGCAAATTTTTCATGACTTGCAGGTGAATCCTTGCTGATGCCTATCAACACATAGCCGCGCTCGCGGATGGCTTCATAGTCGTCGCGCAGCGAACATGCTTCAGCCGTGCAGCCGGGAGTGTTGTCCTTCGGATAAAAATACACCACCAAGGGGCGTCCCTGAAAAACCTCGTCGGTCACAGCATGGCCATCCTTGTCGATACCGAGCAGCTCCGGAATCTTATCGCCTGTTTTCATAATCTGTTTTATTCTTTTAAATTAATTATTGTGGTTTTCATTAATCAACAATCGTGCGACCGCTATAGTTTTGCAAATCAGCAGGGCGCCCACAAGCAGAAGCACTATCAGCGCCGAGCATGGCACATCAATCACTGTCGCTAAGAAAAGTCCGCCCACACATCCGGCAAGCGATATGCCTATCGAAGCAAACATAATGGACCGGAAGCGTCGGAACCTGATTTCGGCTATCATCTGCGGCAGGGCAAGCATCGACATCAGAAGCATTATACCGACCATGCGGATGGTCAGCACTATGCACACTGCTGTCATAACAGTCATGGTCACATTGATAACCGTGACCGGCAGACCCTGAACACGGGCAAAATCGCGGTCAAAAGCCACGGCAACAATCATGCGGAAGCCCAGGGCAAACAGTGCAATTTGTAGTGCGGTATATATGCCAAACCCAATCAGGTCAGTAGCGGTGACTGTCAGGATGTTGCCGAACAGAAAGGAATTCAGTTCGGGGACATAGCCGGGAGTAAGAAACACAAACAGCACTCCGAGAGCCATGCCCGTAGCCCACACGGCAGCTATGGCGGAGTCCTCACGGATACGGCGTGTGGCCGACATCCACTCTACACCTAATCCTGACCCGACGGCAAACACTATGGCTGTGAACACTGGATTTATACCTAAAAAGTAGCCCAGCCCGAGTCCGCCGAAACAGGCATGTGTGATTCCACCGGAAATAGCCACAAGCCGACGCGACACCACGTAGGTGCCTATCATGGCCGAACTTATTGATAGGAGTATGATTCCGATCAATGCGTTCTGAAAAAATTCATATCGGAGAAGTTCCATCATTTCTTTTTGTTTTCAGAGGCGAGCATAACCCACTCGTCGCGTATCGGCAACGGCATTTCTACCCCGCGGGCCTGAAGACTGAATCCCCACGACTCGATGTCGTCGGGCAGAAGGGTGTAAAGCACCTCACGGAATTCTTCGGTTTCAGCATCGGTATAGTCCGAACCGGAACGACCCGCAAAACGATCAAGTTCCTCATCGTCAAAATAAATTGGTTCCGCGGCTATCCTGCTCTTTTTCTCGCATATCTCATGCAGGCCGCAACACTCTGATTCATTCTCATCGGTCACGGAGGGTTCTCCTGTGGTTTTCGTCGCGGCGTCGGGCTTATGAAACAGCCACAACAGCAATCCGGTCAGCACTGTGGCGGCAAGGATTATGATTGCACCGGTCATCGGGCTTCCTCCTCTTCTTCATCATCGTCACCGGCGTCCAAAGGCGCGTCACCGTCAAGCAACGTGAATCCCGCCGATGCAAGGTCATCCCAGAAGCCGGGATATGATTTGCTGACCACTTCGACATCCTCAATCACTATTCCGGGGATGTAGACCGACACCGGAGCGAGAGCCATAGCCATGCGGTGGTCACCGTAAGTGGCGAAACGCGGCAATTCATAGACCGGATGTCGACGCCCGTCCCATGAAATCACGCCGACGGCCTCTTCTGCAATCTCCACACCGATTTTACGCATCTCTGCCACCAACGAGGCCTTACGGTCACATTCTTTGAGAGCAAGGGTGGCAAGTCCTGAAAAGCGGAACGGCAATCCGAGCATACAGCAGGCCACCGTCAGTGAAGGAACTATGTCAGGCGTAGCGGAAAGGTCAATGTCAAGGCGCGCATCAGGGTCAGGATGTACGGTGAGAAGCGTCCCGTCGGCTTCATCAGGATCAAAATCGGTTATAACACCGACCTTGTGAAACAAACCGGCAAGCGCGCTGTCACCTTGAATACTGTCAGCAGCAATGTTTGAAATCACCACCTCTCCGCTCGAAAGAGCCTCAATCTCATACCAGGGCGCGGCAGCACTCCAGTCACCCTCAATCGTGAAGCGGACAGGAGAATATTCGCCGGGAGCAATTTCCACGGTATCGCCGCCGTAGAATTCGCCCTTGGCTCCTGCCTGCTCCATCATCCATAGGGTCATCATGATATATGGAAGTGAAACTATCTCGCCACGCAGGGTGATGCGGAGTCCCTGCTCCATCAGCGGGGCAACCATCATGATTGCCGAGGCAAACTGCGAGCTGACCGAGCCGTCCATCTCCACACAGCCGCCATGTAACCGGCGTCCCTTTATATTTATAGGTGGAAATCCCTCTTGGCCGACATATTCTATCTCGGCACCGACCTGACGGAGTGCTTTGACAAGCGGACCGATCGGTCGCCGGCGCATACGCTCGTCGCCGTCAAGCGTCACCTCCGCTCCGGGCCGAGCGGCATAGTAGGCCGTCAGGAAACGCATGGCAGTCCCGGCTGCTCCGACATTGATCAGCCCCGACGCTTCATGGCTCAGCCCCACGGCAATCAGCCGGGTGTCGTCACATTCAGCCATTCCGTCACAATCCGGAACCGCTCCGGCCAATGAGTTGATCACAAGCGCCCGGGCGCTCATGCTTTTTGACAGAGGCAGTGTCACAGTGGCCTCAAGCCAACCTTCAGGGGGAAAAATTCTGTAGTTCATAATTACTGCAAAGTTACATAAAATCCCTCCATTATAAAAAAAGCAAAAAAAAATTCATGTTTTTTTCAACCTTTTTGCGTCGACCGTTGTTAGTAAATCAGAAGCAGTTAAAAAATTGCTCGAAAACATTAATTTTAACTTAAAACAGTATAAACTAAATTTAAAAAATTTCCTCTTTGAGGGCAAAGTAACAGTTTTATCAACAACAAAATTCGCTAAAACAATGAAAAAGTATTTAATCCTTTCCGCAGCTTTCGCATTTGCAGCCGCTGCAAACGCTCAGACAGCAGTCGAGCATACAAACTTCGGTGACAACTGGTCAATCGGTCTCGATGGTGGTGTTGCCACTCCTCTCACAAACCATGCTTTCTTCGGCAATATGCGCGGTGTAGCAGGTATGCACATTGAAAAGCAGATTTCCCCCGTTTTCGGACTTGGTGTTGAAGGTCTTTTCGGAGTCAACACTTCTTCATGGGACAACGCCGTGCGCAGCAACACTGCATTTGACAATTCATACGTAGGTGCCTACGGTAAGGTTAACCTCACCAACCTCTTCTGCGGATTCAGCTGCAATCCCCGCGTATTCTCTCTCGACGCTGTAGCCGGTGCAGGCTGGGGTCATGATTACTGGGCAAAGAGCCAGGCTGAGGACTACAACTATTTCGTAACCAAAGCAGGTCTTAACTTCAACTTCAATCTCTCACAGAAAGTTACCCTCTCGCTCAAGCCTTATGTAGCATGGCGCATGACCGGCAATGACATTGCTCAGACCTCGGTTGGCTACGATTCTAAATCAGCTACTTTCAACTGCCTCGTAGGTCTTACCTACAACTTCGGCAAAGGTTTCCCCTGTGTTACCATCCCCGACAACTCTGCTGAAATTGCAGCTCTTAACGGTCGTGTAAACGAACTCCGCGCTGCTCTTGACGATACCGCTCTGGCTCTCGCCGCTTCAAACGCCAACGCTGCTGAACTCGCTGCCGCCCTCGAAGCTTGCCAGTCGAAACCCGCTACCATCGTGAAGGAAGAAACCAATACCCTCACCTCCGTACGCTATGTATTCTTCCGCCTCGGCTCAAGCAAGATCACTGCCGACCAGATGCCTAACGTTGAAATGGTTGCCGCTTACCTCAAGAACCACAAGGACGCTAAGGTTGTCATCAAGGGCTATGCTTCACCCGACGGTTCTATCGAAGTTAACGAACGTCTTGCCAAAGCTCGTGCAGAGAGCGTGAAGAACTCACTCATCAACAAGTATGGCGTCGCAGCTGACCGCATCCAGGCCGAAGGTCAGGGCATCGGAACAATGTTCACCGAAGAGTCTTGGAACCGCGTTGCAATCTGCACAATCGACGACTGATTCCTGAACCGAGAATCAAACCTCGAATAAGTTAACAATATTTCGGAAAGCTGTGCCGCAAGGTGCAGCTTTCCTGCTTTAAATCAAAATAACAGTCATGAGAGAATGGGTATTCACTACTAAGCCTGACCATTTCAGGATGAAGGAGGCTCTGGTGCCGGGAGAAACCATTGACTGGCCCTCGTTTTCACACTTCAAGTTTGAGCCGGGCGACCTTGTGTTTTTCTATGCATCATCTCCGGTGGCGCAGATGATCGGCAAGCTGGAAATAGAGCGTACGGATCTGGATTTCGCTTCAGAGGTGGATCCGCGCAACGACCTGAGGAAGTGGCCGAAACATCATTCGCGCATTCCGTGGTTGCGTTTGAGGGTTCTTCAGCGCGCTCCGGTTCCGTTCAAGCCTCTTCAGCGCGGAAGTCTGTATTATCACACTGACTTCAAGCCGTCGCCCTACCCCAAACTGCTTCATGAGGGTGAACGGGAATATGTGATGCAGGCATTTGAGGAAGCTGCCGAATATAAGCGAGAAATGGCCGGCAGCGAACGTGGCATAGAAGAGGCTGCACTGAAGAAGGTCAGCGGACGTGAGAATCCGCGTCAGGCGCTTGAAAGCCTGACGGGTGGGAACGTTGAACGTATTGATTATGACCGTGAACCCCGACGCATAACCGTAACGGTGAAAGCGGTGGACGGAACGCACATGACCATACTGACATTTGACGGGGTAAGAAGGGCGCTGTGGGACTGCGACATGACCGAAACATCCGTCACCGGTGTCAGGCTGCGGACGGAAGGCATTTATCTTCTCTGTACTCTCGACGGTGCCGGACTGGAATTGCTTTCGGAGTCAATGAGGATGACGTGACAACCCGACTCCACAGGACTTGTCCGTAAGGCCTGTCAGCCGACCGAAAGCTTGAAGTTCTCTACAAATTCACTCAGAGCCGGAATGGTTTCAAGCATGTGATTCATCACCTCGCGGTCATTCCATGTGTGGGGCGAGGCTTCACCCTGATTGATTTCAACCTCAAGGGTAAAATTATCATTCCTGACCGCATCACGGACAAAAGCAAGAAGTTCAGGCATGGATTGCATCATCAGCTCAGCTTGCTTCTCATTTTCCACCATCATTATATAACTCGTGCCATCCTTACACTGAGGGAAGGATGCGCGCATGGTGTTGACAAGTATTCGTTCAGTCGGGCGAGCGTCCATGAAGCTCTGCCATGCGGCGTGGAGAGCCTCGTCACTGAAAGCATTGTCGCGTTTGGCCGCAGGTGTCGAAGCAGTTTCCGGATGTTCGGAAGCGGATGCAGTCGCTACGGGTTGACTGATGGAGAATGATGCCGGTGTCCGTCCGCCGGTCTGGGCGGGCGTCCGTCGGGCCGATGGAGTTCTGGACGGACGGGCCGGAGGCGGAGGAGCTGCCGCATGGATAGGCTTGGCAGGCGTGGGAGCCGGTTGGATTGAAGTCGCCTGTTGCGGCTCATGGGAGGGTTGAGAAGTCGAGGTTGGTTGAGATGTCGCAGATGTTTGGGATGTTGCCGTTGGTTGGGACGTCGCGGAGGAGGCTGCCGGAACAGCTATTTTTTTCAGTTGCCCATCACCTTTCCCGGTAGCTTCATCAGGGGATGGGCTGCATAATTGGCACAGTTTGGCGAGCGTAAGTTCAACGAGAAACTGCTTGTTGGATGCTTCACGATAATTGAGGTCGGCTTCATTACACAGTTTCATGGCGCGCAGAATAAAGTCGGGCGTACATTTGGCGGCGGTTGCTGCCATTGCCTGACGGGCTTCGTCGTCGGTCTCAAGCAGACAGATTGTATCGGGACTCATCGCCACCATCAGGTCACGGAGATAGTCGGCCAGCCCGACAATGAAGAAGTGAGAATCAAATCCGCGGTCACGTATTTCCTTATAAATCAACCAAGTGTCCGTAACTCGTCCTTCAAGGAAGCAGTCGAGCAGACGGTTGAAATAGTTATAATCAAGCACATTGAGGTTCTCGATGGTCGAGGCATAGGTGATGTTGCCGCGCGACGATGCCGCCACCTGATCGAATATCGAAAGGGCATCGCGCATGGCGCCGTCGGCCTTTCGGGCTATCACGTTAAGAGCGGCCGGTTCAGCTGTGAATCCTTCGTTCCGCGCCACTGAAGCAAGATGGTCAATGATGTCACGAACCGAAATGCGGTTAAAGTCATAAATCTGACAGCGTGACAGGATGGTCGGGATAATCTTATGCTTCTCGGTCGTAGCAAGGATAAAAATGACGTAGGAAGGTGGTTCCTCGAGCGTCTTTAGAAAAGCATTGAACGCCTGAGTGGAGAGCATGTGGACCTCGTCGACGATAAAGACGCGATAGCGTCCTGTCGATGGGGGAACCTGAACCTGATCAACAAGTATGCGGATGTCATCCACACCATTGTTTGACGCGGCATCGAGTTCAATGATGTTCATTGAATTTCCATCGTTAAACGACCGGCATGAATCACATTCATTGCAAGCCTCACCGTCGGGAGTAGGATGCTCGCAGTTTATTGTCTTGGCGAAAATTCGGGCGCATGAGGTCTTGCCGACGCCGCGCGAACCGCAAAACAGATAGCTATGAGCAAGGCGCCCCGTCGCTACTGCATTCTTGAGCGTGGCTGTCAGCGCCTTTTGTCCTACCACGGAGTCAAATGTGGCCGGACGATATTTTCGGGCTGATACTATATAGTTTTCCATCGGGGAGTAATGATTGACTACAAATTTAATGATAATTTCCGGTTTTTCATCCCTTCAAAGTGTTAATGATATGCAAGAATGGCCCGAAAGCGGTCAGGAAGCTCCGGCCAAGCAACCATAACGGCGCCTCATGCGTTATAATTATAAAGGGATATAGATTAATTTTTTCCGATAGGGATATAAAAACAGACAACTATGCGACAACTATTAACAGAACGAACAGCACTGAAGCGACTGACCTCACACCGACGGGATGCGGTCACGCTTAACTTCCGCAAGATAACCACGACCGACATCAGCCGAATCTCCGACTTACTCATTCGCTATGCCTCCGGGCGGACGTGTGACTACTCAATAGGCGGAATCCTGATGTGGGTTGACTATTTCAGCTACAGTTACGCGATAGCAGATGATACGCTTTTCATCAAAGGCGTGAGCGAGGCCGACAAAAAGTCGCCGGCGTTTGCCGTACCCGTGGGACGGATGAACCTGCGGCAATCCGTGGAAATGCTCCGGCAATATTGTGCGGCAAACCACATTCAGCTCCGTTTCTCAGCAGTGACCGAATCTCAGGCAAGAGAACTGGAGACACTGGGTTTCAAGGCCGAGCAACTCACTGACTGGAGCGACTATCTCTACAACATTGACGATCTTGCAGATTTCGCAGGAAAGAAATATAATAAGAAGCGCAACCACGTCAACCGATTTATGTCCGATAATCCGGGCTGGAAAGCTGAACCGCTTACGCCTGACCTGCTCCCTGCCGTAAGAGACTTCTATGTCAGATTCCACACCGATCCTGATAAGTCCGACACAGCTTCATTTGAGCAGAGTCAGGTGATGAAGGTGCTTGACAACTATGGCAGCTACCCGTTTGAAGGGATTGTGCTTACAACTCCCGCTGACGGAATCGTGGCATTTGCCGTGGGTGAACGCATCGGTGACACGGTGTTTGAGCATATCGAAAAGATGAACCACAACGTAGCCGGTGCGGGTGAGACCATCTGCCGGGAATTTGCAGCCGCCATGCGGTCGCTTCACCCCGAGTTGCGCTACGTAAACCGGGAGGAGGATGCCGGTGACGAAGGTCTGCGTCGGGCCAAGCAGTCACTGCATCCGGTGGAACTGCTCACTAAATATGACTGTATTTTCAACGGGTGATGACCCTGTATTCACCCGGGCCGCCAAAAACGATATGATAGCGTTTGAGACCATATCCATGTCGGGCGGCGGGACCTGAAAGAGGGACTCCATAGTTTGAGAAAACCTCATAGGTGCTTTTACATTCCGGACACATCGCCACGGTCTGCCCCTCCGGAATAGTAATCCGCGATATGCGTGGCGACTCCACAGGACATGTAAGGTCATACACCTGCTCGTCGCCCATAATGTCACACACCACAAGTAATCCGCCATAGCCGGTATAGTCGAGGGCAGCATAGCGGAATCCGTAGGGAATGCTCTCAGATTTGATATAACGTTTCCACGACGTAGCGCCGTGTACTCCATAAAGGTCCCACATTCCTTCAGTAGTGAACGTCACTCGTACGGGAGCGTATGGCACACGGTCGTCATCAAGCGAATCACACGCCTGCATGACCCCAGCCATCACCATCACGGCAAGAAGGATGCGGAGCAGTTTCATTTCACGATAGTGACAAACACCTCGCCGAAGCGGTCAGCCGCCTCCTGAATCTTAGGACCGACAAACGGACGCACCACGGCAGGTATTTCAATGTCGATAGCCGGAGTCAGTTCTGTCTCACCGGGTGCTGTTTCGCGGAGATCGACACTAAGCTGAAGCGGGACAGGCGAGCCGGCAGCCTTGAACGACACGCGCGACGGTTCAACGAGTTCATCAATCACAAATTTAAGCTGACCCACTCCGGGAGTATCAAACGAAACGCTGTCGTCCGTGAAATTGATTCCGGCAATCTTTGAACGCTGCTCCTCTGGAAGAGCTTCAACCATATCCTTGTAAGACGACAGGTCAGAAATACGACCGTAAAGTTCGGCAGCCGGTCGGTTGACCTTAACGGATTTTCCGGTATATTTAGCCATGATCAGTCAATAGATTTCTTTGGAGTCCATTCTGAAGGATTCTCGCGCCACATACGGAGAGTCTCGACATCCTTTTCGCGGATGAAACCTGACTCAAGAGCTGCCGTGATAAGCGCAGTATAGTTTGAAAGAGTGACAAGCTTCACGCCCGCCTGATGGAAATTATGCTTGGCAAGAGGAAATTCATAAGAGAAAATCGCAGCCATACCCTTGACCTCACATCCGGCATTGCGAATCGCTTCAACAGCCTTGAGCGAGCTGCCACCGGTAGAGATAAGATCCTCAATCACCACCACACGCTGACCCGGCACGAGATTACCTTCAATCAGATTTTCAAGACCATGGTCCTTAGGAGTGGAACGCACATACACGTAAGGCAGTCCGAGAGCATTTGCTACGAGAGCGCCCTGAGCAATAGCTCCGGTTGCAACTCCGGCCACAGCATCAAAATCCTCAAAATTTTCAAGAATCATTCTGCACAACTCCACCTTGATAAAATTTCTGACTTCCGGGAATGAGAGAGTCTTTCGGTTATCCGTATATATCGGAGAATTCCATCCTGATGCCCATGTGAAAGGATTTTCCGGTTGAAGTTTAATCGCACTGATTTTAAGTAACTTTTCTGCAAGAATAATGTCGAGATGTTTCATAACTATGGAGTGATATTAGAATTCGGCCACAAAGTTACATCATAACGGGGCGACTTGCAAGAAATTATGCAAAAAAA
>CAZKNK010000066.1:0-2452 GCA_964554195.1 uncultured Staphylococcus sp.
TAATGCGAAGACCTGACTTTAGGATAAAACAAGATACAATCCTCACACCTTTTTATTTACTCAAAATCAAAATGATTTCTTTTCAACGGAGGATGAGATGAGAACGCACGGAATGATCGCTATGGATCCTATAGTTAAATCACAATTTATCAGTCTTTACTGTATGGTGCTTGCCGACGGCATAATCGATGCTCATGAAATGGATAAGCTCTATAAAATCGGAATGGAACAGTATGGTCTCACATCGGCTGAAATCACTATGGCCGTCAGGGATGCAGGGTCATCGTTTATGTTTCCTGATACTCTGAGGGATAAAATTCAACTCCTTATGAATCTTGCCGAAATTGCGCTGGCTGACAATGAAATAGACCCGGCTGAGGTTTCACTGATGAGAAAATATATCATAAAGATGGGATTTCTTGAATCCAATGCTGATGCGATAGCTGAATATATTTTCTCGGCTGTCAAGGAAAATATGACTGTTGACCAAATTCTAAATGCAATTAATAATTGAAAAAATGGAAATCTCATCACTTTCACAACTTTTCACCACCACTACTATTGCGGAAAAGCCATCCTCACAGCCGGGGTATCCTATACAAGACTCTATTCAGGATGGGGAAACTTATGTTTATTACGGTACAAGGATTTGCGGTAAGGTCACAGCAAGTGTGCATGCTTTGGGCGCTTTTTTGACTCGCATATATAATCAGGAGAAGAAACGCCAGTTTGATGACAAGAGTATTCAGGATGAACTAATCTCTCGACGCAGAAGTGAAATTGACAATCTTCGTCAGAAAAATGATCGGGAACGGGCTATGGTTGAGCAGCTCGAAGCCGGTATTGAAGATGATAAACGGAAAATAGCAGATGTCCGTGAGCAACTCGAGGATGCAAAGGCCCGAAATGGAGAGGTTAACAAAATGACTAACGTGAAGATGATTATAGGATGTGTTATCCTAACGATTCTGACTGTTTATCTTTTTATATTTTATAGTTCTACATTTTATTCCGCTTTTTTCAGAAATTTCAGTGATGGAATTGGAATTGGTGATGCGATGTTTTATGCCAATTCGATACCGGATTCTTTGGCAGCCGGATTTGGTCAGTTGATTTTTATAACGACTGCTCCTATAATATTTATGGCTCTCGGTTATTCATTGCATTATTTTTCGGTGCAGAATACTTGGACTAAATACGTCAAAATGGGATCAATTATTGTCATTACATTTGTATTTGACTGCATTCTTGCTTATCTAATTGCCGAGAAGATTTATTATATTGAAATTATAACTAAGCCCGGTATTTTTCCTGATTACAGTGTTGAAATGGCGATCGGAGACTTTAATGTTTGGGCTGTGATCTTTTGCGGATTTATTGTCTATATGATATGGGGTGTGGTTTTCGATATGACCATTACCGCTTACGGAGAGTTGAGATCAAACGAAAAGGAAATTAAAATCCTGAATGCGTCTATTGAGTCGCTTAATTCTTCAATCGCTGAGAAGAAAAACAGCATAATTGACTGTAAGGGCAGAATAACAGCTAACGAACACAAAATTGACTCGCTCACCGAGTTGCTGTCATCAAGCAAGCAATTTAATCCTCAAATTATCAAGACCGCGCTCAATGATTTCTTTGCCGGTTGGATGTCGATGATGAACGGCCTGAGCCGACCAAGTTCAGAACAGGAAATGGCTCGACAAGTGTTTGATACTTCAATGAGTAATCTTTTTAACGAATAAAATTACAGAATATGAAAACATCTAAATTAATTTTTGCACTTTCAGCTATTGTTTTATTAATTGCAACCCCATTTTGTTGTTGTAAGCCACCAATTATAAAAGAATCCCAACCCCCTTTGAATATTTCGGTATTTATAGATCTGTCAGACCGCATTATTGATTCGAAAGTTCCACATCAGATTGAGCGCGATACTGCGCTAATTAATATATTGATTGATAATTTTATTTCTGAGTCATATAAGGACGGAAAATTATTACAGAGTAGAAACCGATTTAATATTTTCTTTTATCCTACACCTACTAACAGTGAAGTAACCACATTGGCGAAGGGTCTCAATGTAGATCTTGCGAAATTACAAGGCGGAGCTAAGAAAGAAGCTCTTATTAAAATGAAGGAAACCATTGATGCAAATCTCAGTCAAATTTATTCGCTTGCAAATAAGCAAAATAAATTTGAAGGATGCGATATTTGGGGTTTCTTTACGAATAAGAGTGTTGACAATCTTTGTGTTAAAGAGGATTACAGAAATATTCTTGTGATTCTGACGGACGGTTATATTTATCATAAGCAGAATCTGAAGCAAGATGGAAACAGCTATTCATATATAAGTCGGACTAATATTACAAAGCCCGGGACCTCTCTGATTGTAGGTCGGGACGGATTGGATAATCTTGAGGTTCTTGTCCTTGAGGTTGCTCCTGAAATG
>CAZKNK010000066.1:2462-11463 GCA_964554195.1 uncultured Staphylococcus sp.
GATCAACAATCGATAATGCAATCAATAATTGAAAACTGGTTGAAAGGAATGGGGGTAAAGCACTGTTTAGTCGCCCCTACCGGAGTCCCTTCTGATACGGAGATTTACATTGAAAATTTCCTTAAGAATAATTCCCTATAAGAGGTCCATACTTGATTTTAAGACTGTGTCAATATTAAAATTGACACAGCCTCTTTTTTGTATATAGCCGTAATTGCTTCCGATTTTGACC
Source organism: uncultured Staphylococcus sp. (assembly GCA_964554195.1). GTDB lineage: Bacteria > Bacteroidota > Bacteroidia > Bacteroidales > Muribaculaceae > Duncaniella. The sequence continues at coordinate 2,695 of CAZKNK010000066.1, forward strand.
TCGGGGTTGGTCAGAGCTTTTTGCGGAGGCGGGCAACGGGGATGGATAGGCGCTCGCGGTATTTTGCCACTGTGCGGCGGGCTATGTTGAGTCCGTCAGCGGTGAGTCGAGCAGCTATGGCATCATCGCTGAGCGGCGATGCGGGGTCCTCGTTTTCAATCAGTTGGCGTATGGCGGCGAGGTATGTGTGTGTCGAAGCTGCGTCGGGGTCCGATTTTGCGACTCCTTCGTTGAAGAAATATTTCAGAGGATATATTCCCGAGCCGGTTGCCACATATTTTCCGGCTGTGGCGCGTGAAATGACTGAGAGATCGTAGCCTGTCAGAGCGGCGACGTCCTTCAGCACCATCGGGCGAAGTTCTGATTCGTCGTCGGTCAGGAAAAAGGCGCGCTGAATCCTGACTATTGCGCTCATCACATTGAAAAGTGTCTCAGCGCGTAATCGCAGCATGTCAATGAAGTCGGTAGCTTCCTCGCGGCGTCGGGCAATGAAAGCTTTGGCTTCGGAGTCGGCGGGATCGGAGCGGAATGTCCGCTCAATCTGCATTTCAGGCAGGGAGTTTGTGAGTGTGACGGTGATATTTTCGCCGTCGGTTTCCACAAGAAAATCGGGAATGATGTGTCGGGTCCGGTCCTCGGTCGGATCTCCGCCTATATCGGCTCCCGGTTTGGGATTGAGTGACCGGATGATGGCTTCGGCTTGGCGCAGGCGGTCGGTTGTGATGCCGAGAGCCGACGATAGCCGGTCGTAGTGTTTGAGCGAGAATAGGTCGAAGTAGTCGGAAATGATTTCCCGGGCGGTAGCCACGGCTTCAGAATCAGGCATTCGCTCAAGCTGGAGCGACAGGCAGTCGCGCAGGTCAATGGCTCCAACTCCGGCCGGGTCAAGAGAACGCACGATACGCAAGCCTTCACGAAAGATTTCGTATGGAATTTCAACTCCGGTGGTGAAAGCTATGTCGTCGGCAATGTTGCGGAGCGGACGGGTGAGATAGCCGTTCGGGTCAATGTTGCCGATGATATATGTGGCAGCCGCTGCCGTTTCGTCAGGGATGGTCATCTGATTGACCTGTGCTGTGAGATATTCGAGGAGCGACATCGGCGAGGCCATGGCTACCGGTTCATAATACTGATCGTCGGCACTCCGGTTTGAGGCCGAGCGGTTATAGTAAGGCACCTCATCATCGTCCTTATAATCGGCCCGCATCAGTTCGTCGGCAGTTTCGGTGAAGTCATCGTTCCGGTCTGTCGGGCCGGAGTCAATCACCTCGATGGCCGGGTTCTCATCAATTTCGCGGCGGACGGCATCCTCAATTTCAGGTGTGTTCATCTCCAGCAGACGCACAAACTTCATTTGCAGCGGCGATAGACGTTGCTGCAATTTCTGATTCAGCGACAGGCGGAGTGATTCTTTCATGCTGAAACGGGGAGGTCAGATAAGTTCAATCAGAGAGTCGTAGGGGAAATCACGCACTGCACGTGTGCCGATGACGGTATCCCAAAGCAAGGGTGAGATGCCGTTGCCCGGTCGCTTGACGGTGATATTTTCTTCGGTCAGAATTTCACCTTTACAGATTGGGCGGGCTGCCACGATGCTTTTACGGGCAACTGTAATATTTGCTCTTTCGCCGTCGGCCACTCGCTTGACGCCGTCGCCGAGAGCTGCTTCTACGTTGCGCACTGCTTTGACCATCGCCGCGAGTCCGGCCGGATCAAGCGAAGCCCTATGGTCGGGGCCGGGCAGATTACGGTCAAGTGTGAAATGCTTCTCGATCACTGCTGCTCCGAGAGCAGCCGCAGCAACCGGAATTTCTATTCCGAGCGTGTGGTCGCTGTAACCTACGGCTCCGCAGCCGAGTGAGCGGAGTGAGTTCATGGCCAGAAGATTAACATCGGTCATGGCGGTAGGATATTGTGTGGTGCAGTGGAGCAAGGTGATGTCACTGCGCGGGATTCCGTTCTGCTCAAGGATGTTAACCGCCTGCTCCACTTCCTCAATGGTTGACATTCCGGTCGAGAGAATCACCCGTCCTCCCTTTGAGGCTATTTTGCGGAGATAGGGGAGGTTTGTGATTTCTCCTGATGGGATTTTCCAGTAGTCCTGACCTATTTCGGCAAGAGTGTCGATTGATACAAGGTCGAAGGGCGTACTCATGAATCCTATCCCGACCTCATGGCATAGATCGGCGAGTTCGCGGTAGGCCGAAAGCGGCAGATGAATTGCCCGGCACATGTCGAGCTGACTCTCACCTGCGCCCGTGGTTTCTTTCTGATATTCGGCTTTGGGTGCTATTGACGAGATAACCAATTCAGGCACAGCGGTTTGGAATTTTACGTAGTCAGCTCCTGCATTGCGGGCCTCGATCACCATACGGCGGGCGCGCTCAAGCGATGCGTTATGATTCACACCGGCTTCAGCTATTATTATGATATGACTGTCAGTTTTCATCTGGAAAAAATACTACTTCTTGAAGATAGCGTGTAGTCAGCACATCCGGCAGGGCGTAGAGCCGCTTGAGTGGAAGCCGGAGCCACTGACCGATAATAAGGGATGCAATGTCGGCACCGGCATGGATTGACGCTACCACTCCTCCGCCGAGCCGAGGATTTATCTCCATAAGCATCAGCCGTCCGTCGGCATTGTCGCGCAGAAATTGGATTGTCACGGCTCCGCGCAAACCGAGTGAACCTATCACTCTTTCGGCAAGGCTCACACACTCCGGGTCAGAAATGGTTATGGTCCTGACGGCTTCACCGCCCGCAGTCTCGAGCCGGATTCGAGGTGAAACGGCCAGAATCTCTCCGTCGGCTCCAATAAAGCAGTCGGCAGTGATTTCGGTCCGGTCTGCGATGTATTCCTGCACAAGATATTTGTCTGCGGCGATTCCGGCACGGTCAAATTCCTCGCGGCTGCGGATAATGACAATCCCTTTGGATGCAGAGCCGAAGCGCGGTTTGGCTATGACCGGATATGACGTCGGGATGCCTCTGAATGTGGCAGGGATAGGGAGCGAAGCATGCTCAAATGCTTCGGCTGATCGGATTTTGTCAAAAAATATGGCTGATACGTCGGTTGGACTCACGGGAGAAACAACCCCGTGACACCGGTTGATGAAGCGTGCCACAGGCTCGATGGCTCCGTCGACAAACGGGAGCATCATGTCGATGTTCCATCGATCAGCAATCTCTTGCAATGACCGGTCGAGCTGCGGGTCACTCCAACGAAGGCCGGGCAGTATCCGCCCGACTGAAGCAAGCGGAACACGGCTGTCGAGTTCATAGCCGAAGATTTCAACGTCGGTGTCGAGGCGTTTTCCGGCCTCAATGAGCAGGCGGGCCATCGCCACACGTTTTGCGCCGCCGAGAAAGAGTATGTTGAGTTTCCGATTCATCGGTTATAGATTTCCGGCTTATATTTGGCAAGATTTTCCGGCTTTGTGAACCAATCAGCCGTAATGCGCAGACCTTCTTCAAGACTTATTCGCGGACGCCAGGGCGTGAGTGACGTGATGAGTGAATTGTCACCACACAGACGGAACACCTCGCTGCCTGCGGGTCGGAGTCGCTGCGGATCAGTGACGAATTCCACTTCGCGCCCCATCACGCGGGCAATGGTTTCGAGAGTCTGCCGCATGGTCACTTCCGTTGATGTGGCAATATTGATGTCACGTCCTTCGATGCCCTCGGTGCGCGCCAGTGCTATGAAACCGTCGGCGGTGTCGGTGACGAAGTTGAAGTCACGTGTGGGGGTGAGATCGCCCACCTTAATGGTGGTCATTCCGGAAGCAATCTGAGTTATGATTGTAGGGATGATTGCGCGGGCGCTCTGGCGGGGGCCGTAGGTGTTAAACGGACGTGCTATCACCACAGGAAGGCTGAAGGCATTGTGGAAACTCAGTGCGATGGCATCAGCTCCGATTTTTGTAGCCGAATAGGGCGATTGCGGCTGCCGGGGATGATTTTCGTCAATGGGAACATATTTAGCTGTCCCGTAAACTTCACTCGTTGAGGTGACAATGAGACGGTTTACATTCATGTCACGGGCTGCCTGACAGATGTTAAGTGTACCCTTTATGTTTGTGTCGACATAGCTGTCAGGAGCAACATAGCTGTAGGGAATGGCTATGAGAGCGGCGAGGTGAAACACAGTGTCGATACCGCGTGAGATCTCACGGCAGAGGTTGGGGTCGCGCACGTCGCCTGTCACTATCTCAAGACCGGGGGATTTTACGCCCTCAAGCCATCCCCAGTTGTTGAATGAATTGTATTGACAGAGCGCTCTGACTTCATAGCCTTCGGCGAGCAGGCGCTGTGTAAGATGGGAGCCTATGAAACCGTCGGCTCCGGTGACAAGGACTTTACCTTTTATCTGACGTTGTGTATTCATCGGGTCTTTTTGAAATAATAGGTTCTGACATTGGCGTCGGGGTCGGTGTAGCGGAGTGTTAATGTAGACCCCGAAAGCGTGAGGATTTCAAAGTCGGTCACACCCGATGGATTGAATCCGAGCGCTTCAGGCACGTCATATTTTGTGTTGTCATCGTTGTCGGAGTGATCAAAGTTGAGAATGAGCCGGGATGCGTCGCAGCTCCATGAGCCGAATGCGCGCCGATAGTCGTCGTGAGGCAATACAGTCTGGAGCAGTACTATATCGCTCTGAAATGCAAGAGTGTAGAGCTGCACGTCGGTGTCGCTATATAGATTTTCGTCTGTTGTGTTGACCTGCATTTTTTCGAGCCGCCAAAATCCGAACAGCTCGCCTATGTCGCCATCGTTATGGGTGCATGAACCGAGGAGAAGTATTGTCAGCAAGAGGAATAATCTTGTGATGTTTTTTTTCATATCGGGTGATAGGAGATTTGTAATTAAAAGTTGAGACGCCCTTCATAGCGGAGTGTAAGCATGACACCGGCTGCATTGGCCGGAAGATTGCCTCGGTCTATTTCGGCCTGACCATTGAGTGAAAGTCCTTTGATTTTCTCCATCCGCCAGGTGATTTCGGCCATGACTGAGGTGAGATGGCGGAGCTGTGGAAGTGTCAGTTTACCGTTGCCCCATGCCTTGCGGTAGCCGGCTTTGAGTCGATAGTCAAGAGAGTTTGTGATGCTTCCCTCGATGCCGAGGTGGATTCCTCGCATGCGGTTTGCGAGAAACTGGCCGTAGCCGCCGGTGTTATACAGAATTCCCATCACGGCAGGTGTGCCGATGGTGAAGCCGTAGTTTGCGTATGGGCCGTAGGAGGTATTGTTGTAGTAGTCGTCGGCACCGGTTGCCTGTCCGGTCAGTGTAGTTCCGTCAAAATCACTGGGTGCATAGTGGATAGGGCCGCTCTGATTTGTGAGATCAAGGTATTCAACCACAGCTCCTGACACAATGGATTTGCGTCCCGAATTATACTCGAGTCCCCAGAGTCCGTCCCATCCGTTGAGTTTGCCTATACCGGACCCGTCCTCCCATAGCCATGAGAAATATGCCTTGAGTTCGGAGCCGTTTTTCAACCGGTAACGTGCGTTGAAATCCCATGAGCCAAGATGGTTGCCGGTGTAATAGCCATCGGTACCATCCTCTGTTGGAAGAAACATTTTGAAGAATGATTTTGCTTTCACTCTCCTTTTCTGAGAACGATACACTTTGCCGTTGTCATACCATGACACCTTTCCGCCGAACTGACCGGCGGCCTGCATTCCGAGCGTGACTGATAGCGGTTGCTGCGGGGCAATGCGGAAGTAGCATCGCTTATAGTTATACAATTCGCCGGTGGAGATGTGGGTGTTGAAGTAGTTATACTGGTCCTCGATCCAGTGGTTGTCGGTGAAGATTCCGTAGGCAATTTCTCCCTGAATCTGAAGCCATCCGCGTGTGAAAGGCACATTCTGAAAATCAATAAATCCAACTCTCACCTCAGGAACAGCGCGGGCATTACCGCTCTCAACCAGATCGCCCGATGTGAGACGTTGATTGAGCAGGGCGCTCGAGTGGTCTTTCATTCCGGCACGAAGGAAAACTCCGCGATATTTCACTTCAGCGTAGAGTTGCTGAATCCTTGCGGCCGAAGGATTGATTTTATGGTCGGTCCATGAAGCGGAGGCTGCATCATAGCGTTCATATTTGATGCCTGATCCGTAGCCGGCCATAAACTCGGCGCCGAAGCCGTAGGAAAACCTGCTGCCGAGGTCAAGGCTGCGTGAAATGCCTGCCGACAGAAATCCGTTCCATTGGCCGGAATATCGTCCGGAATTGAGTGAAGATATGTAGTAGGGTGCAAATTCACCCTGACCGCCTCCTGCTGTCAGAGACGCCTGATAGTCAACAGCATACTCTGCCCTTATCGGTAAAACCGAAAAAAGCATAATTAAGCCCGCTGTCACTGCTGAAAAAAGTCGCATAGTCTGCTTGAAACTGTGATTTTATGCAAAATTACAAATTATGCGGGATATTGTATGTATTTATACATTTAAAATTCAGAATGTGCTATCTTTAGAGTGTTGTTTTGAGGTCGTTAACATTGTAATTTTGCATATCATGAGTAGCCAGATAAATATTATTTTTGGAAAAATTGTCGCACAAAATCGGAAGGCAAAGGGAATCTCTCAGTCAGAGCTTGCCTATCTCTGTGGACTTCACAGAACTTATATTGGGGCAATAGAACGAGGTGAGAAATCTCCAACACTTGTGACTATTGAAAAAATTGCTAATGGACTCAATCTTTCAATATCGGATATATGGGCAGCCTTGAAAACAAATTAAGGAAGAAATGGCAGGATTATAGCGGGAAAAATGCGCATTTGGCCGAAAATACATTCTACGAGGTAATGGATAATTTGTTTAAGGATACCGATTTGCATATTGTCCGACAGCCGTCAAAGTTTAGTAAGATGTACTTAAATGTTACGTTAAGTAATCAGGAACTTTCGGAAATATATGTGCCAGACGAAGAAGTTAAATTGCATGGAATCAGACCTGATTTTTTGATTTATAATGAGGTCTCCGGTAAGGAGATTTATGTTGAAGTCAAGAGACAGGACGGATGGGTAGAGGGTAAAGTTCGTCATGATGGACGAGGAAATGCTCACGAGCGTCTATGTAAATATTTCACCCCTGGAATCCTTCGTACCCTCCGCGAAACAAGTGGGATTGATCAAGCCTATCTACCCTTTTGGATAATATTTCAAGGTGACATCACTAGAGATATTTGTCATGTAAAGGAAATCAGATTCTGGTTTGACGGAAATGAAACTAATCTGACATTTTGGCGCAATTCAAATGATCCGTCTGCTGTCGTTGATCACTTTTTAAAATATATTCTTCCTTTGCTTGAATAATCGTGATATTATAAATGTCCGCTGAAGAGGTCAGGAATCTCAAAGTCATTGATTTTAGTATCGTTAATTTCGTTTGAATATGCTTTTTCTTCGCGCACATCAAGACCCCATACGTCCCATCCTTCTGACTTTTGTCGAGCGAAAAGTTCGATTTTTTTTTGAGTGGGAAACATTTTCTCGATATTTTCACGGATGATGTCCGGTTTGACACTGTGTGCGCCTCTTTCCACGTGAACAAGTTGCTGTATGTTTCTCGCACCACGTGGCTTAGGAATTCGTCCATGTTTGAATACAAGGCATAATTCGCAGTTTGACAGAGTGTATTGTCCAGGATTATGGTTCATCTTATCCCAAATAAACGCCACTGTTTTATATTCAAATCCCCATGCTTGCGCTAACTCAATGCCTTGCTGAAGATGTGGATTCGTGACCCACATAAAAAGAAGACAGTCGTCATCACAGATGCGTGAAACAGGTATCTTCATCAGGTCTTTTGTCTTTACAGTAGGATATTTGAAGTTTGCAGCGCTGATAAAAATGTCACGTGTCCAACCGACGTTAATATCTTTTTTAGCACTTTTGTCAAACTGCATCTTCCCCCCATAGTCCCATGGTGGGTCAGCATAGATTATTTGATATTTTTCGTCAGGAAGATCTGGGTAAAATTCAGGAAGAAAATTGTGCATGGTTCTTCTGGACTGTTCCGGGGAATATATGCGGTAACCTGATACTGATTTATCTTTCATAATCCAAATGATTTTATGCAAAATTACAAATTATACGGGAGTTTGGCAAGAAAAAAGAGCCGGCCGGATGCTGGGGTGCATCCGACCGGTTATTTTACTTGGTGATTGTTTTGCGACTGACCTTCAAGTCAGTTAAGCAATCAGATCCAACGAACAAAGGCGAAGTCCTGACGGTGGGGCAGAGCAGGATTGCTCGGGTACATGCGGTAGCTGTAGCGGAACACACCTGCATCCTTGTATTTGTCAGAGATTTCAAAAGTGACAACATTGCCGTCAACAGCCACTTTCTTCAGCGGTTTCTTGGTGAAGAATGAGGTCTCACCATCCTCAACTTTGTTGATTACGAGTTCGATGTCAATATCATCAGCCAATCCGTTGGCATCAACCTTGATGGTTGTGGTAAACAGCTCGCCGGTAGAACGGTTTGAAACATCCTGCGATGTGTTGACCTCAAGCACTTTTACGCCATCCCATGCGGCAGCCACTTTCTCTTTCCAAGCGGCGATTTCACGGGCTTCAGCGTAGTTGTCGGCTGAAAGCTTGGCATAGCGGGCTGCTTCGGGTTCATAGAAGCGGGAGATATAGTCCTCAATCGTGCGCTGCATCGCGCAGTGAGGAGCGATGTGACCGTTGGAACGTTTCATAAACTATATGCACTCGGGAGAGTAACCCATGGAGTTCTTTGCGAAGAAGAGGGCGAT
>CAZKNK010000067.1:0-11451 GCA_964554195.1 uncultured Staphylococcus sp.
GAAGGCCTGCTGGCATTCTTCATGGAGTCAACATTCATTGCCGTGATGTTTTTCGGATGGAATAAGGTCAGCCGCGGTTTCCACCTCACCGCTACGTGGCTGACAGCTATCGGAGCCTCGATTTCCGCACTCTGGATTCTTGTGGCAAATGCGTGGATGCAATATCCTGTCGGAATGGAGTTTGATCCGGCGCAGATGCGCAATGTGATGGATAATTTCTGGGAAGTGGCCTTCTCACCGGTGGCAATGAGCAAGTTTTTCCATACGGTGTTTGACGGATGGGTGCTTGCAGCCGTGTTTGTGATCGGAGTCAGCGCATGGCTTCTTCTTAAAAACCGCCGCACCGACGATGCTTTCAAGTCAATCAAAGTTGCCTCATGGTTTGGTGTTGTCGGCATGCTCGTCACTCTCGCAACAGGTCACAGTTCTGCCGTTGACGTGGCTCGCGTTCAGCCCATGAAACTTGCCGCTATGGAAGGTCTGTATGACGGTCACTTCGGAGAGGAACTTGTAGCAGTCGGAATCCTACGTCCGGATCGTGACCGCACCGACGAGTCGGATCCATTCCTTTTCAAAATCGCCATTCCCGGCGGACTCTCGTTTCTGGCCCATTCTGATTTCAATTCATTCGTTCCGGGTATCAACGACATAATTGACGGACGCTCATTTGACAAAGATGGCAATGCTGTTTCAACCGATTCATATACCGAGCGCATGGCTATGGGAGTGAAAGCTCACGAAGCACTCAGGAGCTTTGACAAAGCCCTTGCTGAAAACAACACGGAAGCCATGGATGCTTCACGCACCGAGATAGCCGACAATTACCGCTACTTCGGCTACGGCTATCTTGATTCAGTAGAGGAAGCTGTTCCGCCCGTGGCCATTACGTTCTATTCTTTTCATATCATGGTTCTTGCCGGCGGCTACCTGATGCTGTTTCTTGCCGTGGTGCTTTGGGCGGTCTACTACCGCCGCGAACTGCTGCGCAAGCGCTGGATGCAGTGGGTGGCAATGCTCTCTGTAGCTGTGGTGTGGATATGCTCCGAAGCAGGATGGATCACCGCCGAGGTGGGCCGTCAGCCCTGGATTATTCAGGATCTCATGCCTAACCGCGCGGCTATTTCAGAAATCACCACAGCATCCGTGCAGCTCACTTTCTGGATGTTTGCCATAGTATTCACCTGCCTGTTTGCAGCCGAGATATGCATCATGCTTAAACAAATTTCTAAACAATCAAATGACTGAAATTATGGAACTCGAATCTCTTCAGATATATTGGTGGCTGCTGATTTCCGTTCTCGGAGCCATTCTCGTCTTTCTGCTTTTCGTTCAGGGCGGACAGACCCTTCTGCTGACAGGACGCAACGACTCAATGACCGAGCGACTGATGATTAACGCTCTGGGCCACAAATGGGAACTAACGTTCACCACCCTTGTAGTGTTTGGCGGTGCGTTTTTCGCCTCTTTCCCGCTATTTTACTCCACAAGTTTCGGCGGCGCATATTGGTTATGGATGTCAATACTCATCAGCTTTGTGCTTCAGGCTGTAAGTTATGAATTCCGGTCAAAGAGCGGCAACCTTTTCGGGCGCCGAGTCTATGATTTCTTCCTGTTTTTCAACGGCTGCGTGGGCTGCATATTGCTCGGCGAAGCTGTGGCGATGTTCTTCTTCGGAGCAGAGTTTACAGTGGCAAAGAGCAGTCTGCTCGACCCGGGTGCGCCCGTGATTTCGCGTTGGGCCGACACTCACGGATGGGAGGCGATCTTCAACTGGAAAAATCTTCTGCTCGGATTTACCGTCCTGTTTCTCGCCCGCACTCAGGCAGCACTCTATTTCATTAATCATGATTCCGGTGAGAGTGATTTTGTAAAGACAAACCGCGGACGTGTGCTGCTCAACGGTGTGATTTTCGTGATGTTCTTCCTCGTGTTTGCAGCAGTGCTGCTAACGTCTGACGGCTATCGAACGGTAGTGGATGCCGGACTGAGTCAAGGTCGGAGCCAGTTTGAAGTCATTGAATACCGTTACTTCTATAATTATATAGAAATGTGGTGGTGTCTGGCATTGCTACTTGCAGGTGTCGTAATGGTGCTTTATGCCATAATCCGCACCGCGTTCACATCAAATTTCACTTCCGGAATCTGGTGGAGCGGAATCGGAACAGTTCTCGTGGTCCTGACACTGTTCTGGGTGGCCGGATATAACTCTACTCCCTACTATCCTTCACTCACTGACCCGTCATCATCACTCACCATCTCCAACAGCTCATCATCGGAATTCACACTCACCACAATGGCATGGGTGTCACTGATAATCCCGATTGTAGTTGCATACATTGCCTACGCATGGTACTCGATGGACAAAAAAGACAAAAATGACTCCACTGATGATGCAGGATATTAAAATGACGGCACGGAATCTGCTTGAGTTCATCAACAGCTCTCCGGTTAATTTTCTCGCCGTAAAAAATGTTGCCGAAGCCCTTGAGGCAGCCGGTTTCCACAAGGTTGATCCTACTGAAAAGTGGGAAATAGCCAAAGGGGGCAAATATTATCTGACCAAGAACTCAAGCGCCATATTCGCCTTTGTGGTTGGCAAAGGTGAACCGTCCGCAGGATTCCGCATAATATCGGCTCACAGCGACTCTCCGTGCATGCGCATCAAGCCTCACGCCGAGATGCTCTGTCCGGGCGGCGTGGTGAAACTCAACGTGGAGGTTTACGGTGGCCCGATTCTCTACACATGGTTTGACCGTCCGCTTTCGGTGGCCGGACGTGTGATGCTTCGGACTGATGATCCCTTCCGTCCTGCCACGAAGATAATCCGCATTGACCGCCCTATTCTCACCATTCCCCATCTCGCCATTCACTTCAACCGCAGCGTAAACGACGGCAATCCCCTCTCCAGGCAGAAGGATATGCTACCGGTCATTGCGTTGGTCAAGGATACCGCCGAGAAGGACAACATGCTGTTAAATCTCGTGGCCCAGGAGGCTGGTGTAAAGCCGGAAGATATTCTCGACTTTGACCTCTCGCTCTTTGACACAACTCCCGGATGCCTGCTCGGACTCAATCAGGAATTCATTTCATGTGGCAGACTTGATGACCTGTCAATGGTTCATGCCGCCATGACCGCACTTATTTCAGGGACATCTGACACCCAAACCCGAGTGATGGCAATCTTTGACAACGAAGAAACCGGATCAGGAACCAAACAGGGCGCAGCCTCTCCCGTACTCGATAATCTTTTGCGGAGACTCACTGACTCTATCGGCGGCTCCGACGAGGATTACTTCAGAGCCATTGACAATTCATTCATGATTTCGGCTGACAATGCTCACGGTGTTCATCCAAATTACGTTGAGAAACAGGATCCGACCAACCATCCCGCTCTCGGTGGAGGTCCGGTCATAAAAATCAACGCTAACTGCAAATATATGACCGACGCCGACTCAGCCGCCGTGTTCCGCTCGATATGCGAACGCGCCGGAGTGCCGTATCAATACTTTGTCAATCACAGTGATGTGGCCGGAGGATCAACGCTCGGCAACATTCTCACCTCACAGATTCCACTGCGGGGAGTCGACATGGGCGCAGCAATCTGGGCCATGCACTCCATACGCGAGACTGCATCAGCGGCCGACCACGCCATGATCATCAAAGCCTTCACAACATTCTTTTCCATCTAAACCCTGACCGAAATGAAAGGAATTGTTCTTGCAGGTGGAAGCGGCACTCGCCTCTATCCTATCACAAAAGGTGTCAGCAAGCAGTTACTGCCTATCTATGACAAGCCGATGATCTACTATCCCCTATCGGTGCTGATGCTTGCCGGCATACGTGAAATACTGATTATATCCACCCCGACCGATTTGCCCTCATTCCGTCGGCTCCTTGGCGACGGATCTGACTACGGCCTGCAACTCTCCTACGCCGAGCAACCATCGCCCGACGGTCTGGCACAGGCATTCCTCATCGGCGAAGAATTTATCGGTAATGATGCCGTCTGTCTGGTGTTGGGTGATAACATATTCCACGGCAATAATTTCGTTGACAAACTCAATCAGGCTGTCGCCGACGCCGAACAGTCTGACAAAGCCACCGTGTTCGGCTATTGGGTTTCTGACCCTGAGCGCTATGGTGTGGCCGAATTTGACTCAGCGGGAAACTGCATCTCCATTGAGGAAAAGCCGGCCCGGCCAAAGTCAAACTATGCAGTGGTGGGTCTATACTTTTACCCTAACTCCGTGGTGGCTCAAGCAAAAAAAATCAAGCCCTCCGCCCGCGGTGAACTTGAAATCACATCCATAAATCAGAACTATCTCAACAGTCACCAACTCCGTATTCAGCTCCTGGGACGCGGTTTCGCTTGGCTTGACACCGGCACACACGATTCGCTCGCCGATGCGTCTGTCTATATTGAAACCATCGAGAAACGCCAGGGACTCAAAGTGGCCTGCCTTGAAACCATAGCCTACGCAAAAGGATGGATTTCAGCTGACCGGCTTCGCCAAATAGCGACTCCTATGCTCAAAAATCCATATGGCCGCTATCTCATTAAATTTATCGACGATTTTGATCCTAACCGCCTCCCAGACCTATTCTAACTTCCACTACTCATTTTATGATAAACAAGTGTTTTCAAATTTAAAGTTGAGATGGAAATTGCGACGAAAGCCTATTCAGTCATCATCTACTAAAAGTGTCAATCTCTGGGGTGCAATGGTGTTAACAATCAGGCATGTATAGGATTTTGTGTAAAGATTTAATATTAAACAACTCGAAAAATCAGCTGTAATAATGACAGTTTGAAAACTTTTGCGTAAATTTGTCAGAAATTTTATAAATGGCATAATATTCATGTTTTTTTGAATTAAATGTTGTTTTATAAAAGGTTAATCTTCGAAAAACAGCGCAAATCAACACTAACTTACTGACATACAGATGATTACCCCCCCCAATCGCCATCGGTAACTGATGGCCTCGCTGAAAATGCGAACAACAGTGATTCAAATATTACGCTTAGTATCATCATTGTAAGCTATAATACAGTCAAAGTAACTCTTGATTGCATCCGAAGTATTTATAATGCATCGTGGCGTTGCAACTACGAAATAATTGTAGTAGACAATAATTCCAATGATGGTTCGGTTGAACAAATAAAGGAAGTATTTCCTAAAGTTAAAATCATTGCTAATAGCGAGAATAAGCTATTCGCCATTGCCAATAATCAGGGAGCGGCAATCGCCAATGGTAAGTATCTGTTATTGTTAAACAGTGACACACTTGTAAGTGGTGATAATCTGCAAAAGATGATAGATTTCTTTGAAACATGTCCGAATGACGTGATATGTATAGGGCCGAAAATTCTAAACCAAGATGGTTCACTTCAAAGTTTTGGTCAGCCCGAATGGGGTTCAAGATTTCAACATATTTCCAAACTCTTTTTCCTTAATCGTTTTTTCCCATTACACTACATTTGCAAACCGCTTGACAGGAATCCAAACCGTACGCATCGCACCGGATGGGTGGTAGGAGCTTGCATGATGATTCCTCGTGATCTCTACATGAAGGTAGGAGGTTTGAACGAAAAGCTTGTGTTCTATGGAGAAGAACCTGAGTTTGGATTCAGAACAAAACGCTTAGGGTATAAAACAATCTACTATGCCGACGCTTCAATTATTCATTTGGGTGGAGTTTCATCAACAACAAAGAAAAAAAATTATTCCTTTGAAAAAGATATTAAGGAATACGAAAGCTTGGTATCACTTACAGTTGGATATGAGGAAGCAATAAGAATTACCTGGTGGACTCGTCTTTCTTATAAACTTAAACGCATTTTTCACCCGAACAAAGAGTATTTCGACTCGCGCATCGCCCATGAGACACGAGTTATGGAATATTTTGAAAACTTGCTAAATAACCCCTCAACCAATAAATAATATTCCCGATGAAAGGCATTGTACTTGCAGGTGGTTCTGGTACACGTTTGTATCCAATTACCAAAGGCGTTTCTAAGCAGATGCTCCCTATATACGATAAACCGATGGTTTATTATCCAATATCTACTCTTATGCTGGCGGGAATTCGTGATATCTTAATCATCTCCACACCCAATGATCTGCCGGGGTTCAAACGTCTACTCGGCGATGGATCAGATTATGGAGTAAAGTTCTCGTATGCTGAACAGCCGTCACCCGACGGTCTGGCTCAAGCATTCATCATCGGTAAGGATTTTATAGGCGATGAATCTGTGTGTCTGGTACTTGGCGATAACATATTCCACGGAGCAGGGTTTTCAAGAGTACTCAAGGAAGCCGTACAAACTGCCGAAAAAGATAATAAAGCGACAGTATTCGGTTATTGGGTAAAGGACCCTGAACGCTACGGTGTAGCTGAGTTCGACAAGAATGGTAACTGCCTGTCAATCGAAGAGAAACCCAATAAGCCAAAAAGCAACTATGCTGTTGTCGGACTATATTTCTATCCGAACAAGGTTGTAGATGTTGCAGCCGGTATCAAGCCTTCTGCTCGTGGCGAATTAGAAATTACAACCGTAAATCAGGAGTTCCTTAAAGATGGGGAACTTAAAGTTCAAACGTTGCCGCGTGGTTTTGCATGGCTTGACACAGGCACCCATGACTCACTTGCTGAGGCTTCTATATATGTCGAGGTGCTTGAAAAACGTCAGGGACTCAAGATTGCTTGTCTGGAAGGAATAGCATATCGACATGGGTGGATCTCCCACGAAAAGATGGTAGAAATAGCCCAACCTATGCTTAAAAATCAGTACGGACAGTATTTGATGAAAGTAATAGAGGAAATTGACAGGACTCATATACAAAACATTGACTGAAACAATGGAAGTGATTAAGACCAATATTGATGGAGTTGTCATCATTGAACCACGTATTTTCAAAGATCCACGAGGCTATTTCTTCGAAAGTTTTTCAAAAAAAGAATTTATCGAGAAAATAGGACCTGTAGATTTCGTACAGGATAATGAATCATGCTCAACAAAAGGAGTCATGCGGGGCTTACATTTCCAGCGGCCACCTTTCACTCAGGCCAAACTTGTTCGCTGCGTTAAGGGAGCTGTTCTTGATGTTGCGGTTGATCTTCGTAAAGGATCTCCTACATTTGGAAAACACGTTGCAGTAGAATTAACCGAGGATAATCATCGACAACTATATATTCCCAAAGGGTTTGCCCACGGCTTTGCCGTCCTTAGTGATATTGCCGTATTCCAATATAAGTGTGATGAATATTATCATCCAGAAGCTGATGGTGGTATTTCGATTCTTGATGAGTCACTCGGTATTGACTGGCGAATAAATCCCGCAGAAGCCATTCTTTCCCATAAGGATACCAAACACCCACTATTAAACGATTTTGATTCTCCTTTTGAATTATGAATATTCTTGTTACAGGTGCCAACGGTCAACTTGGAAACGAAATGCGTATTGTCGCTAAAGAATCGAAAGATACTTATATCTTCACAGATGTAGATGAACTTGATATTACTGATGCAGATGCTGTTTTCAAAATAGTTGAGGATAATAATATAAAGGTCATCGTCAACTGTGCGGCATACACTAATGTTGACAAAGCTGAAACAGACGTAGAATTTGCCGAATTACTGAATGCAACCGCTCCAGGTATTCTTGCCAATGCAGTTAAAGCAAATGATGGAATATTGATTCATGTCTCAACCGACTATGTTTTCGGTGGATCAAAGGGTAACACCCCACGCACTGAGGACGAACCGGTAAACCCTACAGGGATATATGGAATCACCAAACTTCACGGAGAACATGCCATTTCTGACTGCGGATGTAAGGCAATAATATTGCGAACTGCATGGCTATACTCCGAATTTGGCAAGAACTTTGTCAAAACGATGCTTGATCTTACAGCATGTAAGCCAAGTCTTAAGGTAGTATTTGACCAATGCGGCACACCCACGTATGCACTCGACCTCGCAGAAGCAATATTTGACATACTCGAAAATCGAAAATTCCAAGGAAATGAAGGAATTTACCATTTCTCTAATGAGGGTGTATGCTCTTGGTATGACTTTGCAAAAATGATTGCCGAGTATGCCGGGAGATCAGAATGTGACATACAACCATGCCATAGTGACGAATACCCCTCTCCGGTTATCAGGCCTGCATATTCAGTCCTTGACAAAACAAAATTCAAACAGACATTCAACCGCACAATCCCATACTGGACTGATTCCCTTAAGTCTTGTATCAAAAACCTTAAAAAAATATGAAACGCAACATACTCATTACCGGCGGAGCCGGTTTTATCGGTTCACACGTTGTCCGGCTTTTCGTCAACAAATATCCGGATTATCATATCGTCAACCTAGATAAGCTAACTTATGCCGGAAACTTAGAAAATCTCCGTGATATTGAAAATAAACCGAACTATACATTTGTACGAGCTGACATAGCTAACCTTGATGAAATGCGTCGCATAATCAGAGAATTCGAGATTAACGGCGTAATTCATCTTGCTGCCGAAAGTCATGTAGACCGCTCAATCAAAGACCCCTTTACTTTTGCACGTACTAATGTTATGGGAACATTGGCACTACTGCAAGCTTCAAAGGAATACTGGGATGAAGTTGAACAAGGGAGCGTACGCCGACTCTTCTATCATATTTCCACCGATGAAGTATATGGTGCCTTGGAACTTACCAATCCGGAAGGTATTCCCGCTCCGTTCTCCACTAAAGCCTCAGCAATAGCAAGAAACACACCCGGCACGGAGCAAGGTGGTTTAGCTTATGGAACAGAGTTCTTTTTAGAGTCGACCAAATACAATCCACACAGTCCCTACTCTGCCTCCAAAGCAAGCAGCGATCACTTTGTACGGGCCTACCACGACACATACGGAATGCCCACCATAGTTACGAACTGCTCTAATAACTATGGGCCATATCAGTTTCCGGAAAAGCTCATTCCACTCTTTATCAACAATATCCGCAAACAGAAGCCCCTACCGGTTTACGGTAAAGGTGAGAACGTGCGAGACTGGCTTTTTGTAGAGGACCACGCCCGGGCCATCGACCTAATTTTTCATAAAGGGAAAGTCGCTGAAACTTACAATATTGGTGGCTTCAATGAATGGAAGAATATTGACCTGATCAAGGTAATCATTAAGACTGTTGACCGGATTCTTGGGAATAAAGAAGGGACCAGTGAACATCTCATTACATACGTTACAGATCGTTTGGGTCACGATATGCGCTACGCAATTGACTCAAGAAAACTTCAAAGCGAACTCGGCTGGGAACCGTCACTCCAGTTTGAAGAAGGAATTGAAAAAACAGTGCGTTGGTATCTTGAAAACCAAGACTGGCTCGACAATATAATATCAGGAGAGTACGAAAACTACTATGACTCTATGTATAAAAACAGATAAGTTAAATATTCCGTTATTTCTTTTTCCACTCCTCATACAGCAGTGAGGGCAATGTCTTGATAATGTCAGCACAACGCTTTATCTGCTTCTTCGGCTCCATGGCAATCCTGTGGACAAACTCAAGGTGGTTATTGACCATCCAGTCGGGCGCCCGCTGCGCATCCACTCCACTGTAGAACTTGAAAGCGGCGCCTACGGCAATCATCACACCGTGGTCAAGGTGTTTCTTTAGACGCGCCATAAAATATTCCTGCTTGGGCGCGCCCAATGCAATCCATATAATCTCGGCACCATCCTCCGAAATCATTTTGGCTATTTCTTGATAGTCAAAATCCTCTACCTTTCTAAACGGAAGTTCCACAAACTTCATATCTCCGACATCCGGATTCATTTCAAGCAGATTTGCTTTCAGTCCGTCAAGAATAGGCTGCTGGGTTCCGAGAAAAATCATTCTGTATTTGCGCGACGAGACTATGTCCTTGAAAATCTCGCTTCCGCTATACTGAGGCAGACGAAGCCCGTAAATCCAACGGATATAAAGCGGCACATAAGAACTGTCACAGATGGCAAACATTCCGCCGCGAACCACTTCCATATATTCCGGAATCCGCTTTGCGGTGTTTAAAATCACGCCGTCGGCCACACAGATATAGTCTGATCCTTCCTCGCAAAGTCTCTTTGCAATCGAATCATGAACCGCCTGATGGTCAAACTCGTAATTGATATTAAAAAATGTCATCATAGTCTCAGTCTGCCGAAGCTTGAATTTGCTTTGAGAACAAAATATTCCCAACGATTATATTAACGTAAAATTACCCGCAAAAATTATATTTTCAGTAAATAATATTTTTATTTCTTCACTAATTTTTCACATTTAGCGCGGTTTACATCGTATAAAATTTCAACCGAATATAAAAAACCGCTCCCCGGAAAGTCCGGGAAGCGGCCTGAAATAATATTTGACAGGAATATTACATCATTCCTCCCATGCCACCCATTCCGGGGGCAGGCATGGCGGGAGCGGGATTATCTTCTTTCTTTTCGGCGATGACACATTCTGTGGTAAGGAACATTCCGGCAATAGAAGCTGCGTTTTCAAGAGCGACACGGGTCACCTTGGCAGGGTCAATCACACCGGCAGCAAGCAGGTTTTCATATTCACCGGTGCGGGCGTTATAGCCGAAGTCACCTTCGCCGTCCTTGACACGCTGAACCACTACTGCGCCTTCCTGTCCGGCATTTTCCACAATCTGACGAAGCGGCTCCTCTATGGCACGAAGCACGATGTGGATACCGGTGGTCTCGTCATCATTAACACCTTTGAGATTCTCAAGCAGTTTGGTGCAACGGATATAGGCAACACCACCACCGGGAACAATACCTTCAGCAATGGCAGCACGGGTTGCACTCAGAGCATCGTCAACGCGATCTTTCTTCTCCTTCATTTCAACCTCCGAGGGTGCGCCGATGTGAAGCACAGCAACACCTCCGGCAAGTTTAGCGAGACGCTCCTGAAGCTTCTCACGGTCATAGTCGCTTGTCGACTGCTCGATCTGAGCCTTGATCTGAGCCACACGTGATGCGATGGCATTCTTATCGCCGGCACCGTTGACAATGGTGGTGGTTTCCTTATTGACATCCACCTTCTCGGCACGTCCGAGATAGTCAATGGTAGCCTGATCAAGCTTCATGCCCTTTTCTTCAGAGATAACGACACCGCCTGTAAGCACGGCAATGTCCTCAAGCATCTCCTTGCGGCGATCACCGAATCCGGGAGCCTTGACTGCACATACCTTGAGCGAACCGCGCAGACGGTTGACAACAAGGGTAGCAAGGGCTTCCTGATCAACATCTTCAGCAATGATAAGGAGAGGACGACCGGTCTGGGCAGTTGCTTCGAGAACAGGAAGCATATCCTTGAGGTTAGAGATTTTTTTGTCATAGATGAGAATGAAGGGGTTTTCCATCTCACATTCCATCTTCTCGGTATTGGTCACGAAGTAAGGCGAGATATAA
>CAZKNK010000068.1:0-11364 GCA_964554195.1 uncultured Staphylococcus sp.
TATGAAAGCTTACGTTTTCCCCGGTCAGGGCGCTCAGTTCGTAGGAATGGGCAAAGACCTCTACGAGAGCAACCCCGTGGCTCGTGAAATGTTCGAGAAAGCAAATGAAATTCTCGGTTTCCGCATCACTGACATCATGTTTGACGGCACTGACGAGGAGCTGAAACAGACCCGCGTCACCCAGCCTGCCATATTCCTTCATTCAGTAATTCTTGCCAAAACCCTCGGCGACGATTTCACCCCCGACATGGTAGCCGGCCACTCGCTCGGCGAATTTTCGGCACTCACTGCCGCCGGCGCTCTGTCGTTTGAAGATGGCCTGCGCCTCGTGGCTGCACGCGCCATGGCCATGCAGAAAGCATGTGAACTGAAACCGTCTACTATGGCTGCCGTCCTCGCTCTCCCCGATGAGAAGGTTGAGGAAATTCTTGAAGGTGTCGATGGTGTGGTTGTTTGCGCTAACTACAACTGCCCCGGCCAAATCGTGATTTCAGGTGAAATCGAAGCCATTGACGCCGCATGCGCCAAACTTCTTGAGGCCGGTGCAAAGCGCGCGCTCAAGCTGAAGGTAGGCGGTGCGTTCCACTCGCCCGTAATGGAACCCGCCCGTGAGGAACTCGCTAAGGCCATCGAAGCCACCGAAGTCCACACCCCCATCGTTCCCGTTTATCAGAACGTCGATGCTCTTCCCCACACTGACCCGGCTGAAATCAAAGCCAACCTTGTGGCTCAGCTCACCGCTCCCGTGCGTTGGACTCAGACCGTGAAAAACATGATTGCCGACGGTGCCACCGAGTTCATCGAAGTTGGTCCCGGCAAAGTGCTTCAGGGACTCGTTGCCAAAATTGACCGCGAAGTTGCCACTTCAGGCCGTCAGTAATCTCCCTGCCCCGCTATCATTTCCACGGAAAAAACCTTAACATCAGGTCCGGCAAATTCTGTAAAAAACAGAGATTGCCGGACCTCGTTTTCATCCGCATGACCTATTTCATCGGCTGCGTGACAATCCCCCTGATCACCGGATAGCCAAACCGACCCGTCCGCATCTCCACCATAACCGAATCACCCGCCTTTCTGCGGGAGTATTCGCCACGGTTCACGGCGATTTTCTTTAACTCACCATCATCAAACCTCACTTTCAGATAATACATATAGTACTCCGGACCGTCAGCCACATAGCGCCTGCCCACACGTCGGGTCCGTTTGTGCGTCTCCCTTATCCGCTCGGTCACTTCTACTTTAGCATCATACTTTTCGTCGTCGGCCATCCATCCGTTCACCATGAAAAACGCTCCTAAAAACAGTGCGAATCCAAACACTGCCTGACAGCCGAAATTGACCGCCCTGACATTTGATCCGGTCACCACGCGCCACGACTTCCCGAAAATCATTCCTGTCACTATCGCTCCCCCACCGGCCACGGTCAGAGGAATCCAACTGTCGACAAGCGTGACATCCCATAGGGCCATTGTCACTGCCACACAGCCCGTTAGAACCAATACCAGGATAATAATCGCAAACTTTCTCATAACTCTGAATTTAATGTCCCTATCGCCTTAACAGCCGATCCGACTCCAAAATTACAACATTTCCTCATCAATGCCAACAAGCTTTCATAACCCGGATGTAAATTCGCCCCGCTCATACCACATCTGATGCCGTTTTTGTTCCGTAAAAAATCCCTGAAATGGTTTGGATATTACGTTAAAAGTCTTTAACTTTGCATAACCATTCCGCCCTTGTGCGCTCTCCTTACATGATTTACTGTTACTCAACGACTTAATCATCCAAAAATTGATATATACCAATGAATTTCACCGGTAAAATCCTTAAAGGGACCGCCGTCATTATAGCAGCCGTATCATTAGTATTGGGTTCGGCCTCTTGCTCATCTAAAAAGGAGATCATTTATTTTCAGGACATTACTTCTGATTCAATAGCTACTTCCGTTGCGCCGAAGCAACTCGTAATCCGGCCTAACGACAAGCTTTCAATCGTGGTCAACAGCCGTGATCCGCAGCTCGTTGACATGTTCAACCTACCGTTTGTCACCCGTCAGCTCGGTCGCTCATCTCTTCCTTCGAGCCGTGCCAACAGTTCAATCAACAATCAGTATCAGGGATTACTCGGCTACTCGGTCGACGCCAAAGGCGACATCGACTTTCCCGTCCTCGGTATGATTCATGTTGCCGGCTTGACAAGGACCGAATGTGCCGACAAAATCAAAAATCTCCTTATTTCCAAAGGTCTTGTCATGGACCCGACCGTCAACGTAGAATTTCTCAACACTGAATTCTCCGTTATGGGTGAAGTTGCCGCTCCGGGACGCTATGACCTTGACCGCGACAATCTCACCATCCTCGAAGCAATATCCGCCTCAGGTGACCTCACTATCTATGGCAACCGCAAGAATGTCAAGGTTATCCGCACAGACGAATCCGGCAAACAAGCCACATATCTTGTGGATCTGACCTCAATCGACAATCTCCGCACCTCTCCCGTCTATTACATCCAGCCAAACGACGTAATCTATATCGAACCGAATTCCACCCGTCAGCGCCAGTCAACCGTCAACGGCAACAATATCCGCTCCACTTCATTCTGGATTTCACTTGCCTCACTGCTTACCACCGTCGCTGTTCTCGTGTTTAAATAATCATCATTTTTCCCACTTTTTTCAATCAAGCCGACTATTTCCGTATGGAACAATATAACAATCCATCCCATCCAACTCCTTCCACATCGTCAGAACAGGATGAAGAACTGTTCAGCTTCAGTCAATTCATTTCAATATGTCTCCGGAAGTGGGGATGGTTTCTTTTCTCGGTTTGCCTTTTCCTCTGTATTGGCACCGTCTATCTCCTCCATACACCTAAATCCTATACCCGCACGGCATCCCTTATCATAAAGGACAATCAGTCGGGAGGTCAGTCGGCCGTTAACGAAATGATGAGTTCTATGGGGCTGTTCAATTCATCACCCGACGTTAACAATGAAATGATCGCCTTCCAGAGTCCCGAACTCTTTGCCGCAACCATCCTCCGTCTCGGCGACAATATCACCTACACCACCCGCCGCTTTATTCAGCCTGTCCTCCTTTACGGTGACTCACTTCCCGTCACGGTCGATTTCATCGGTATGCCTGACACACGCTCTGCCGGACTGACCGTCAACATCCTCGGAAAAGGTCAGGTGGAACTGTCACGCTTCCTCAGCCCGCAAGGCAAGAAAATAAAGGCTGAGCCGATCATAGCCAATCTCGGTGACACTGTTTCAACCCCTGTCGGTCAGATTGCTGTCAATCCCGGACCCGCTTATAACCCTGAATTTGACAATTCTATCGCAGTCAAGCACATGAGCCTTGCTTCTGCCATCAAGTCATTCTCAAACAAAGTCAAAATCTCTATTGTTGACGAAAATGCCACAGTTATTGAGATTGCAATGACCGACGTCTGCATTCCTCGCGCCGATGATTTCGTCAACACTCTTATCGAAGAATATAACCGCAAATGGATTGAAGATAAAAATCAGCTCGCCGCTGTCACTTCTAAATTCATCACTGACCGTCTTGCCGTAATTGAAAGCGAACTCGGCAACGTGGACAACGACATTTCAGAATTCAAGAGCGAACACCTCATGCCCGACCTCCAGGCCGCATCGGAAATGTATATGCGCCGCGCCGACGAAAACACCAAGCAGCAGCTCCTCCTCACCACCCAACTCTCAATCGCTGAATATCTCCGCGACTTCGCCACCGAATCTGCCGAAAAAGGCGGTCTCATTCCCGCCAACTCCGGCCTTGAAAGCGGTGCGATTGAAAAGCAGATTGCCGAATACAATGCCCTCCACCTCGAACGTGACGGGCTGCTCTCAAACACCACCACCTCAAACCCCATCATTCAGGACTATGACAGCCGACTGCGTTCAATGCGCACCGCCATAGTTTCCTCACTCAACAACCTCACCGTTTCGCTTCGCAAGCAGATCGACGTGCTTCGCAAAGCCGACCGCTCCACCAACGAGGCCATAGCATCATCGCCAGGTCAGGCAAAATATCTTCTCTCCGTTGAGCGCCAGCAGAAAGTCAAGGAGGCACTCTATCTTTTCCTCCTCGAAAAACGTGAAGAAAACGAACTGTCACGCTCATTCAACACCTACAATACCCGCATCCTCTATCTCGCAACCGGCGATTCACTTCCTACCAGTCCCAACACCCGTAATGTCATCCTCATCTGCTTCCTGCTCGGAGTCATTATTCCCGCAGCATGCATCTTCATCTCCGAGACATTAAACACCCGTCTGCGCACACGCGAGGATCTCCGAAGAATGATCACTCCGTTCATAGGCGAAATCCCGCACTATGACATCAAGAAATATCAGTCGGTCGGCGAGCGTTTCCGCCGCATCAAGGCCCGACTGACCGGACACACCTACCGCGAAAACAAAGTCCCGCCAATGGTGGTCAAAAGCCATAGTCTCAACATCATCAATGAAGCATTCCGTATGCTTCGCACAAATCTCGAGTTCATCACCGGTGGAAAGAATCACCGCATCATCATGCTGACATCTTTCAATCCCGGTTCAGGCAAGTCATTCATCACCCTCAACCTTGCTGCCGCTATGGCTCTGAAGCATAAGGGAGCCAAAGTCCTTGCCATTGACCTCGACCTCCGCCGCGCCACCCTCTCCGAAACCCTTCACTGCACCGACAAGGGCGTAACAAACTACCTTTCAGGCAATCTCGATAACATTGATTCCATCATCTGTCACACAGAATATCCCGGCCTCGACATAATCCCCGTAGGCTCAATTCCGCCCAATCCCACCGAATTGCTTAACTCTGACCGGCTCAAAACGCTTCTCGAAACCCTGCGTGAGCAATACGAATACATATTCATCGACTGTCCGCCGGCCGAAATCGTTGCCGATGCCGCTATTGTCAGCAAACTCAGTGACTTCACCCTCTTTGTGGTCCGTGCAGGTATGCTTGACAAGCAGTCCATCGCAACAATAGATGAGTTCTACACCACCAGACGATACAACAATCTCGCCGTCATACTCAACGGAACATTCATTCAAAACAGTCCATATCGCCGCTACGGCTCCTATGCAGCCGCCAACGAATATTTCACAGAAAACTGATGGCGGTCCGACTCATCCCGACACCACAATCCTCCGTTTCACCCGAAATGGAGGATTTGTATCTTAATTCCTTCCCGCCGGAGGAGCGGCGTCCCTGGCAGCAGTTACTCCGGCTCATTGACACAGACCCTCGTTTCAGCTTCCTCACCGTCACATCTGGTGACACCGTAGCAGGTTTCATCACACTCTGGAATCTCGGAGAGGTTATGTATGTAGAACATTTCGCCATTCTCCCCTCACTGCGAGGCGGGGGTATAGGCTCACAGGCCGTCAGAACACTCATTAACACCACTTCAATTCCGGTCATTCTTGAAGTCGAACCGGCTTCCTCCGGAGAGATGGCCCGACGGCGAATAAACTTCTACTCACGGTCAGGGCTGATTCCCCATCATGATTTCCACTACCTCCAACCCCCTTATTCACCCGGTTTACCCTCTGTCCCGCTTACACTTATGACATCATCACCGGACGTAGATCTCACATCGGCAAGCAAGATTATCCACCGGGTCGTCTACGGACTCTGACACCTTACAGATTGAACCTTCACTCCCCCTCAGACGTTTATGAGTTACTATAACCCATAAAACGTATCAATTATGACATTCGATCAGGCAATCAAATCAACACCCGTGGTTTTGGTGGAATTTTATGCCACCTGGTGTCCTCACTGCCGCAAAATGATGCCGGTGGTTGAGGAAGTGAAAGAACTCCTTGACGGCAGCGTTAACGTGGTTCAACTTGACATCGACCAAAACGAACAAGCCGCCGATGCTGAAAACGTCAAATCCGTCCCCACATTCATAATCTATAAAAATGGAGTGGAGCAGTGGCGTCACAGCGGTGAAATTGAAGGTAACGCCCTTTACACCAAGATCAACTCCTTCGTCTGAACCGTATTTCCATAGTATTCGTCATGGCAGCCAACAGTCCTGATATTTTCAATGACTTTCTGGACGCTCTCGAGGTCCGGCACACCGAGGCCTACTCGCTCAGCCGATTTGAGAACATGAGTTTCAACTCTCTATTCGGATTCTCCAAACTCCTTGACAGCTATGGAATTGACTCCAAAGGTCTGCATCTCAACGACAAGAGCGAGCTTCAGGCCATCACGGCCCCGTTTCTCGCGCTCGTTGACGGTGCATGGGTCATCGTCTTGAAAACCACGCCCTCAGAGGTTATCTATAAAAGTGAGGGCGAGGTTTTCACAGCTTCGTTCGATACATTCTGCAAAGGATGGTGCGGAACCGTTTTCCTCGCCTTCCCGCGTCCCGATGCCTGTGAACCTGATTATCAGACCCATCATTTTCTCGAAGTAGCCGAGAAGGTCAAGACATACCTTCTTGCAGGTGGTGTCGTCGCACTGTTCACCTACCTCTTCATTTCCGCCGGGCTTTATAGATCCGTGGCCACTATTCTGCTCACGCTCTTCTATCTCGCCGGAACCTTTGTGTCCTATCTGCTTGTTCTCAAGTCGCTCAACATCCACTCCCGTGCAGCCGACAGCGTTTGCGGAGTGATTGAAAAAGAAGGGTGCAACACGGTTTTGTCAACCGACGCCTCCAAGTTTTTCGGCCTGTTCGGTTGGAGCGAAGTCGGACTGACCTACTTCTCAGTCTCACTGCTTTGTCTGCTGATTTTCCCGCAGTTCATTCCCTGGCTCGGAGCCATAAACCTTTGTTGCCTTCCATTCTCATTCTGGAGCGTGTGGTATCAGAAATTCCGCGCAAAAGCGTGGTGTACGCTCTGCCTGACAGTTCAGACTCTCCTTTGGGCATGCTTCTTCTGCTATCTGTCCACAGGATGTCTTGAATCCGTATTCCCTTTGCGGATTAAATTCTTCGTCCTCGCGGTCACCTACGGAGTGGTGCTTCTCGCCATCAACAAACTCCTTCCTAATTTCGATAAAACCGAAAAAAAATGAAAACCATACCTGTCCCGGATTTAAAATCAGCCGAAGTCCTCACGGCTCCGCAACTTAATCACCTCCACTTCGGAGGCCGACACACTCGTCTCGCCCCGAAAACCATTGACTCCGACGCCGCATCGGCTGAAACTACCCGCGCAAAATCCACCATTTCTCCCTCCGATGCTCCCATAACCATCCGTTAACCTCTCACCTTTTTCTCATTCCAACTACACAACAGTTTGGGGCAACATACACCGACATCACCCCTATCCACGCCTTCATTTCCCAAAGATTTTCATCGACTTCAAAATCATTGTGAGAAAATTTTAAAATTTGCAAATTTTTCTATAACTTTGCAAAAAGAATGTTTCCGCAATGCGTTGTTTTAGGATTTTACTCACCATATCCACCCTTCTGCTCCTTGCCTCGGCCATAATCGTGAGCTGCGTCAAGGCCGGCGGTGATCGCCCGGTCATCACAGTCACCATCCCGCCGCAGAAGTATTTCGTCGAACAGATAGCCGGCGACCGAATTGATGTGCGCTGTCTGCTGTCAAACGGCGCAAATCCTGAAACCTACGACCCCACCGTCACAAACCTGATGAACCTCGACAAGAGCATTGCATTTCTGCGCGTCGGAAACGTTGGATTCGAGGATGCCATCTTAGGCAAAATTTCATCCGTCAATCCCGATCTGCCGGTCTACAACACCTCGGATGGCATCGACATTATCACCGGAACCCACATCCATCATGCCCCCGACGGCTCCGAGAGGGTCACCGATGAACCTGACCCCCACACATGGACATCGGTCCGCAACACATCCATAATGGCCCGCAACATCCTGAAGGCACTTGTGGATGTCGACCCCTCTAATGCCGACTTCTACCGCGCCAACTGCGACCGATTCATCGCACATCTCGACTCGCTCGACTCGGCCATTGCCCTCCGTCTGCGTCAGGCCGGCAATCCGGCTTTCATTGTGTGGCATCCATCACTGAGCTATTTCGCGCGCGATTATGGTCTCGACCAGATTGCAATCGGTGGAGCTGAAAACAAGGAAGTTTCCATCGAGACAGTGCGCTCGGCCATCGACAATGCTGCCCGAAACAATGCACGAGTTTTCTTCTTTCAGAAAGACATAGACAATCGCCGCCTCGAAGCAATCAACTCCGCCATTTCAGCACGTGAAGTGACCATCAATCCGCAGTCACCCGACTGGGAAAACGAAATCCTCACCATAGTCGACGCACTTACAGAAAAATGACCGACGACACAATCATATCGCTCCGCGACATCTCATTTCGGGCCGACGGCACCCGGATTCTCTCAGGAATCACGTTTGACATCCGTAAAGGTGACTTCGTAGCCATCACCGGCCCCAACGGCGGCGGCAAAACCACCCTGCTAAGAATCATTCTGAAGCTCCTCAAACCAACGTCGGGAAGCGTGGAATACTTTTCCGGCGGCGTCGGCGTCAGCAATCTCCATATCGGCTATCTTCCTCAGAA
The DNA here is from genome assembly GCA_964554195.1 of uncultured Staphylococcus sp. Classification (GTDB taxonomy): domain Bacteria; phylum Bacteroidota; class Bacteroidia; order Bacteroidales; family Muribaculaceae; genus Duncaniella. The sequence continues at coordinate 8,559 of CAZKNK010000068.1, forward strand.
AAACATGGTCGATTCCAGATTTCCGATAACCGTTGACGAACTTGTGGCCACCGGACTTCTCGGCACCCAAAGGTCGCTGCGCGCGCGGAGCAGCCAACTCACAGCGGAGATGCTCCGGACGGTGGGTCTCGCTGACCGGGCCGGTCAGGTCATCGGCACTCTGTCAGGGGGTCAGTTGCAACGCGCCCTTTTGGGCCGGGCCTTGATCTCACGTCCCCCCGTGATAATTCTCGACGAGCCGTTAAGCTATGTCGACAAGCATTTTGAACATTTCATTTACGACCTGCTTGAAAAAATACGCCAACAAACCACCATCCTGCTCGTTTCGCATGAAATGACTGTGATTTCAGGCATGGCCAACCGTCACTTCATCATTGACCACACACTTGAGGAATGTCACTCCCACAGCCACAACGTCCGCTACGATTGTGATTCCTCTGACTGAAGCCCTACCCGTAGCCCGTCAATCCTCACCATTCCCTCCGCGGCAAGCGAGCGGACACTTCTGATCACGTCGGCCACACTCCGTCCGGTCTGCGAGGCGAGATAGTCGGGAGTCTGCCAACCGTGTGACAGCAAATACATTATCGATTCCTCAAGTGAGCGCTCTACCCCCTTTCCGGAACCCCCGGCAGCTCCACGCCGACTCCGGCAAACGTCACACATCCCGCAATCACCGGCATCCTTCTCGCCGAAATACTCCAGCATCACTGCCATCCGGCAGCGGTCGTCACTGAACACGAGCCGCTTAATTGACTCGATGCGCTCCTCCATTCTGTCACGCTGCGCCTCATACACCTCACGCGGCAGCAAAACATGTTTGGGCAATTCTCGTGAAGCGGTCATGACGATATATGGTGTCGTCTGGCGCGGAACATAATGAATCACGTGTAATCGTCCCAGATAAAGCAGTGATTGATAGACGCTTTCAGTAGCCACTCTCATCCGCTCACTTATCTGCGTTTCATCTATGTAGACATAATCGGCAAACAGCCCGGTGTAGTTTCTCAAAATATGATTCAGCACCTCGTCAGTGGTCGGGTCAAGTTTCAGACCGTAAAGTTCCTCGCGTGTTACAAGCATCATAATCCGCGAGCGGGAGGTGGTTTCATCCACAAACTCCATATAGCCGGCTCGGGTGAGAATATGAAGCGCACTCTTTGCCGGTGCCGGTTTCAGGCCGTAGGTCTCGCAAAACCGGTTGAAGTTAAACTCATTGACTGAATTGAATCCGCTCCCCACAGCTATGTTCATGAAATTGCATGCAAGCTCATACACATGCGCCACATAGTCCTTCGGCGGAAACGCTTCGTCAAGCCGACGGGTCAACTGTCCCTTGAAGTGGCGCGATGTAACCACCACGGCATACGACGGCAATCCGTCACGACCGGCGCGTCCCGATTCCTGATAATACTCCTCCACGGATGAAGGCATATCCACGTGTACCACAATTCTCACATCGGGCTTGTCTATTCCCATCCCGAAAGCGTTCGTAGCCACCATCACCCGCGTCTGCCCCGCCTTCCATCGGTTTTGCCGCTCCTCCTTCTCCTTAGCCTGAAGCCCGGCGTGATAAAACTCTGCCGCAATTCCGGTGCTGACGAGTGCCTGAGCTATTTCCCGCGTCCGCCGCCGCGAGCGCACGTAGACTATCGCACTGCCGGGCATTGATTTCAGTATTTTGGCCACCATTCCCTCCTTGTCGTCAGTCAGGCGCACCACGTAGGAAATGTTGTCACGCCGGAAACTGCGGGCATACAGGTTTCGCTCCCTGAAGCCGAGAAGCCGCATGATGTCGTCCACAACCTGCGGAGTGGCCGAAGCCGTCAGCGCAAGCACGGGAACATCAGGGAAGCTCATCCTCAATTCACTGATTTTCAAGTATGACGGACGAAAGTCATAACCCCACTGCGAGATGCAGTGTGCCTCATCCACCACAATGAGCGAAACATCCATCAGCCTCAACACTGTCATAAATCGCTCGCTACGCAACTTCTCTGGCGAGACGTAGGCCAACTTAGCCTTCCCGAGCCGACAGCGGTCAATGGCGAGATTATTCTCGCGCAGTGTCATTCCGGCGTGAAAATAAACCGCCCTTATGCCCCGTTCGGCCAGATTGTCCACCTGATCCTTCATCAGAGAGATAAGCGGAGTCACCACCACAGTCAGGCCGGGGAGCATCAGGGCCGGCACCTGAAACGTCAGCGACTTACCGCCCCCAGTGGGGAGCAGTCCCATAGTGTCGCGCCCGTCAAGCACCGAATCTATTATTTCCTCCTGACCGGGACGGAATGAATCATAGCCCCAATGTCTGCGAAGGGTTTCGCGCGCCGCCTCGCTCACTTCTCAGCCGAATCCGGTTCGTCGTCAATATGGATTTCCTTCACGAGAAGCTGCACGGTTGCCGAAGCGTTGCGGTGCTTGTTGTCCTCGATGGTGTAGCAGATGCTGAACCGCTTTCCGCTGTGAATCTGATCAAAGAGATGAGCCTTGTTGAATGCTATTCCGTTCATCACCTTACCGCAGGTGTCGTCCACAAGTTCAAGCTTAACATGCTCGTTCTGCCGCCCCACGAGTTTGCTCGTCCCGAAGTCAAGCACACCGCGTGTGCAGAACACCGGCTTGTTGTTGCCCGGTCCGAACGGATTGAATTTGCGGAGCAAGTCAAGAAACTCCGGAGTGATGTCGGCAAAAGTCAGGAATGCATCAATGTCGAGCTGCGGAGTCAGTTGCTCGGGAAGTATGTTGTTGGCCACATACTCCTCGAAGCGGCGGGTAAACTCAGGCAGATTCTCCTCCTTGAGCG
>CAZKNK010000069.1:0-11321 GCA_964554195.1 uncultured Staphylococcus sp.
CCGAAATTATGGTTGCGCGAGAAGCGGCTGTAGGCTGTCACCAGCAGGTCGCCGAGATAAACGGAGTCGCAGATGCAGCGCGGGCGCGGACAGGCCGTATCCACAAACCGCTCCATCTCGCGGATAGCGTTTGAGACGAGCATGGCAAGCAGGTTGTCGCCTCCCTTCATTCCGTGAACAATACCGGCAGCTATGGAGTAGACATTCTTGAGGACTGCCGCATACTCGATTCCCTCCACGTCAGACGACGGGATGGTGCGGGTATTGGTTCCGGCAAGAAGTTTGCCGAAGCCTTCGGCATTGGCTATGTTGTGACAACCGACGGTCAGAAAACTGGGGCGCCCCAGAGCCACCTCCTCGGCGTGACATGGTCCGGAAACCACTATGACATTTTCCGGATTGACCCCGAAATGACCTATCATGAAATCCGATACAATCTGATTGTCGTCAGGGACAATACCCTTAACAGCCGAAATAATCATCTTGTCGGCAATCGACACGTTTATCTTATTGATATGTGTCTTGAAATAAGGCGACGGCATGACCAGCAGCAGGGCGTCGGCCTGCGAGCAGACATAGTTGATGTCGCTCGAAAAGTCGATCCGTGACACGTCAAACTCCACGTCGGTAAGATATGCCGGGTTATGGCCGAGCCGCTTGAAATCCTCAATGCGGTCATCCCGGCGCATATACCAGAATATGCGGTCGCAGTTGCGGAGCAGAAGTTTGGCCAGAGCCGTAGCCCAGCTTCCTCCACCCATCACTGCTATTTTACTTGGGAAACTCATGGTAATTAATGTTTTATGAGTTTATGTTCGCTGCTGACTGCGGGTCAGCTTTCAGCCGGGAGAGTCTTTGCCGCAGCATCGATCCACGCGGCCACTCCGTCCTGCGACGGGTTTTTCAATTCGAGCTTAAACTTCTTGTTGATGCCGCAAAGCTCCTGAAACAGTTTGCCGGCCGATGCAGTTGCGGCGAGCTGCTCAACGGTGTTGACGCCGGCCTTATAGAGCGGAGCTACCCATTCGGCAGGAACGCCGAGTGCAGTGAAAGCATCCTCCTTGTCACGGCGCTGAACCTTTTCGGGACGCATCTGGGGGAAGAAGAGCACTTCCTGAATGGTGGTCTGACCTGTCATGAGCATGACAAGGCGGTCCATTCCGATTCCCATGCCTGAAGTGGGCGGCATTCCATACTCAAGCGCACGGATGAAGTCATGGTCAATGATCATTGCCTCATCGTCACCCTTCTCGCTCAGTTTCATCTGCTCCACGAAGCGCTCATACTGATCAATCGGGTCATTCAGCTCGGAATATGCGTTACATAGTTCTTTGCCGTTGACCATAAGCTCAAAGCGCTCGGTGAGCTCGGGATTGTTGCGGTGGCGCTTGGTCAGAGGCGACATCTCGATAGGATAGTCGATGATGAATGTAGGCTGAATGTAGGTACCCTCACACTTCTCGCCAAAAATCTCGTCGATGAGTTTGCCCTTGCCCATTGTGTCATCCACCTCTATTCCGAGGTCGAGAGCGGTCTTGCGGAGCTGATCCTCATCCATTCCGGTGATGTCCACTCCGGTGTGGTCAAGGATGGCCTGCGTCATGGTGACGCGCTTGAAGGGAGCCTTGAAGCTGATTACATTGTCGCCGACCTTGACTTCAGTTGAGCCGTTGACATCAAGGCAAATCTTTTCAAGCATCTTCTCAGTAAACTCCATCATCCAGTTGTAGTCCTTGTAGGCCACATAAATCTCCATGCAGGTGAACTCCGGATTATGGGTACGGTCCATACCTTCATTACGGAAATTCTTGCCGATTTCATAAACGCCCTCGAATCCGCCGACAATCAGTCGCTTAAGATACAGCTCTGTTGCGATTCGCATATAGAGCGTCATGTCGAGCGAATTGTGATGGGTGATAAACGGACGGGCCGACGCACCGCCGGCAATCGACTGAAGAATCGGGGTTTCAACCTCAATGTAACCGGCCGAGTTGAAATATTCGCGCATCGAGTTATACACCTTGTTGCGCTTCAGGAAAATATCTTTCACGCCGTCATTGACCACAAGGTCAACATAGCGGCGACGGTAACGGAGTTCGGGATCATCAAAAGCATCGTAAGTAACGCCATCCTTCACCTTGACAATCGGAAGCGGTCGGAGCGATTTTGACAGCACCGTCAGCGAATTAGCGTGAATGGAAATCTCACCGGTCTGGGTGCGGAACACGTAGCCGATTATTCCGACAAAATCACCGATGTCAAGCAATTTCTTGAACACTACGTTATAAAGATCCTTGTCATCGCCGGGACAGAGTTCATCACGACTTATGTAGACCTGGATACGGCCCGTGGCGTCCTGAAGTTCCATAAACGACGCCTTACCCATAATGCGGCGGCTCATGATGCGTCCGGCCACCGACACCTCGCGGCGAGGTGCGTCGTCGGTGAATGTGGCAAGGATTTCATCGCTGTGTCCCGTTACGGGAAATTCCGCGGCGGGATAGGGATCAATTCCGCGGCGGCGCATTTCGTCAAGACTTCCGCGTCTTACAATTTCTTGTTCGCTAAGGTCAAGGAGGTTCATAAGCTATATTCCGTGATTCGTTTTTTGTTTTTTACTTGTGAAATAAATGCAAATTTAAACAAAATCCGCGGATATAACCCTACAATATGTGCAAAACTATCTTAATTATTACGGGGAGCCTGATCAGGTGTTTGATAAATCAGGGAGAAAGACCATTTTACCGATGAGCCATAAAATCGCAAGGATTCCGATGATGGCAATACAGCCGATAACCGCTCTGTTTTCAACTTTGTCAAAACCGGTAAACTCAACGTTGACAAGATCAGCATACCCTTGTGGCGTATTGACAAAATACTTGATGACAGGTTCAGGCGTAAAAGAAATAGCAGCGCATCGGCCATTAGCAAGGTCAATGGGAGGCAAGTGAATATGACTGCCAATCAGGCCGCGCACCATATCATATTTCTGCTGATTGTCAGCAATAAAAACGGTCTTTTCAATCAAAGTTCGTGTCTGAAGAATTTCCCAGACGCAACTTTCGCTGTCATGGACAAGGATATATATCATGCCGGCATGTTGCATCAGTTTTTTCACATCGTCATTCCATGTGTTATCGTCAAGATAGACACGTTGCGTTCCATAAGGGCTTTCAACCTCCCGAGGCATACCGATGGACACAACGGGCCGCCGGTCGGCGCGTGACAAAATCTTGAAAAACCAGTATTCCGACAAGCCATCAAACGAGTCATCCGATTTCAGTTCAAGTTTATCGATGCTTTCATAGTCATCCGAAGAAAATCCACGGAGAAACAACGAATAATCCCACAACTCCCACTCACCTGATTCCATCTCTAACGTGGAGAGGCGACCTCTAAGACGTTCCCACTTCTTTAGGATAACAAAATACACGAACGTAACCGCCAACATGCAGATCAGACCCCAATAGGAATCCGTGAGAACAGCTACCACAAAATTCAAAAGAACACATGCAACGACAAAAACAGCAAATCCATCAAGCATAATCTTACGGATCAAGCGAACTCTTTGCCTGATCACCACACGTTTTTTTGAGGACGGTTCATTTTTTAGCTTTCTCCTGAGACCTCCGGAAAGCAAATAATCAATAAACTCAAAAACGCTTATAAGAATTGCCAGCTCTAACATCAGGAGCAGTTATGGATTAGCCCTTGAGTGCTTTTTCAAACGTGATAGGAACCGGAGTGGAAAACTCCATCATCTTTCGGGTGACAGGGTGGATGAATTTGAGTGTACGCGCGTGGAGACACATCCGGTGGGCCGGCGAGGGGCCTCCTCCATAGCGGCGGTCGCCCGAAATAGGGCAGCCGAGATCCTTCATGTGGACACGGATCTGATTCTTGCGACCGGTGTCAAGCGACAGCTCCACAAGGCTCAGCCCATGACCCGACGCGAGGGTAGTGTAACGTGTGACGGCAAGTTTTCCCTCCTCGGGGTTCTGCGTAGAGTAGACCTCATAACGCGAATTTTCAGCAAGATAGCTTCGGACGGTACCTTCGCCCGGTTCCGGGCGCCCCTCAACCACAGCCACATACTTGCGCTCGCGCACCATATTTTTCCAGTTATGCTGCATAGCTTCCTTTGCCTCGATACTTTTGGCAAACATCATCAGCCCCGAGGTGTCACGGTCGAGCCGATGGACGATAAAGAGCTTGTTGGCCGGATTCTGCCACTTCACCCAGTCGCGCAGAAGCTCGTAGGCCGTGCCGTCCTTCACCTTGTCGGTACCCATCGAAAGGAGTCCGTAGCCCTTGTTGACCACGATTATATCATCATCCTCATAAAGTATCTGAAGCCGGCGGTTGTAAAATGTACGGAACTCACGGGTGAAATTCACCTTTACTTCCGACCCCGGTCGGAGCGGTGTATCAAACTGCCGGGTGACAGCATTATTGACCATCACCTGATTGTGAGCGAGTTTCTGCTTCAGGTCGGTTCGTGACAGTTCGGGCATCGATGCTATGAGGAAGTCGAGCAGTTTGCACTCCTCGGTAGCAACATAGGTTTGAATCACGTCGGGACGTGGGTTGCGGAGTGCCGACCGGCGGTCAGCAGGATTTTTACGTGGCATGGCAATCAGGATTTACGACGTGAGGATGATGTGCGGCGTCCGGTTTTGGCCGGTTTGGAGTCTTGCTCGGCAATAATGGCCATGACCTCGTCAATGGTGAGCGCCGACGGGTCAGTCACATTCTTCGGAATCTTGTAGTTTGACTTCTTGCAGGCTATGTAGGCACCATAGCGTCCACGGAGAATCTGAATATCATCATTGCCGGGGAATGTCTTGATTATTTTGTCGGCATCGGCCTTGCGTTTCTCCTCAATCAGAGCTATGGCCTCTTCAATGGTAATGGATGTGGGGGAATAGTCTGCCGGGATGGAGACAAATTTGCCGTCATGGCGGAGATAGGGACCGAATCGCCCTATGGCAGCCACCACATCCTTTCCCTCGAATTCACCCACCGTGCGTGGCAGTTCAAAGAGTTTCAGTGCTTGCTCAAGGGTGATGTCAAAGATTGACTGATCCTTACGGAGCGATGCAAAACGTGGCTTGGCATCGTCGTCGCCGGTGCCGATCTGCACCACGGGGCCAAAGCGGCCTATCTTCACGCTGACAGGCTCACCGGTGGAAGGATCAGTGCCGAGCATCCGTTCGCCAACCTTGTGTTCCGTTCTGGTTTCCGAGGCCTTCTCCACCTGCGGATGAAAGAGTCCGTAGAAGCGGGCTATCTCGTTGTGCCAGTCAGAATCACCTTCGGCTATATGGTCAAATTTCTCCTCCATTTCGGCTGTAAAGTCATAATCGAGAATGTCAGGGAAATTGTCTGTAAGATATTCGTTTACAATCACACCGGTATCAGTCGGAATCAGTTTTCCCTTGTCGGCGCCTGTCAACTCCGTGTTTACCTGCCGGGTGATTTTGCCGTCAGGACCGAGAGTCATGACGGTGTAGTCGCGCGGAGTTCCGGGCTTTTCGCCTTTCTCCACATACTCGCGGTGCTGAATGGTAGAGATGGTGGGAGCGTAGGTCGACGGACGTCCTATGCCCAGTTCCTCCATCTTCTTCACGAGCGAGGCTTCGGTGTAGCGTGGCGGAGCAAGTGTGAATCGCTCTGTGGCAGTGACATCGGCGGCGCGCAGAATCTCCCCTTCGGTCATGGGTGGAAGCATCGATTCGGTTTCAGTCTGATCAGTCTCATCATCCGTGCCTTCGAGATACACGCGGAGAAATCCGTCAAACTTCACCACCTCACCTGTGGCGGTGAAATGCTCGGGCCGATATTGCGGCAGAATCTCTACTGTAGTTTTTTCGATTTGCGCGTCGGCCATCTGCGAGGCGAGCGTACGCTGGCGGATCAGACGGTAGAGGCGCTTCTCCTGCGCAGTTCCGTCGATGGTTTCCTGGTCCACGTAGGTGGGACGTATTGCCTCATGAGCCTCCTGAGCGCCCTTTGACGAGGTGTGATATTTGCGGATATGCAGATAATTCTCGCCGAGTTCCTCCTTGATGAGCTTGGCTATCGAGTTGAGGGCAAGAGTTGAGAGATTGAGCGAGTCGGTTCGCATATAGGTGATGTGTCCGGCTTCATACAGACGCTGGGCCACCATCATGGTCTGCGACACGGTGAATCCAAGTTTGCGCGAGGCCTCCTGCTGAAGCGTTGAGGTGGTGAACGGTGCGGCGGGACTTTTCTTGAGTGGCTTGACACTGATTTCGGCCACACGGTAGTCGCCTCGGCTACAGTCGTCAAGGAATTCCCCGGCAGCTTTCTCGTCGGGCAGGCGTTTGGACAGCTCGGCGCGGAGTGTGGTGCCGTCGGGCAGAAGGAAGTGGGCCGTCACGCGGAAGTAGGGTTCCGACTTGAAGTTTTCAACCTCTTTCTCACGGTCTACAATCAGACGCACAGCCACCGATTGCACTCGTCCGGCTGAGAGCGACGGCTTGATTTTACGCCACAACACAGGCGACAGTTCGAAGCCTACAAGGCGGTCAAGCACCCTGCGGGCCTGCTGTGCATCCACAAGGTCAATGTCAATCTCGCGTGGATTCTCAATGGCATTGAGTATGGCGTTCTTCGTAATTTCATGAAACACTATCCGTCGGGTCCGCGCCGGGTCAAGACCAAGCACCTCAAAGAGATGCCATGCTATCGCCTCTCCTTCGCGGTCCTCATCAGAGGCAAGCCATACGGTTTCGGCCTCCGATGCGGCTTTACGGAGATCGGCCACAAGCTGCTTCTTGTCGGCCGGTATTTCATAGACGGGAGCGAAATTCTTGTCAACGTCAATACTTATATCTTTTTTGCGGAGGTCGCGTATATGTCCGTAGCTCGACATGACCTTATAGTCCTTGCCGAGAAATTTTTCTATAGTTTTTGCCTTTGCCGGCGACTCTACGATTACGAGGTTCTTTACCATCTCTTATATCCTTATATAATAATGTGGTCAGACATTTCAGCCCACAAAGGTAGGGAAATTTTCTTTACCTAACGCTCTATTGTTGCAAAAAGTTGTAAAGCCGGTCATTGACAATGGCTTTATTTGATGATTTGATGATTATTTCATGCGAAACCCGAAAAATTTATCTCACGCGAGCATTATCGCATGGTGTCGCTTCACAGCGTGGCTAATTTTGCATCGTAATCACACCACGGCCCCTCCGCCTTCAATCAACTGAAACCTTTTTAACCCGTCAAACAAATTAATGCTTAATGGAAAACCTCAATCCCGACCCACAGGCTCCGATCGAACCGCTTTTCAGTTCCGACGCAATCGACTTGTCGCTTGCGAAGCAAGAATCCTCCCGCGCTCACGAATCGGCAGCCGACACAGCCGGCACACCCGCCGAGCAGCCAACGGCAACCTCCGCTCCAACCCGCGAACTCGGCACCTACGAACTTCTCCGCTCTCCCGGCCGCAATGATTCCGCCGCCGATGATAACGACGTTACCGCTGAAATACTCTCACGTCCGCGGCGAAGCGTGTGGGACTGCTGATAATGTCACCACAACAGCCTACTCCATGACAACACATCCGGAGTGTCCGGTAGCGGAAAGCGGTTATGTCAAACTTTTAAAAAAGTCACAACCTGAAATCTTCACCCCCCGCTTTCCGCGCCGGGACATCTCCATGACACCCTACACGCGGTCTGCCCGTTAACCCTTTTCTTATCAATCCATTCAATTAAACTCTTATTCTATTTCTATCAATCATGCCATCCGTAAATCAACCGGTCACCACTACTTTGGCCACAGCCGTAAGCCCATCGTTACTTGACGATGCCGTGGAATCACGAATCGTTAAAATCCGCCCCGCAGCCACTCCGCTCGACCAGATCACGCGCTGCATAGGCGCCCGTCACACCGACTCAATGAAAGTGTCGTTTTACTCTGTCGATATAAAACCGGGCTACGACACAATACCCACCACCACAAAAGAAACCTCGGCTATTGATTCCGAACTGATCTCGATTCCGGTCAGCGATGAGAATCTCTTTGCACCGACCGACACCGTCATGCTTCCCGATGTCAGCTGCATCGATGCTTCCGGTCGCAAATTCACTCTTGCCGGCTATGTAGTGGCAACCTCTCCGGGAGCCATCAAAGTCCGCCCGAATTCCATGCCTGTCAATGAGGACGGCGAACCCGTTTGCCCCGCCCTTGAGTCAGGGCTGAAAATTGTCAGAATGGGTCGAGCCGCCTCCGAACTCGACGTAATGACTGGTCTCTACAACTCACTGCCTGTCAAGGATTTTAATTATTGCCAAATATTCAAAGCTCAGATTGAATCCTCCACGCTCTACAGCCTTGCCCGTAAGGAAGTGGGATGGAGCTTTTATGACCAGGAGGAAGTGGCTATAATCGACATGCGACTCGGAATGGAGAAAACATTCCTCTTCGGCGAGCGAAACCGCTTTGAGCTGCCCGACGGCAGTGGCGAAGTGCTACTCACGGGCGGCATCTGGCATCAGGCCGGACGCGAGTTCTCATTCGGCGGCGCGGTGACCGCTGCGGCTCTACCCTCGCTCATGCGCAGTGCATTCACGTCAAGCGGAGGTTCTCGCGCCAAAGTGATGATTGCCGGCTCCGGTCTCGTTGAACGCCTATCGCAGCTCGACTATACCCGAGTGGTTCAGGCTTCGGGCAAGAATGTACACTGGGGTATTGATTTTGACACCATCGTTTCAAAATTCGGAACCCTCAACATTATCCACTCCGAGATATTCGACCTCTGCGGCCATGCCGACGACGGCATCATAATCGACCCCGAATATGTCACCAAGTACACCCACATCCCCTTCAGCGCCCAGTCGCTCAACCTCAAGCAGGCCGGAGTCCGAAACACCGACGCCATAGTCATGACCGAAGCTTCATGCGTAGTTCTCCGCTACCCTGACGCTCACCTCCGTGTCACCCTCGGCTGATCACACCGCCCGTAATCATCCGTCCGATAATCGACGCCGCCCCGTCCCCAATCCTAAACCATCGGGGCAGGGCGGTTGTTTCATAAGTAAAAACAGACATTATTATATTAATTCATAATCTTATGGACTCTAAAGAAATAGTAAAGGAATTTGAAGATGAGGTAAAAAAGAATCTCACGGAATTTCTTCAGAAAAAAGAAGCACTTGACAGCCATGTCCCAGAATGTCCCGACGTAGAGGAACGCTGGGGTGAAATAGCGCGTAGCTACATGCCCGACGGTGCAAGAGAGTTTAACGGATACCCCGTTGTGTCGCTCGGATGGATGATGTTCATCGGTATGGCGATGGCTTTTTACTGGGACACCGACTGGGCCAAGTATTCCTCCGACAAGGATATTTATGTCAACCTCCGCGACAAGCGTGGCTATGACAACATGGATGAAACCGTCGTAGAGGATCTGCTCGGCTACAAAGGCGAGGCCGCCGAGAAAATAACCGAACTTGTGGCCGAATGTGCATCGCGCGTCTACAGCCTGCTGAACCATCGTCACGTCGAACCCGGCACCGAAACGGCTCTCGGATGCTACGTCGCAGCACTCCATCAGCTCTATCTTGCCGGAATGGCAATGGAACTCAACGCACTCGGCTACCACATGACTCCGCTTAAAAACTGATCCCCGCCTTAAGGAATCTCGTTTCGGGAGATTTTTGGGCTGAAAGTTGATATAATTAAGAATTATTCATAACTTTGTTTTTTGTAACCAGGTGGCGATTAACACCACCCGGAATCATTCCTATCCGACAATACAAAAAACAAACAGTATCATGCGCACAAAATATCAACGAGTCCTCCTCAAACTCTCGGGCGAATCTCTGATGGGTAATCAAGGCTACGGAATTGACACCGTCCGACTAAACGAATATGCCACCCAGATCGCCGAAATAGTCCGTCAGGGTGTGCAGGTGGCCATCGTCATCGGCGGAGGAAATATTTTCCGCGGCCTTTCAGGCGCTACCAAAGGATTTGACCGCGTGACAGGTGACCAGATGGGTATGCTCGCCACCGTCATCAATTCTCTGGCCTTGAGTTCAGCACTGGAGTCAGTAGGCCAGCCCGCTAAAGTGTTCACGGCCATCAACATGTTTCCCATCGGCCAACCCTATTCCCACCGCACGGCCATCGAGGCACTTGACCGCAACGAAGTAGCCATCCTTGCCGGCGGAACAGGATGCCCCTTCTTCACCACCGACACCGGCTCTGCTCTCCGTGCCATTGAAGTGCGCGCCGACGTGATGCTCAAAGGAACCCGCGTTGACGGAGTCTACACCGCCGACCCGGAGAAGGATCCAACCGCAACGAAATTTGACGAAATCACTTACGACGAAGTTTATAACCGCAACCTCAAGGTCATGGACCTCACCGCAACAGCCCTCTGCAAGCAGAACGGTATGCCGATCATTGTATTTGACATGGACACCCCGGGAAATCTTGCAAAGGTGATTGCCGGCGAGAAAACCGGAACTCTCGTCTACTGATTACCGTAAGCAAAACATTAACCTTAAAATACACCGCTATGGACGTAAAAGACTATCTCGAACCCGCCCGTGAAAAAATGGAACTCGCCGTTGAATACCTCGACGACGCGCTCTCACACATCCGCGCAGGAAAAGCAAACCCGAAAATCCTCGACGGTATCAGAGTTGAATACTACGGAAGCATCATGCCTATCTCGCAAGTGGCAAATGTTTCGGTTCCTGACGCCCGCACCATCACAATCACCCCCTGGGAGAAGCCTATGTTCAAGGTGATTGAAAAAGCAATCATCAACTCCGAACTCGGAATCACACCCGAAAACAACGGCGAAGTGATCCGCCTGGCCATACCCCCACTCACCGAGGATCGACGCAAAACTCTGGTCAAGCAGTCGAAAGCCGAAGCCGAGCAGGCCAAAGTTTCAGTCCGCAACGCCCGTCGCGATGCCATTGACGGTCTCAAGAAAGCCATTAAGCAGGGCATGAGCGAAGACGTTGAGAAGGATGCTGAAGGTGAAGTGCAGAAACTTCACGACAAATATCTCAAGAAAATTGACGACCTCTTCGCCGCCAAAGAAAAAGAAATCCTTACTGTCTGACGTTTAATCACACCGTCATTCTCCATCACAAAGCGGGCGCCTCAACGCCCGCTTTGTTTGCATCTATGACCCGACACACCTGAGTAAATTTATTATACCTATACGTAAATATGATTTACGCGAATCTCATTTATGTTTTTGATTCCATCCGTAAATTTGCCGGATGAAAAACTGCTTCAGAATTCCGGTCACAATTCTGACAATG
>CAZKNK010000070.1:0-11302 GCA_964554195.1 uncultured Staphylococcus sp.
GATGCCACATCGAAACGTTGTGCATATTCTCATAATAGCTGAGCTTGGGGTCGATTTCCATAGAGGAGTAGTCTTTCCACTTGTCAGGATAGCCGATTTTGACGGTGAAGGCGTCGAGTTTCTTGAGGGCCTGGAGTTTGGTGGTGTCGGTCATCCAGTCAAGGTTCTGAATATGCTCGCGGAGACCGTCGCGGAGGTTTTCAACCAGACCGATCATGTACTGCTTGGATGATTCGGGGAAATATTTTTCGACATAGAGCTGACCTACGGCCTCGCCGAGAGCGCCTTCGGTGGCTGAGAGGGCGCGTTTCCAGCGGGGACGCTGCTCCTGAACGCCGCTCATCACCTTGTTGAACTCAAAGGAAGTTTCGGCAAAGTTGTCGCTGAGCATGGGAGCGGCCTGAGCAACGTATTTCCAGAGGTAGTAGTCCTTGATTTCACGGTCGGAGAGCTTACCCATCAGCTCGTTGGCACGGGCCACGCTCTTGAGTTCGGTGACAATGACAGTGTCGGGTGACTCGATGCCCATTGTCTCGATGAAGAAGCGATCCCACGCGATGTTGGGATATGACTCCTTGAGCTGAGCGAATGTGCGTGGGTTATACATGGCCGGAATGTTGCGTGACTCCTCGCGGGTGAAGGCGGAGTCGGCCAGAGCGGTCTCAATCTTCATGACGTTATTGACGATTCGCTGCGCGTCGGCTGAGCTATAGCCTGCGTTGGCCATCTGTGAGGCGATGAGAGTCTTGTATGCTTCGCGGACTTCGGTGTTGCGCGGATCGTTTTCGAGATAATAGTCACGGTCACCGAGACCCATGCCGCCGCCGCTGACATACATGGCGTAGACATTTGAGTTGGAGAGGTCCTCCATAGGGCCTGCGCCGAAGAAGGGGCTTGCATAGTTGCCGTGCATCCAGAGGAAGAGGTCGGTCATCTGCTCGTGGGGAGTTTCTTCTATGCGGCGGAGATCGGCTTCGATGGGTTTGATGCCCTCAGCGTTGCGGCGGGCGGAGTCCATGGCCTGACTGTAGATGGTCCAGACCTTGAAGTCGACGGTACCCGGCTCGGGATTACGGTCGCCGAGATGAAGGATGAGCTGCTTGACGCGCTCCTCGGAAGAGTCGTTGAGGATGTTAAACTGACCGTAGCGGGCGTGTTCAGCCGTCAGAGGATGGGCTTTTTCCCAACCGGAGTTGACATAGCCGTAGAAGTCGGTTCCGGGTGCAATCACGCTGTCGATATAAGCCGTGTTGAGGCTCTTGAGGTGTTCCTGACGTGTTCCTGTGCAAGCAGACAGGCCGATGGTCAGGGCAACAGCGAAAGTGAGATGTAATGGTTTCATAAATTTTTAAAGATGATTTCTTATGGAGAGGTTTATACTGAATTCACAGCCGCAAAGTTACAAAATTTTTAGCCTCCGACGCAAAATCCCGCCGAAAAACTTAGCCGGCCGGGGGTGCAAACTCCGGTGATGCGTGATGGTGTTGGATATTCGGGAATTTGTGAGTAATTTTGCAGGCGAAATGGAAAGCAACGGTCAGACTCTTAAAATAGATGTGGACGCGGTATTGCGGCAGCGTATCCCTGGCGTGAGCCGATTTATTCCGCGTTTTGCGGTGAAGTGGCTCGAAAGGGTTATCTGTCAGGACCGTATGAACGAATTGCTACAGGCCAACGGGACACTCCGGGGAGTGGAATTCGCTCGCGGCGTGCTTGCCGATTTAGGCATCAGCTATGATGTCAGCGGGAAGCTGCCTGAGGACCCGAGGGTGATCATAGCGTCAAATCATCCGTTGGGAGGGCTTGACGGGCTGGTGCTTTCAGATTTCACAGCCCGGGAGTATGGCCGCGATGACATACGGTTTGTGGTCAATGATCTGCTGACGGCTGTGACACCGCTCAATGACATATTTCTGTCGGTCAACAAGCACGGGAAGCAGTCGCGTGAGGCAGCCGAGGCACTTGACAAGGCATTTGAGTCGGACAGCCCGGTGATAATGTTTCCGGCGGGACTCGTGTCGCGCCGAAACACTCGCGGGGAGGTACGCGACCTCCGTTGGCAGAAAATGGTTGTGACCAAAGCCAAAGAATATGGCCGAAAAATAGTTCCGCTGCATTTTAGCGGAGAAAATTCATCTTTTTTTTATAAATTTGCACGATTAAGGACCCGACTGGGTCTGAAATTCAATTTCGAGATGGTTCTTCTCCCCGGAGAAATCTTCCGCAGCGAGGGGAGCCGCTATCGGCTCACCGTTGGTGAAGCCATGAATCCGGCTGAACTGCGAGGCGGAAAAGAAGCTTCGCATCAGGCCGAGGAGCTTTGCCGGAGAGTGTACGGTCTCGTTGATAAAGAATGGAATTAATTATGCAACAAGATGTTATAGAAGCCGTTGACCCCGCCAAGATTGAGCAAGAACTCGGTCAGGACACCTTTTTGCGCCATGCCAACAAGGGAGGCACGGAACTGCACGTGGTGGACGGGCGCGAGAAGCCGGCTGTGATGAGAGAAATCGGACGTTTGCGCGAGATAGCCTTCAGGGCGGCCGGAGGCGGCACGGGTCTTGACTGCGACATAGACCGCTTTGACCTGATGGATCCGCCGTGCCGGCAACTGATAGTGTGGGACCCGGTTGAAAAAATGATTCTCGGGGGCTACCGCTTTATCTGCGGTCGCGACATCCGGCGCGAGTCAGACGGACGTCCGCGCATAGCAACAAGCCACATTTTCGGATTTTCCGACAAGTTTATCGAGGAATATCTGCCCTACACACTGGAACTCGGGCGGTCGTTTGTCAGGCTGGAATATCAGTCGACCCGCGTAGGAGTCAAGGCACTTTATGTGCTTGACAATCTGTGGGACGGACTCGGAGCGCTGACGGTGCTGAATCCGGAAATCAAATATCTGTTCGGTAAGGTGACCATGTATCCGAGCTATGATCCCCACTGCCGCGACATGATTCTGTATTTTCTACATAAATATTTCCCGGACCGTGAGGGCCTTGTCCGGCCGATCCACGCGCTTGCGTCGGGCTATGACACTCCGGAGATGTCGCGGATGTTTGACGGCGCATCGTTCAGGGAGGACTACCGGACGCTGAAACATGCCATCAGCGAGCGCGGCCACAACATTCCGCCGCTTGTCAACGCCTATATGAGCCTGTCGCCGACAATGAAAATGTTTGGCACGGCGATCAACGACGAGTTTGGCGACGTGGAGGAGAGCGGTATCTTCCTGACCATTCCCGAAATTTTTGAAGAAAAGAAACAACGACACATCGACACATTCAATAAAAACGCCTCATCGGCAAGCTAAAACCAATCAGCTATGAATAAAGAACGGATTCTTGTGACCGGCGGAACAGGCTATATCGGCTCACACACCGCAGTGGAACTCATCAATGCAGGCTACAGAGTTGTCATCATCGACAATCTGTCAAACTCAAACGCCGACGTGATTGACGGGATAGAACGCATCACCGGAGTGCGCCCCGACTTTGTGGAGGGTGACTGCACGGACATGGCTGTGTTGGACAAGCTTTTCAAGGAGTATCCCGACATCAAGGGAATCATCAATTTCGCGGCATCAAAGGCTGTGGGCGAAAGCGTGAAGAAGCCCGTGCTTTACTACCGAAACAATCTCAACACGCTGCTCAATCTGCTCGACAAGATGGCGGAGTGCGGGGTGAAGGGAATAGTGTTCTCATCGTCATGCACCGTCTACGGAGAGCCTGACGTCAATCCCGTCACCGAGGAGTCACCCATCAAGAAGGCCACATCGCCCTACGGCAACACCAAGCAGATTTCCGAGGAAATAATCACCGACGTGATAGCCTCGGGCGCTCCGTTCAAGAGCGTGATCCTTCGCTACTTCAACCCTGTGGGCGCACATCCGTCGGCCGAAATTGGCGAACTGCCCAACGGAGTTCCCCAAAACCTGATTCCATATCTGACCCAGACCGCCATGGGCATCCGCAAGGAGCTGAGTGTGTTTGGCGATGATTATAATACACCTGACGGCTCCTGCATCCGCGATTATATCAATGTGGTGGATCTTGCCAAAGCTCACGTGACAGCCGTAGAACGTATGCTGACCGACAAGTCGGAGGACAAGATAGAGATTTTCAATCTCGGAACCGGACGCGGAGTGTCGGTGCTTGAACTGATCCGCACATTTGAGGATGCCACCGGTGTGAAGGTGCCTCACCGGATAGCCGCCCGCCGCGAGGGAGATATAGAGAAGGTGTGGGCTAACCCGACCCGTGCCAATGAGGTGCTTGGGTGGAAAGCAGACACCCCGCTTGCCGACACTATGCGCTCAGCGTGGAACTGGCAGCTGAAGCTCCGCGAACGCGGAATCATGTAACAAACTTTCTGAACCATTCAATCATGAAAATCGGAATAATCGTGGCGATGGAGAAGGAGCTGAATCTCCTGCTTCATCTGCTTGAAAACAAGACTGAAAAAGAGGTCAACGGAATCAAACTGCATGTCGGACGGATCGGGGGCAACGAAATTGCCGTCACCCGCTGCGGCATAGGCAAGGTCAACGCTGCTATAGGCACCGTGGCTCTCATCGACACATTTCAGCCTGACCTGGTGATCAACACCGGAGTGGCAGGCGGCGTGGGCGCGGAGGCCGGAGTGCTTGACGTGGTGGTGGCCTCGGCTGTGGCCTATCATGATTTCTGGTGTTTAGGCGAGGAATGGGGACGGGTTCCCGGATGTCCGCGCCTGTTCCGGACGGTGGAAATAGAGACCGACCTTCAGGACCCCACAGTCAAGACCGGCCTGATAGCCTCGGGCGACCTGTTTGTGTCACGCCCTGAGGAAGTGGAGCGCATAAAGGAGATTTACCCTGACGTGCAGGCTGTGGACATGGAGTCGGCAGCCATAGCGCAGGTGTGTCATCTGAAAGGTGTTCCGTTTTACTGCCTTCGCGTGATAAGCGATACCCCCGGGGGCGAGGACAACATCAGCCAGTATGAATACTTCTGGGAGGATGCTCCGCGCCACACGTTCAACATTCTCAACCGCATCCTGCTATCCCTCTGACGTGAAAGACCTCAAGGGAATAAAAGGCAAATATTACATAGCCCGGCTCATCGAGGAGGGGGAACACGAAAACCAGGACTTCAAATTCGCTATCAGCGATGCCCGCAAGATAGCCCGGTCGCTGTCGGCGTTTGCCAACCACTCCGGAGGGAGGCTACTGATCGGAGTCAAGGATAACGGCACGGTGGCCGGAGTGCGCAACGAGGAGGACATCTACGTTGTGGAGCAGGCCGCTGAGCGATACTGTGTTCCGCCGCAGGAAATCCGCATCGATGCCTTCATTGCCGAAGGGGGCGCCAAAGTGGTCAGGGTGGAGATCGACGCCGCCCGCGAGCTTCCGGTGATGGTGGACGAGGGGGGCGGAAAGATGAAAGCCTATTACCGGGTGCGCGACGAGAACATTGCCGCCCCGCCGCTGATGGTGCGCGCCTGGAAAACACGCAGCGCCACACAAGGTACCGTCATCTCGCTCAGCGGGGCTGACAGGATGCTCCTTGAAATGGCCTCACACAATCCGGTCAGAATCGAGGACTTCATGCTCAACTGCCACATATCAAGACTGGTGGCCGAGGACACGGTGGTCAGGCTTCATGCCGCATCGCTCATCGGATTTGTGTATGACGGTGAAAAATTCATGATAAGTTCCATAATCCAAAATCCCTAACACGATGTGGGTAATTCTTGCAATAGTCTCGGCACTCTGCCTGGGATTTTATGATGTGATGAAGAAGCTGTCGGTCGACGGCAACAATGTTATCGGAGTGCTGTTTCTGAACACCTTGTTCGGGTCGATGCTCATGCTTCCGGTAATCATCACGGGAGTGGTGAGCGGCAACTACGGCTTAGGAAACACACTTGCGGGCCACGGAGCCATCCTGATCAAGTCAGTAATAGTGCTGTCATCGTGGCTGCTCGGATATGCGGGCATCAAGCATCTTCCCCTCACCATAGCGGGTCCGGTCAACGCCTCGCGTCCGGTGATGGTGCTTGTGGGCGCACTGCTGATTTTCGGCGAGCGGCTCAATGCCTGGCAGTGGGTGGGAGTGCTGTTGGGATTTATTTCGCTCTATTTCATCTCCCGCGTGGGATCGAAAGAGGGCCTGTCATTCAAAGCCAACAAATGGGTATGGATGGCGATAGGCTCCACGGTAATGGGTGCCGTGAGTGCCTTGTATGACAAGTATCTGCTGACCCGCTATGAGCCGCTCGAGGTGCAGGCGTGGTACTCGCTCTATCAGTTTTTCATCATGGGGGTGGCACTGTGGATCATACACCGGCTATACGGTGACTCCACACCGCTTCGATGGCGATGGACCATTCCGCTGATTTCAGTATTTCTGACGGTGGCTGACCTCGCTTATTTCTATAGTCTGTCGGTCACGGGTTCAATGATAGCGGTGGTTTCCATGATCAGGCGCGGCAGCGTTATCGTATCGTTCTTCTACGGAGTGATAGCCCTACACGAGAAGAATTTCCGGCTCAAACTTGTCGATCTGACCATTCTCCTTATCGGTCTGACCTTCCTTGTCATCGGAAGTCTGGAGTAATTGGGACAAGGTGCCGGCTCAATGATAGGCGCAGTCAAGACAGCTCTTATGCCAGTGGTCAATGGTCTTTGTATCACCGCAGTAAGGGCAACGAGTGTAAGCGGGAATCTTATTAGACATTGTGCTTGAACCGGGAGAGTAATCTATTCTGACCGGGTCGATACGAGTGCCGTGGCATCGGCTGCATGGGCCGGATGATTTGCTTTTACCTGATGAAGCCGGTGCTGACAGGTCGGCACCGGGATTATAGATCGGAGCAGCGGCCTGACTTGCAGCCACTACCTGTCGGCAGTATTGGCGGACGGTATTAGTGTCGATTGTGCGACCGGCGGCAATTTCGTTCAGACGGTTCTGACACCCCTCACCGTTGGCCATGGAGGCACCGTTGCGGTAACATCTTTTAGCCGATTCGAGGTTATGGTGCTTTATGCCGGCTTCATAAAGAACCCCGAGCCAATACCAGTCGGTTGGAGTGGAATAATTGGCGGCGAGATAGTCAGCATACTCAAAGGCTTTATCATCATTTCCGCTTGCAATAGCCGAAATCAGGTGACCACGCATCAGAGTGGGATTTTTACGAATCATCGCCTCCTGCTCTGCCTGAATTCTATTCACAACACTTGCGCCATAGTCATAAGCACTTCGCTGCTGCGCCTCCTGCTGTTGGCGGATTTTATCGACAACACCTGCCCCATATTCATAGGCGTTAAAATACTGGGCCATTGCGAACAACGGAAAAAGCATGAAAGCAAAAAGGAGAAATTTTTTCATAGTTCGAGTTGAGATTATATGAGATTATAAGGAATCAGTGGCGGAAGGTGACGAGGCGATTGAAGATGAAGTTGGCAAGTGTATAGCAGACCATGCCGACGAGTGTGGCAAGGCCATAGCCGCTCATGGTGAAGAAGCCGAGCAGATCCCATTCAAGGCCGCCGAGCATTTGGTTAAGCACCCATGTGACAGCGAACTGGAGTGAATAGCAAACGGCAAAACCGACGGCAAACCGGAACATTTCTCCCTTCAAGGCTCCCGAGCGGGAATTGAACACCCAGAGCTTGTTCCAAATGAACGAATTGATTACTCCAGCCACGTATCCAATGGCATTTGACACCCAGATGTTGATGTCGAGGACTGATTTGCAGAGGAATATGACAACGAGGGTTACGAGGGTGTTCATCACTCCGACCACAAGGTAGCGGAGAAACTGGCGCAGGTCGCGGCCATGAATATTGACGTGGTTTCTGCTCATAGTGTGAGGGGGGATTAAGTCAGATTAATATGCTGAGGCCTTCATGGTGAGTCCGGTGAGTTCCTGAAGCCCGAAAAGGAGGTTCATGTTGTGGACGGCGGTGCCGGCACCACCTTTGAGAAGATTGTCAATCACAGTGGTGATGAGGAGTTTGCCGTCGATATGGTCAAGATGAATGATGCATTTATTGGTGTTGACCACATCCTTCAGGTCAGGAACTTTGGATGAAATATATGTGAAGTTGTGGTCATCGTAATAATCAGCGTAGAGTTTGATGACCTGATCAAGAGCCACAGGGCAGTCAAGATAGGTGACGGCAATGATGCCGCGTGAGAACGGACCGCGCATGGGGATGAGGTTAAGGCGGGCGTTGAAACTCGGCTGCATGGCCGTCAGAGCCTGACGGATTTCAGGGAGCTGCTGATGGGCGAAAGGACGGTAGACCACCATATTGTCGTTTCGCCACGAATAGTGGGACGAGGGCCGGTGTTCCGCGCCGGCAGATGTGCTTCCGGTGATTACCGTGGAGTGAATCTCACTGTTAAGGAGCATGTTTTTGGCCAGCGGAGCGAGCGAAAGTTCCAGAGCCATGGCGATGCAGCCTGGATTGGCCACGTGACGGGCGCCGCGCACCATGGGCTTGCGGTTGAGTTCGGGCAGACCGTAGACGAAGTCGTGATCAGGACTTTCGATGCGGTAGTCACGGGCAAGGTCAATGATCTTGAGATCGGCGGGAATGTCGTGAGTTTCAATAAACTCGCGTGTCTTGCCGGCAGGACGGCAGCAGAACAGGACGTCGATAGAATCAAGATCAATTTCCGACGTGAATTCCATGTCGGTTTCCCCTATCAGACCCGGATGGACGTCGGCCACACGCATTCCGGCAACGGAGCGCGAGTTGACCCATGAGATGATGACATCGGGGTGATGGAGAAGGATTCTTAACAATTCGCCGGCGGCATATCCGGAGCCGCCGATAATTCCGGCTTTAATCATGGTTTACTGAGGATTAGAGATTTCAGGGGATTGAGGAAAAAGGATGGTGAATATTCGGTCGGTGGCACCGAGATTTGACTTGATATATTGGCCGGCAGCCTGACCTGAATGAGTGCGCTGAGGTTCGGAAGCTATGAGTGCGGATGCAACGCGGTCAAACTCAGCGGCGGAATCAACCGAAAACCCGCCTCCGCAGGCTATCAGTCCGGCGGCTTCACGGAATTTCTGATGGCGGGGACCGAAAATGACCGGTATGCCATAGACTGCCGCTTCGTTGATATTATGGATGCTGACACCGAATCCGCCACCGACGTATGCAAACGTGGCGAGGCGATAGATGGATGACAGCAGACCGAACGAGTCGATGATGATGACACGCAACCCTTCGGACGGGATGGGCTTACCGGCCTGTATTTCAGACAGTAGCATTGTGTCGCCGGGAGTTACGGACACCTGCGAGCGGAGCTTGGCAAGGCGGACGGCATCAAACTCGTGAGGGGCGATGATGGCGCTGACCTCGGGGTGAGACTTGAGCCAGGGGATGTATTTTTCCTCGTCGGCCGGCCAACTGCTTCCGAAGATGACAATGCGGTCGGATGACAGATAGCGATGGGCATCAAACGGGCGCGCCTGCTGCATGATGTCGGTAACGCGGTCAAAGCGGGTGTCACCTGCCACCACCACATTCGTCACCCCAATGCCGGCAAGAAGTCGGCGCGAGTTTTCATCCTGAACAAAGATGGTGGTGAAGAAGCCGAGCATGCGCCGGAACATACCTCCCCAGGGACGGAAAAATATCTGACCGGGGCGGAAAATGGCTGAAATCAGATAGGTGGGTATGGATCGGGAATGAAGGGTTTCGAGATAGTTACCCCAGAATTCATACTTGACAAATATCGCCATCACGGGATTAACGGCGTCGACAAAAGCGCGGGCTGCCGACGGGGTGTCGAACGGAAGATAGACCACCGCATCGACCAATGGATAATCCTTTCGGACCTCATAGCCCGATGGGGAAAAGAAACTCAACACTATCCCTAATTCGGGCCGTTCGCGGCGCAACCGCTCTATGAGCGGCCGGCCCTGCTCAAACTCACCGAGCGAAGCTGCATGAATCCAGACATATTTCTTTTCAGGGGAAATGCGCTCGCGGAGTGTGGCGAGTGTGACTGCCTGTCCGGCAATCATCTTGCTCACCTTGTCGCTCCTGAGCGAAACCGCTCTTGCGCCGAGCGAATAGAGTCTGACACCTATATTATATAGGGGATTCATCAGGGAGCCGGTGTTGGTCAGGCCTTGATATTGCTGATACCGCGACGGATGCGACGGATGGTTTCATCGCGTCCGAGCATATCGGTAATATCAAAAATATGCGGACCCTTACACTCGCCGACGAGTGTGAGGCGGAAAGCGTTCATGACGTTGCCGAGGTGATAGCCCTTAGCGGCAACCCAGTCCATCACAACCGGTTCGATGACCGCACCGGTGAAGTCGGGCTGAGCTTCAAGCAGGTCAATGAGTTCGCCGAGAATCTGCGGGGTGTCCTCTTTCCAACGCTTTCTGACATCCTTTTCGGCATACTCCTCAGGAGCGACAAACAGGAAGCGGGTCTGATCCCAAAGGTCGGCCACGAAGTTGGCGCGGTTTTTGACCAGACCGACCGCGCGGGCGATATAATCGTCGGAGAAATCGTCGGGATTCACACTATGCTCACGCATAACTGGTTTGAAGAGCTGAGCAAGCTCAGCATCGGAAATCTTCTGGAGGTATTCATGGTTAAACCAGCGGCCCTTGTCATAGGCAAATCTGGCACCGGAGCGAGAGCAATGGTCAAAAGAGAACTTCTCAATGAGCTGATCCATAGTCATCAGTTCGGTGTCATCGCCGGGATTCCATCCGAGCAGCGCGAGGAAGTTGATGACAGCTTCGGGCAGATAGCCGCTCTCACGGTAGCCTGAAGAAACGGCACCGGATGCAGGGTCATGCCATTCGAGGGGGAACACGGGGAAACCGAGTCGATCACCGTCGCGCTTGGAGAGCTTGCCTTTACCGTCAGGCTTGAGCAGAAGGGGGAGGTGAACAAATTCGGGGCGAGTGTCGCTCCATCCGAAAGCTTCGTAGAGCAGCACGTGGAGCGGGGCTGACGGGAGCCATTCCTCGCCGCGGATCACGTGTGACACCTCCATGAGATGATCGTCAACGATATTGGCCAGGTGATATGTGGGCAGATCGTCGGCACTCTTGTAGAGAACCTTATCGTCGAGTATAGATGAATTTATCACCACCTTGCCGCGAAGAAGGTCATTGACCTCAACGTCACGTCCGGGTTCAATCAGAAAGCGGACCACGTAGGGGGTACCCTCATCCATGAGGCGCTTCACCTCATCGGCAGGCATGGAGAGTGAGTTGCGCATGGACATGCGTGTGGAGGCATCATATTGGAAGTTTGGCTTCTCGG
>CAZKNK010000071.1:0-11282 GCA_964554195.1 uncultured Staphylococcus sp.
GCTGCTGCTGCGAGAGGTCGCCGTGGAGTGCTTCGGCATTGTAGCCGTCCTTGATAAGCTTGTCGGCAATCTCCTGAGTGTCGCGGCGGGTGCGGCAGAAAATAATGGCGTAGATTCCCGGCGAATTGTCGGCAATTCGTTTGAGTGCGAGATACTTGTCCTTAGCGTGGACCATATAGTAGATATGACGCACATTTTCAGCACCTTCATTTCGTGTTCCAACCACAATTTCCTCATAGTCCTTCATGTAGCGTTTGGCTATTTTAAGGATGTCGGCAGGCATTGTGGCGGAGAACATAAGGGTTTTGCGGTCGTCGGGGACAAACGACAGAATTTCCTCGATGGAATCAAGAAAGCCCATGTTGAGCATCTCGTCGGCCTCGTCAAGAACCACAGTCCTGACGCCGTCGAGTTTCACCACTCCACGCTTGATGAGGTCAATGAGTCGCCCCGGAGTAGCTACGATAATCTGAACACCCTCGCGCAGGGCGCGGATCTGACTTTCAATGCTCGATCCGCCGTAGACGGGAAGCACCGTGATGTCAGGAATATATTTTGAATAGTCGGCGAGGTCAGAAGCAATCTGAAGACACAGCTCTCGGGTCGGTGAAAGAACGAGCGCCTGCGGACGATGGATGTCAGGGTCGATGCGCTGCAACAGAGGCAAGCCAAATGCCGCCGTTTTGCCCGTACCAGTTTGTGCAAGGGCAACAATATCTTTGGCATCACCGAGCAGGCGGGGAATTACCCTTTCCTGAACGGGCATCGGGCTTGAGTATCCGAGTTCTTCAATGGCGTGTCTGAGCGGCTCCGCCACACCTAATTCTTCAAAAGTCATATTATTGAGTTTTAATTATACAAAGTTACTATATTAACCATATAAACGCAAGGAATGTTTCGGCGGAATGATTAAAAGTGCTAACTTTGTGTGATAAAAAGCTAATTGAAATTCATAGTCATGAACAGGATATTTTTTCTTCTCGCTTCACTTGCAGCCGGTCTGGTCTGCTCGGCTAAGGTGTATGACATAACGGCATATGGTGCCGTTGCCGACACCACACACCTCTCCACCGCGGCCATCCAGCTGGCCATCGACGAGTGTGCGGCAGCCGGCGGAGGCGAGGTGCTTGTTCCGGCCGGTAGTTTTAAAACCGGAAGCATCTTTCTGCGCGGAAACGTGAATCTTCACCTTGAAAGCGGAGCCACGCTTTACGGGTCAAGTGATATAAAAGATTATATTCCGGTAGCGACTGAATATGTCTCACTTCGGACCCACACACCGACAATTCAGCTGATTTATGCCGACGGGGTTGACAATGTGTCAATTACCGGCCTCGGAACGATTGACGGGCGCGGGGCTTGTTTCCCTAAGTTAACATGGGACGATGAGGGAATAACCCGTCCGCACCTGCTCAGATTCATCCGCTGCTGCAATGTGACTGTCGCCGGTGTTACGCTGCGCAACTCCGGTTGCTGGATGCAGCACTATCTGGCTTGCGACCGTGTAAAAATTCATGGTATTACGGTGATAAACCGTAACAATTACAACAACGATGCCCTTGACCTTGACGGATGTCACGATGTCACGGTCAGCGACATGATAGCCGATTCAGATGATGATGCAATCACACTCAAGTCCACCTCTCCGCGGATGTGTGAGGATATAACGATCAGCAACTGCACCGTGTCATCTCACTGCAATGCCATAAAACTCGGTACGGAAACCAACGGCGGCTTCCGCAACATCATTATCCGTGGAATCACTGTCAAGCCATCGGCTGATCAGTCATCACAATTCTTCGGTTATGAGGGCGGAATCGGTCACTCGGCCATTTCGCTCGAAATTGTTGACGGAGGTGTGATGGAAAACATTGACATTGCCGACGTGACCATCCGCGGAACACAGTCACCTATTTTTATCCGGCTTGCCAATCGCGCCCGGCCATATTCACCCGACGTGCCTGTAACAGCTATCGGTTCAATATCGGGAATCATTCTTCATGATATTATGATTGACGGGGCCGGGGCCGGCGGTTCTTCCATCACCGGATTGGAGGGACATCCTGTCAGGGATGTGGAGCTGCGCAACATCACCATCCGCCATGCAGGCGGTCAACACAATGTGGCACCTCCGGCTGATGAAAAAATATCAGACTATCCCGAGTCGACCATGTGGGGTATTCTTCCGGCTCAAGGATTCTGGTTGAATCACACCGATGGAGTGACGATAACCAATCTGCGTGTGGTTGCAACCGACCCTGACGAGCGGCCGGAGATTGTGGCTACCGACAGTAGAAACTTCACCAGAAACTGAACATTTCACGGATGAAAAAGTCAATACTAAAACTTCTGATGATCTACACCGTATTTTTGGCGGTGTTTGTAATTATGAAACCTCTTTTTCTCCTGTTCTACCCGGGAGGAGCGGGTGCGGGTGATCTTATCGATATAATGGCCCACGGATTTTCGATGGATCTCTCTATGGCGGCCTACCTGACGGTGATTCCTGCCCTGTTAATAGTGGTTTCACAGTGGTTTGAGGGAGCCAAATGGCTTCGGATCACATGGAAGGTCTATATGATAATTGTGTCGGGTGTCATTGCTGCTGTCACGGTCATGGACCTTGTGCTTTACGGATATTGGGGTTTCAGACTCGATGTCACACCGTTTTTCTATTTCATGACCTCACCGTCGGCGGCAATGGCAAGTGCGGAGTGGTGGCAGATTCCGCTCGGACTTTTGGCTACCGTCGCATTGTGGATACTGATTTACCTTGCTTTTAAATTTACAGCGGGGAGAATCCGGCTCAGTCGCGGCGGCGGATGGAAGCGCACGGCTGTGACGGTCATCATGACATTAACGCTGTTTCTCCCGTTACGTGGCGGCATCACTGTATCCACAATGAATCCGTCACGTGTATATTACAGTCAGAATCAACTCTTCAATCATGCGGCGATGAATCCGGTTTTCAGTCTGATGTATTCGGCTATGCATCAGGAGAAATGGAATGAACAATATCGGTTTATGACCGATGAGGAAGCTAATGAGGCGATTGCCGCGCTTGCTGAAACAGCTTGTGATGAACAAACTGACAGTGCTTCGCTGTCTATGCTTCGGGTTGACAGACCGGATGTGGTGCTTATTATTCTCGAAAGTTTCTCATCACATCTGTTGCCGAGTCAGGGTGGAGAGTCGATAGCCGTAAAGCTCGACTCGATAGCCCGAACCGGATGGCTTTTTGATAACTTTTATGCCTGTAGTTTTCGCACTGACCGTGCATTGCCCTCGGTGATGAGCGGTTTCCCGGGCTTGCCGTCAACTTCGCTGATGAAAAATGTTGACAAAATCGAGAAGGCACCCTCATTTCCGCGTGAAATGAAGCGTAACGGATGGGAACTGAGTTATTTCTATGGCGGTGATGCCAATTTTACCAATATGCTTGCCTATCTGGTCAGTCAGGGATTCGAGAACATAGTATCCGATAAAGATTTCCCCGCATCGCAGCGACGCAGCAAGTGGGGGGCGCATGATGATGTGTTATTCAGCAAGGCTTTTGAGCAGATTCGCTCCGGAGCGTCAACGCCGGCCCCGAGACTTGACGTGATTCAGACATCGAGCAGTCATGAGCCGTTTGAGGTGCCGTATCATAACTTCCGTTTTGCTGATTCGCCACGTAAGAATTCATTTGCGTTCACTGACAGCTGTCTCGGAGTGTTTGTGGATTCTCTCCGCTCATTGCCGCGTTGGGACCGGACTCTGGTGGTGATTGTCCCGGACCATTACGGGGTTTATCCACAGAACCTTGAAAACCCGCTTGACCGACATCGCATACCACTTGTGCTGACGGGTGGCGCACTTGCTTCGGCTCCGCAGCGGGTCAGCGTAACCGGGGCGCAAAACGACATTGCCGCCACTCTGCTCGGAGCGCTTGGCATAGAGGCGGAGGCTTTTCCGTTTTCCAAGAATATGCTTGATTCATCTGTTCCGCATTATGCCTTCTTCACGGAGCCTTCGCTTGCAGGGCTTGTCACGCCGTCGGACTTTGCGGTGTTTAATTGTGATGCTGACACACCGGTGTTATCGTCACCCGATGTAAGCCCGGCCACGGAGAAGGGTGTCCGTGCCATCCTACAGAAACTTTACGATAATCTTTCACAACTCTGAACCAATCATTTCTGTCATGTTTGACCAACTCATTGCACTTGATTCTGACCTGCTTCTATGGTTAAACTCGTTTCATACAGTTTTTCTCGACCGCTTCGTAATGATGTTTACCGGTCGCTTTGTATGGATACCGATGTATGCCGCTATTCTGTATACATTTTACCGCATCATGACACCGAAGCAGCTTCTCTGCGTGGTGGTGGGCGTGGCACTGGCCATTACATTGAGCGATCAGACAGTGGCATCGGTGCTTCGACCGATTTTCCAAAGGCTTCGACCCGCCAATCTTGATAATCCGCTGTCGGAATTCGTGCAGGTGGTCGACGGTTACCGTGGCGGCAGATATGGATTTCCGTCATGTCACGGCGCCAACTCATTTGCTCTTGCTGTGTTTGCGGCTCTAATGATCAGGCATGGACGCTTCACGTTATTCATCTTTATATGGGCGATTCTTAACTGTTTGACCCGCAACTACCTCGGAGTGCATTATCCCGGTGACATACTTGTCGGGGCAGCCATAGGGTCACTATTCGGATGGATATGTTACCGTGGGGTCCGGGCTGTATGCAAACTCAGTGTTGAGGATCTTCGACAAAAATCTGCTGTCAGACTTCTTCCTTCGGCCACAGGTCGTACAGGTAGGCTTGTCGTATCTGACTCGGTTATTGCCGTCGGAGTGATTACTGCCCTTGTGCTTGCCGTAGTGGCATTGTGTCAAGCAGGTTATAGCGCAGGATAAGGTCGGAAGCCACTGGTGCGAAACGCGCATGACGGAGGGCGTCAGAGTCGGCCCGGGTGGTGTCTCCTACGGTTTCAAGTGAGTTGGTTACGGCAAATCCCGATGCACGCTCATTGAAAATCGGACTTCCGGCACCGCGCCAGGGATAATCATGCTTTCCCATGAGTGTGAGAAGGGTAGGATAGACGTCAATCTGTCCCATGACATTGTCATAATGTCCCGTGACAGGCGAATTAATCACTATAAGCGGAGTGAACCGACCGATATCGGTGAAATCTTTTGCTGCCGGTGACGCCATCACTTCTTGGCGGTCGGCGGCAAGCCCTTCATGGTCACCCGTTATCACTATCATTGTTGATTTAAAGTCGGGACGTGTCCGGAGATAGTCTATGAATTTCCCTATACCTTCATCGGTAAACCGCGCCATTGTCATGTAATCCGTGAGTCGTTGCGGCCACTCTCCGCTGAAGTCACCTATCTTATATTCATCAGGTAGTCTGAACGGATTGTGACCGGAATATGTCACTATCTGCACGAATGCTTTTTCATCTTCGGGCCAAATCTCCCCGGCATTCATTTTGCCGGCAATCTGACGGAAAAATGACTCATCGCCTAATTTCTTTCGGGCGCCGACGGGCTGATCATTTATCCAGCAGTCTCGGGCCAGAAGGGTGTCGATACCGAATGCACGAGCCACAGAGCGCTGATTCCATGTCACATCTTTGTCGACGGTGAGCAGATAGGTTCGCGCACCTTCATCGCCCAACGCTCGCTGAAGTGTCAGGAAGCGGTTGGAGGCATAGTCCATGCTCCATGCCCCCGAGCGTAGAGGCCGGAGTCCGGCAAAGAGCAGAAGCTGACCATCTATCGAGCGTCCGTCGGCCACTTGTGACAGAACATGCGGACAATATAGCGATGTGGAATCAGCTACCAACCGGTTGAGATTCGGGGTCACCTCCTGTCCGTTAATCTCCCGTCCGATCACCCAACTTTCAAGTGATTCGCAAAGGATAAACACAACCGAGCGTGGGAGCATGCGGCTGTTTTCAGTCAGTGTCGGCAGTTGGGGAATTTCATCAATCCAGTCACTGACAGCCCGTCGGTCAGCCTCTGAGAGTGGTTCGGATGATTTAAGATAGTCATGAAACAGTTTGCCGGCAAGAGTATATACGGGTGTGCTGCATGCAAACACGTTTGCTCCGGCGAATGAGTCGAAATTCTTTCTGAATCCACCTTTGACCTGATTTATTGCAACGGTGACTGTCAGCAGCAGGATGATATAGTCCGTGTAGAGCAACCGGTTGTTAAGACTAATCTTTCGACGCTCTTTATGTTCTGCCATCAATGCGACAGCTGCAATGGTGGTGGCGGGAAACACAATGTCGATCCAACGCAACTGGTCAGCCACACTGGCTGTGAAATCTGACAGATTCGACACAAGCAGATAGCTCGGAAGCGGGATTGCCGTGGCATACGTACGGCAATACATCAGATTGCTTACAAGCCAGATGTCAGTCAGAACGAACACGATCCACTGCACCTTCTTCCATTGTCCGAGTGCTTCAGGGGATGCAAGTACAAGACTCAACAGAAGCGTGTTCAGATAAAGCTCGGGATATTGGAAGGCCGTGAATGTGGTGGCGGCACACCAGATAAGGTCAAACATTAATAACTTCAAAAGGACCGTCAGCCATGCGGCGACGGTCCCGTAGTTCCATAGTGAGCGCGGAAAGAATTGATTCATCACTTCTCTCTCATGAATACGTTTATCGGGGTTCCGGTGTAGTTCCAGTTTTCGCGGATTTTATTTTCAAGATAGCGGCGATACGGTTCCTTTACCCACTGGGGCAGATTACAGAAGAAGATAAATGTAGGCACAGCCGAATCCTTCAGCATGGTCACATATTTTATCTTCACGAATTTACCCTTGTTGGCAGGCGGTGGATATGCGGCGATGGCCTCAAGCATGACAGTGTTGAGCTGCGATGTAGGCACGATTCGCTTGCGGTTTTCATAGACCTCCACGGCTGTTTCAAGCACCTTGTAGATTCGCTGTTTGGTGAGTGCCGAAGCGAAGATGATGGGGAAGTCGACAAACGGTGCGAAGCGCTCGCGGATAGCTTTCTCAAAGTGAGCTATAGCAGCTTGTGACTTGTCCTCGACAAGGTCCCACTTGTTGACCACCACCACCAGACCTTTCTTGTTTCGTTGAATAAGACCGAATATGTTGACATCCTGGGCTTCGATTCCGCGAGTGGCATCAATCATGAGGATGCAGACATCAGCAGCTTCAATGGCACGGATTGAACGGATTACGGAGTAATATTCAATGTCCTCGGTCACCTTGTTCTTCTTGCGGATTCCGGCAGTGTCAACCAGATAGAAATCAAATCCGAATTTGTTGTAGCGGGTATAGATACTGTCACGTGTCGTACCTGCAATATCGGTGACTATGTGGCGGTCCTCGTCAATGAAAGCATTGATGATCGACGACTTTCCGGCGTTAGGACGTCCGACTATGGCGAATTTAGGAATATTGTCGAGATGCTCGGCTTCCTCCTCATCCTTTTCAGGCATTTTCTTCACCACTTCGTCAAGCAGGTCTCCCGTACCGTAGCCGCTTGCAGCCGAAACCGGGAACGGGTCACCGAGACCGAGCGAATAGAATTCGGATATATTATACATACTGTCACCGGCATCAACTTTGTTTGCCACGAGTATTACCGGTTTTGTGGAGCGGCGAAGTATCTGAGCTACATGATCATCAAGATCGGTGACGCCGTTCATGGCATCAACAACGAAAAGAATCTCATCAGCCTGCTCGATGGCAAGAGCAACCTGCTTGTTGATTTCCGACTCAAACACATCTTCGGAGTTTACAACCCACCCGCCGGTGTCGACGAGGGAGAACTCCTTGCCGGTCCAGTCCACCTTTCCATACTGGCGGTCACGAGTTGTGCCGGCCGTATCGTCCACAATCGCTGTTCGCGTTTGGGTCAGGCGGTTAAAGAGTGTCGACTTACCTACATTGGGTCGGCCGACTATTGCAATCATTTGTCCCATATATATCTTTTTTGCAAAGTTAATTAAAAAATCTTAAATAATGAAACTCAGTCGTCGGTTCCATCCTGAGGCGGAGGCGATGTGGCCGCTTTGACAGCTGCCCGACGGTTCATCGGAGCGATGACATATTCCTGATAGTATGCTATCAGAAGTGTGGTCAGCGGCAGAGCAATGATCATTCCGATGATTCCGAGCAGGGTTCCCCACACTGAAAGTGACAGCAGAATCAAGGCCGGATTGAGTCCCATGGCCTTGCCCATGATTTTAGGTGTGAGGATATAGTCGCAGATACATTGCGACACCAGATAGACGAGCAGACACTTGCCGAAAAGGAGGAAGAAACTTTCTCCGCCGTCAAGCGTGGAGATGAAGCATATAATTGCCACGGGAATAAGAGTGACATATTGGAAATAGGGGATGAGATACAGCACTCCCACCGTCACTCCCATAACTATGGCCATCGGGATTCCGACAATGGAGAAGCCGATACAGTAAAGGATGGCCGCGCAGAGAGCTATTAGTGACTGTCCACGGAAATAGCGGTTCATACTCTCCTTTATGTCATTGCCGATGCGGTCAGTCATCTTACGGTAACGCGGCGGAATCACCATCCTGAATCCGCGCATTATATGTTCGTAGTCAAGCAGAATGAATATCACGTAGATAAACGCTAAAAGCCATTCAATGGTATGGAGCAGAAAGTCAACCACCTGATTAATCAGAGAAGATCCTTGCGAGAGGATTGTCTCTATGCGCCCGTCCTGAATCAACCGGCTGATGTTAAACTGCTCCATGATGGAGTTGACCCACTCGCTGACTTCATGGGGAATAAGCGGAGTGGTGAAACCGCTGTTGGTGTATTTGTCAATGAGCAGTGACATCTGATGGATTTCCTTGAATACCGGTGGAATGATCAGATAGAGAATCAGGGCCACTGCGCCACCTACCTCAAGGAGTGTGAGGAAAATCGCCACTATCCGCCAGGGAATCCGAAGCACACGCCGGTTGAGTTCGACAAGCGGCATGAGCATATATGCAAGCAGACATCCTAAAAAGAACGGGAGCAACACATTTTTCAATGTGTTGATGAGCCAGACGGCAAGCACGATAATCAGTGCCGTGCCTATAATTCTGACCACCCGGTCAAATGTGAATGGACGTGACGTTGACATACTTTAATAACCCTCGACAGATAAAAAAAGTTTACACCGACTCATAAGGATGAGTCGGTGTAAAGTTAAACGTTGTGTGCTATATAATCAGGAATCAGAGCAGAGCTACGGAACGCTTGATGAATTCGCTTAACTCGCGTCCGCGGAGAAGTCCGTTGGCAAGGAGAGCGAGGTCAATCACCTGGCCGATGTCAGGTCGGGTTGCGGCATAGTCGGCCACGATTTTCTCCAGTTCCTTACGATTCTTGTCAACCGCGGCGGAGAGATCCTTTACGGTCTTGTCATCTTCATCTGACAGCTTGCCGTCTTTTGCCGAAGAGCGGAGAGATTCGATTTTGGCGTTATCGTCGGCCACGGCGCTGTTGAGAGGTTTGATTTTCTCATCAAGAGCTTTCTCGGCTTCGTCGAGGATACGCTTGACAACGGGTTGAGCCGTGTTTACAATCAGATTGTAACTGTCAGGCATCTGGGCGTAGAATGCCATTCCGGGCTGAGTGGCTGCCATGTCTTTCATTCGGCGCATATACTCGTTTTGAGTGATAAGGACCGGATTGGCTGTCGAGTCAAGTTCTTCAAACGAAATCAGGAAGTCGGCCTTTTCAACTTTAGGCAGACGGCTGTGGAACAGCGTAGTAAGCAGCGAAATCTGTTCGCCGTTGAGGTCTGATTGCTTTTTGTCACTCTTTGGAATAAGATTTTCGACGGTGTCAGAGTCGACACGCACAAAGCGGGTCTTGTCAAGCTTGTTTTCGAGCATTGAGATGAAATGTCCGTCAAGCTCGCCCTCCATAAGCAGCACATCGTAGCCCTTTTCGGTTGCGGACTGGATGTAGTTGAACTGCGCTACCGGATCGGTGGCATAGAGGTAGACCACATCGCCATCCTTATCGGTCTGGGCCGACTCAATCAGCTGTCGGTATTCGTCAAGAGTGAAGTATTTGCCTTCCGTATCCTTTACAAGGACAAACTTCATTGCCGCAT
The DNA here is from genome assembly GCA_964554195.1 of uncultured Staphylococcus sp. Classification (GTDB taxonomy): domain Bacteria; phylum Bacteroidota; class Bacteroidia; order Bacteroidales; family Muribaculaceae; genus Duncaniella. The sequence goes on from CAZKNK010000071.1 coordinate 10,120, forward strand.
CACAGAATTTTTCATCAGTGAGCATGCCATACTCAATGAAAATCTTGATGTCGTCCCACTTCTTCTCGAATTCGGCACGGTCAGCTTTAAAGAGTTCGTCGAGGCGTGACGATACTTTCTTTGTGATGTATCCGGAAATCTTCTTTACAGCCGTATCGCTCTGGAGATATGAACGTGAAACATTGAGCGGGATGTCGGGCGAATCAATCACACCCTGAAGCAGCATCATGAATTCAGGTACCACTCCTTCTACAGAGTCAGTCACATATACCTGATTGCTGTAAAGCTGAATACGGTCCTTGCGTATTTCAAGATTATTCTTGATTTTAGGGAAGAACAACACTCCGGTGAGCGTAAAGGGATAGTCCACATTAAGGTGAATCCAGAAAAGGGGATCCTCCTGACCGGGGTATAGTTCGTGATAGAAGTTGCGGTAGTCGTCATCGGTGAGTTCCGACGGTTTTTTGGTCCATGCTGGCTCGGTGATGTTGATGATTTTGTCACGGTCGGTGTCGACATACTTACCGTCTTTCCACTCCTGCTCCTTGCCGGAGATAACGGGAACCGGAAGGAACCGACAATATTTTTTCAGGAGGGCGTCGATGCGGGCCTGCTCGAGAAATTCCTTGTTGTCATCGTCAATGTAAAGCACGATGTCAGTTCCTCGGGAAGATTTATCGATTTTCTCCATAGTGTACTCGGGTGAACCGTCGCAGCTCCACATCACTGCTTCCGCACCGTCCTTGTAGGACAGTGAGCGGATTTCCACTTTCTTGGCAACCATGAAAGCCGAGTAAAATCCGAGACCGAAGTGGCCGATGATTGCATTGGCGGTATCCTTGTATTTATTGAGGAACTCCTCGGCACCGGAAAATGCTATCTGGTTGATATATTTGTCGATATCGTCGGCTGTCATACCGATACCGTGGTCGGAAACGGTCAGTGTTCCGGCCTCTTTGTCAATGGTCACACGCACATCCATATCACCCATTTCGCCCTTGTATTCGCCGAATGAGGCGAGGGTCTTGAGTTTCTGAGTGGCATCAATGGCGTTTGACACAAGTTCACGAAGAAAAATCTCGTGATCCGAATAGAGAAATTTTTTTATAACGGGGAAAATATTCTCGGTAGTAACCCCGATTTGTCCTTTTTGCATAATCTTA
>CAZKNK010000072.1:0-11022 GCA_964554195.1 uncultured Staphylococcus sp.
CGTTCCTGGGTAAGTATATTGCCAACTACGGTATCATAATCCTTCTGCTCACCATCTTCATCAAGATTATCCTCTTCCCGTTCACCTACAAGAGCTACATGTCACAGGCCAAGATGCGACTACTCGCACCTGAAATCAAGGCTATCAATGACAAGTATCCGGGCAACGAGAATGCCATGAAGCGTCAGCAGGAAACGATGGCACTCTACAGCCGGGCCGGGGCGAATCCGCTCTCAGGCTGTCTGCCTTTGCTGCTTCAGATGCCTATCCTCATAGCCATGTTCAGCTTCTTCCCCTCAGCCATAGAGCTGCGCGGTGAGCATTTCCTGTGGGCCAAGGACCTTTCGGCACCCGATGCCATCATTTCATGGACAGCAAACATTCCATTCATCTCATCCACGTTCGGCAACCACATCTCGCTGTTCTGCTTGCTGATGACCGTGACAAACATCATTTATAATAAAATCAATATGGCCGCACAGCCATCGTCCGGAATGCCCGGAATGAAATGGATGATGTATCTGATGCCTGTCATGTTCCTATTCATCTTTAATAACTATGCAGCAGGTCTGAGCTACTACTATTTCCTCTCACTCCTTATCACCATTCTTCAGACCTACTTAATCCGTCACTTCGTATCCGAGGACAAGATGCGCGCTAAAATGGCTGAAAATGCCCGCAAGCCTAAGAAGAAGTCAGGCTTCATGGCAAAGCTTGAGGAAGCGCAGCGACGCCAGCAGGCTCTGCTCCGCGAGCAGGAACGCCAGCGCAAACGCAAGTAATCGCATTTCTCCCGGTTCAACGTATAATAAAAGCTGCGGCATGTCTATGCCGCAGCTTTTATTATACGTTAAGTGAATCAATGAATGGACGGCGGCATAACCGCGTCAGCAGAGAGAATCAGTAAGTGATGGCGGGTTCGAGTTCTTTGGCCTGATCGATCATGCGCTGAACTTCTGTTACCGATGGAACGCGGTTGCAAAGGTTTCGGGTTTCGTTGACCTCTTCGAGTTTTGCAACAAGGTTGGCGGCTACGCGGTGGCGAAGCTCCTTGACAGTGTCGACTCCGGCAGCCTCGAGCAGCTCGGCAAACTGACCGGCCACACCCTTGATGCGGAACAGATCGGCATGGTTGGCCCACTTGAGAATTAATTTCTCGGAGATTCCGGTTTCTTCAGCGAGGGCCTGACGGCCTTTTTTGGTCGCTGCTTTTTTGAGAAGTTGTTCAGTGGTGCCTACGCCGGCAGCCTGGAGTTTCTCGGCATAAACGGTGCCGATACCCTCGATTTCATCGATTTTGTATGACATATAGGTGAATAATTTGGGGGGTTAATGTATAACAATAACACCGTTACGGTATATTTTGTTGACAATCAGGTGATTTTTTACGCGGATTCATAAAAGGCAGAGTAGGACGGATGTGAACCCACGGCTTGCCTGCGGCGTTGTAACACAGGAATAAAACATAAATATGATATAAATATGGAACTCAACATCACCATCCCCATGAGCGTCAGTGACTCGCTGCTCGAGCGCCGCTCCATACGCCGCTATGAGCGGCAGCCGATTGCCGAGGAGGATCTCGAATTTATTCGCCGGGCAATACGTAACACTCCGACAAGTTATAACGGACAGCAGTTCTCGGTCATCGAGATTTCGGATCAGCCGCTTAAGGAGCAACTTGCAGAAATAATAGGTCAGAAGCAGCTCAAGACGTCGGCCAGGGTTTTTATGTTTCTAAGTGACTTCAACAAAATTGCCGTGGGTGCTGAAGCTAAGGGGATTGACAATCCCGGCTTTGAAAATACGGCTGACGGGCTGATTGTGGGGACTGTGGACGCTTCACTTGCCATGATGAGTGCCATTGTTGCAGCGACCTCGCGCGGATTGGCCACATGTCCGATCGGTTATGCCCGAACTGTCGACCCCGCCCGCATCTCGGCTCTACTCAATCTTCCTGAGAGGGTATATCTGGTATGCGCATTGGCAGTGGGTGTTCCGTCAGAGATGCCTGACAAGCATCCCAAACAGCCGGAGGACCTGATATTCTTCAAAAACAGCTACGGGACTGACGATATGGCCGGAAAGTTGCTCGAATATGACCGTGAGGTGCAGCAATATAACCGCACACGTGCCGGTGCGAAGTCGGACAACGACTGGATTTCACACATTATCGGCTACTACCGCGAAGGAATGAACTACAATATGCTTTCGGCTCTCCGGTCAAGGGGGTATGGCGTGGAGAAATAATGTGTGGTATTTCTTGGCCCGATAGTTTGATTTTGCTATATTTGCGGATGAAACTTTAAAAAAGTTATCCCCATGAGAAGAGTAATCAGATTTATCGTAGCTGTCATTTTTGCAGGAACAGCGTTCTGCTCCGTGGCTCAGAATGAAGCTCCGGCTGACAGTGTGGCGGAGGAAATTGTTATTTCAGAGCTTCCTGTAGTTTCGCCTTACTATTTCCAGCATCAGTTTCTGTCGGTGATTGCTCCGGATATAGCCGATGTGGACGGATATATATTGGAAACGCCCGAGGTGCTTAACGAATATTCGCCTATCGGCAACGGATTCCGGTCGCCGTTCAAGAATGAGGATATAAAAATAGACGTGATTGAGGATGAAGGGAAAAAGGTCTACATCTGGCGTTTCCCGGAACCGGAGTATCTGCGCGAAGCTTTATATATGGGATTTTTCCCTGTCAACGGACACTACGAGGCTGTTGCGATTTGCATCGGCAGGAGTGTGGACTGGGAGATTTCAAAATCTCAGGAACGCTACCGAAGCACGTATGGACGTGTCAGGAAGCCGTCATCAGCTCAGGAATGTTTTGAGTTACTGAAGGAGCGTGGTGCTTACACCGATACTATATCGCCAAGCGAGTTTTTTCAGGACGGTTACATTGGTCCCGAATATCGTCCGATGTAGCGACATGAGCGAGCGCTGCTTGCGATAAGCGCAAAAATCGGAGCGAAATAATGAAAAAGAGTTGCAGATTGTAATAAAATTTGGCCGTGAGGGAGAAAATTGTTACTTTTGCAGTCGATTAGATTACAAAGGTACAATTTCTTTTTAACACATCATTTTATGCAATCATCTGACCCCCAACGAGCGGTCTTTTCAACAAAGATAGCCGCTGTGGCCTCGACTGTAGGTTCGGCGGTGGGACTGGGTAATATCTGGCGTTTTCCATACGAGGCCGGTGTCCATGGAGGCGGAGCGTTTATGCTCTGCTACATTGTGTTTGTGTTTCTGATCGGAGTTCCGCTTCTGTGTGCGGAATTCGTGGTGGGACGCGGCACCCGGTGTAATGTCACAGATGCTTACCGCAAGCTCACTCCCGGAACGCCGTGGTTTCTTTCGGGGCATCTTGTGATTGTAGCTTCGGTGATGATTCTTTGTTTCTACTCAGTGGTTGCCGGATGGACACTGGAATATGGCTTCGCATCGCTCACAGGCAGGTTGAATTTCAGTGATACCACTGACGGTCATGCGCATTTCGTCAACCTAACCACCGGGATTGACAATGTGATTTGGACCGCGGTGTTTCTCGTGATAAATATTCTGGTGCTTCTCGGAGGAGTCACCAAGGGGATAGAGCGGGCTTCAAACATACTGATGCCGCTTCTGTTTATCATCCTTGTGGCTTTTTGCATCAACTCCTGTTTTCTGCCGGGATTCCGTGACGGAATAGAGTTCCTGTTTAAGCCTGACTTCTCAAAAATCACTCCTTCGGTGCTTCTCGGCGCTATGGGTCAGGCGTTTTTCTCACTTAGTATCGGCATGGGGTGCATGATGATATATGCGTCATATTTCAATAAGGACAGCCGCTTGGGAAGGACGGCTATGACCACGGCTACACTTGACACACTTGTGGCGGTTTTGGCCGGCATCATCATTTTCCCGGCAGTGTTCTCGTTCGGCATGTCGCCGGCGCAGGGTTCGGCCCTGGTTTTCGAGGTGCTTCCCTACATTTTCGGCCACCTACCCGGCGGAATGGTCTGGGCCACGCTTTTCTTCCTGCTCCTTTTTGTGGCGTCGCTTACTTCTACGGTGTCGCTCAGTGAAATATCCATTTCCTACTTCTGCGAGTCAAAAAAAATGAGCCGCCGTGCAGCCACACTTCTCACCGGCACCATCGTGTTTGTCGGTGCAACTGTCAGCGCTCTAAGTTTCGGGCCGCTTTCAGGGTTGACCATAGCCGGTAACAATATCTTTGATATGCTTGACTACGTTACGTCAAACATCATGCTTCCGGCGGGCGGTCTCGCCATATCAATATACGTTGGATGGGTTATCCCGCGGAAATTTGTCAAGGATCAGCTGACCGACAATTCCACTTACCGTTTCCGCGCCATGCCGCTGCTGATGTTTGCTCTCCGTTACATCTGTCCGGCTGCCATCATTCTTATATTCCTCAATTCCATCGGGCTTATCTGAGCCATCCGTCATTTGGTTGAGATGCCGGGTTATGCTTCACCGGAAGGTATGGTGGAGGGGTTGCCGTCACGTGTAGCGACGTAGCGGGGTGACATGATTTCAACGCCGGCTTCCGCAAAGATGTCCTGAATGTTCTGATGCAGGTCTGACATAATGTCGCCAAGTCGGTCGGCGTCCTTTATGTAAGCGTTTATCTGATAGCAGGGATAGTAGTCGTCAAGACCGGTCTCAAGCACGAACGGGCGGGGATTTTCCATCACTCCGGGTGTGAGTCGGGCGGCATTGATAAGCAGTTGATGCACCTGACGCCAGGGGACATCGTAGCCTATGGTGACGGTGGTGTGGATTATGAGTCCGAACTGACGGGCCGAGGCGCTGTAGTTGACGGTGTGTGACGACATTATGAAGGAGTTGGGAATTGTGACAACTTCGTTTTTCGGAGTGCGGAGCCGGGTGACGAAGGGCGTTTTTTCAATCACGTTTCCTGTGGTTTCATTGAGTTTGATGCGGTCGCCGATTTTGAATGGCCGCATGTAGGTGATGACGAGACCGGCTATGATGTTTCCGATCACCGTGCTTGAACCGAGCGATACGATAAGGCCTACAAAGACGGATATGCCCTGAAACACGCCTGAATTCGAGCCGGGGAGATAGGGATAGATCATGGCGATCATAAAAGCATAGAGCAGAAAGCGGATGATGTTAAATGTGGGCTGCGCCCAGTCAGGATAGAATCCGTTGATTTTCAGCTTTTCGTGTTCGATTTCATTGGCAATGTAGTGTAGACCGCGTATCAGGTATTTTATACAGAACCAGATGACGAGGATTATAAACAGATTCGGGATGTAATCTATTATGGAGTGGCCCACCATCTTGATAGGCTCGATGATGTAGTAGAAGATTTTCAGCGCGAGCTTTTCGGTCTGGGGGAAAATGGCAAACAGCATCGGGACGGTAAACATCAGCTGAATCAGTAGCGCGAGATAGCGCAATATGTTGTTGAGGAATATCAATATCCTCCCGAGCTGACGCTTGTTGAGGAGTTCGTAGTCGCGGATGATCACGGGCTTGAGACGCTGCTGCATAAATCGGATAATGACACGTCGCAGGCGGCGGAAAAGATAGTTTGTGAGACGGAACAGGATATATTGCAGCACTATTACGAGCAGAAACAGCGCGCCCCGGATAAGAATTCCACGGATATTATGGTCATCCTTCAGGTCGGCGATTTTTGCTGATATGACGGGGATATAACGTGCGGCAAGTTCCTGACGGGTGGTGCCGAGTCCTGAGGCATCGCTGTCGGTGATTGTCACTATCACGTTGCTGCCATACATTATGTCAGTGATGCCGTCGGAATCGCTGTCAAGAGCATAGACCGTGTCATGGCTTTCGCTGCTGTTACGGCTGATTTTATCCAGCATTTCGGTAGCCATTTCGGCGCGGTGTGCAGCTGTGTATCCTCCGCGGTTGGTATATAGGAAGAACAGCGTATCGCCGTCGGCCACTATCGGACTCCCTGTTGCGGCAAGGAGTGAGTCGGCCGGCTCGGGGAGGTCAGTGTGGGCTGATCCTGAATCGGTGTCATCAAACATTGTCCGGTAAAGGTCCTCGGCTTTTTCAAGCAACTGAGCCTCGGCGGGAAAGTGGACGGCAAGCAGGCCGAGGAGAGTTATGATGCAGACGGCAAAATGTTTCATGGCTTGTGCTGTGTGATGGGGATTCCTGATGGCTGGCAGTGGTGAATGGCCTTGTGGTAGGCCATGATGAAGTCAGACAAGCATGGCCTTGGCCAATGTCTCAAGTGCCGGCAGATTATCGGTGTGGAGACGGCTGGTGATGGTGACAGTTGGATTGACAATGGTCATATCCTTCATCCGGCTTAGGGAGTCGGTCATGAGTTTGGCGGCTATAGGCGCCCATGAACCGTTTTCAATCAGTCCGACTATGCGACCTTTGAGGTTTTTGCGCTCTATGTGGTGGAGAAATTCATGCATGGGAGGAAACAGGTCAGCATCGTAGGTGGCGGAGCAGAGTACCATGCGCTTGAAGCGGAATGCCTCGGCTACGGCGTATGACACGTTGTGGCGTCCAAGATCAAGAAGTGTCACCTCCTGCGCGCCTTCCGATTCGAGCATAGCGGCTATGCGGCGGGCGGCTTCGGCTGTGCCGCCGTAGATAGAGGCGTATGCAACAAGCACACCGTCTGACTCGGGTTCATAGCGGCTCCACTTGTCGTAAAGTGTCCAGTAGTGGGCGAGATTGTTTTTGAGTATCGGACCGTGGAGCGGAGCGATGACTGAGAACTGACGTCCTTTCAGTTTCTTCATCAGAGCCTGTACGCTTGGCCCGAAGCGACCAACGATGTTGGAGTAATAGCGGCGGGCTTCGGCGTCCCATGCGTCGGTGGATGATGACATGGCGAATGAGCCGAATGAGTCGGCTGAGAACAGCACTCCTTCCGTCTGCTCGAGGGTAAGCATGACCTCAGGCCAATGTACCATAGGAGCTGTGATGAAGGTGAGCGATGCGCCTCCCAGGTCGAGCGTGTCTCCGTCGGCTACAGCTACAGTGTGCTGCCCGAAGTCAATCTCTTCAAAAAAATTACCGAGCATCTGTATGGCTTTGGCCGTGGCTACAATCTTAATGTCAGGATAGCGCTCCATGACGGCGCGGATGCTGCCGGAGTGATCAGGCTCGGCATGCTGGACTATGAGATATTCCGGGTTGCGGCCTATTCGTTTTGCGGCCATGTCTACCGATGTCAGCCAGTCGTCGCAGCGGCGTATATCGACCGCGTCGATCAGAGCCGGATGTTCCGCTTCGATAATGTAGGAATTGTAAGATATTCCGCCGGGGACGGGATAAAGTCCTTCAAACAAGTCAAGATTGTCATCCTCGGTTCCGATAAAGCTGATATGTGGTGTGACGGATTGCATTGCAGTGATGATTATGGTTGAAATTCAGATTACAAAAGTACATAAAAAATTCCATATCCGCTATCCTTGTCACGCTGAAAAAACTCCGGACGGAAACCGGCTTGCAAGCCGATTCCGCCCGGGTATGGTTATGGAGAGGACAGGTCAGCGGAGTTTCTTGAGGTGGATTGCTGCGCCGCCGCCGGGGGCGAGGGCGGTGGTGAGTTTCTTGCCCGGTTTGACTTTGACGGTGCGGATGCGGTAGGCCTGAGGATTGGTCTGCCAGTGGGCGTCAGGGGCATCCTCGTAGATTATTGCTTCATATTCGGCTCCGGCAGGTAGGAAGCTGAGGTCAATGGTGGCAGTACGGGCGGTTTCGTCGGTGATAGCTCCCACAAACCAGTCGTCGGAGTTTTTGTCTCGGCGCGCCACGGTGATGTAGCGGTTTGGTTCGGCCTCCAGATAACGGGAGTCGGCCCAGTCCACGGGGACATCCTTTATGAATTGGAAGGCGTCGGGGAACCGGTCATAGTTCTCGGGCAAGTCGCAGGCCATCTGCATGGGTGAGGGCATGGTGACATATAGCGCAAGCTGACGGGCGAGTGTAGTTCCGGCCTGTGAGTCTTTGCCTTCGCCGTAGTAGCTCATTCGGGTTTCAAACAGTCCGGGGGTATAGTCCATCGGACCACCTTTGAGGCGGGTGAAGGGGAGGATACAGGTATGTGACGGTGGATTGCCGCCCATCGACTCAAATTCACCGCCACGGGCCGATTCCTGAGCGAGCCAGTTGGGATAAGTGCGGCAGAGTCCTGTGGGGCGGGGCGCCTCGTGGCTGTCGACCATTATCTGATAGTCTGCGGCACGTTCTATGACGTGGCGCACGTGGTCAACCATCCACTGCGACGTGTGATGTTCCGACCGGGGTATAATAGCGCCTACATATCCGGTCTTGACGGCATCGTAGCCATTGTCTTTCATGAATTTGAAGGCTCGGTCGAGCTGAAGTTCATAGTCGGCTGCGTTGGCTGCCGTCTCGTGGTGCATGATGAGTTTCACGCCGCGTTCTTTGGCGTAGTCGCGCAGCAGTGGCAGGTCAAAGTCAGGATAAGGCTTGTCAAACAGAAACTGACGGTTTTTGCGATAGCTCGCCCAGTCCTCCCAACCTTCGTTCCATCCCTCGACAAGCACTCCGTCAAAACCGTTGCGGGCGGCGAAGTCGATGTAGCGCTTTACGTTTTCTGTGTTGGCGGGGTGGTGGCCGTTAGGTGTGAGGGCGGAATAGTCGGTCACTCCGGGTTTGGCGAGGGGATCGTTGGAGTAGGCCCATGTCTTGACCTTGCCGGTAAACATTTCCCACCAAACTCCGACAAATTTCATCGGTTTGATCCACGACGTGTCCTCGATGCGGCTCGGTTCGTTGAGGTTCATGATGAGTTGCGACGCGAGTATGTCGCGGGCATCGTCGCTCACTATGAGTGTGCGCCACGGGGTGTTGAATGGCATCTGGAGATATGCGCTCACTCCCAGTCGGTCAGGCACAAGGTCTGATTTCATGGCAAATTTTTCAGGCTCAACTTCCATCAGCATTGCCGGATAGCCGTCGAGAGCGGCTTCGTGAAGATTGACATATACACCGTCGTCGGTTTTCAGGAGGAGCGGTGTCTGTACGGTGTTGTCGGTCGCACGTTGTGACTCGGTGTGTCGCGGATAGGATTTGAGCGCTTCCGGCAGGCCGGAGAAGGTGGTTTCTGACCAGAGATATTCGTCGGTGTCATAGTCGCCGGGGATGCAGTAGAGCTTATGGTCGCCTGTGAAGTTAAATTCGGTGAGTTCATCTTTGAGTGTCAGATAGTTTGGACCATTCTGCACAGGCAGTTCGTAGCGGAAGCCGAGTCCGTCGTCAAAGAGCCGGAATCTTACGGTCATCTCACGCTCCGGATTTTCAGCGCGGAATTTGACTGCAAGTTCGCGGAAATGATCGCGCACTTCGGAATATTCACCCCAGACAGGCTGCCATTTGCGGTCAACAGTGGCTGTGTCTGTCCCGATGATTTTAAATCCGTCGGTAAAACGTGTTTCATCTGCGGCAAGACCGAGCCGACTTGGCGCAATCAGTGTTTTGCCTTTGTAATCAAGTGAATATTCGGGTATTCCTTGCGGATTGACATCCACGTCAAGCTTCAGGTTGCCTGACGGTGAACTGATTTCAACGGCGCTTGCCGCCGCACTGCCTGCCAGCAGCAGGAGAAGCGATAAAATATGCCCTTTCATGATAATGATTCGTTTATGATATGATAACTGCAATTATTTGACTGTTACGGCCGGAGAAACCCCTCTCTGACTCTCATGCAAATTTACAAATTTTCCCCGAATATCCCAATGATTTTGGAATTCGTAGTGATACGCAGAATTTAATTATTGGACGTATGTAAAATTCTTCGTAAATTTGCCGATAGACTCACGCCGTGCGTCTTCCGAGAGCGGAAGCGAGGCGGGAGGTAAAAATATAAAAGGCGTTTACTCGCGTATTCTTGTCGGACAAAGATGTGGCAATTTTTTACGACAGTCAAGAATATTGCAAAGTAGGCGTCCACGGGTATGTACATTACCTATCCGGACTCATTCTATGCCTTAAACGGCATGGAGTGAGTTTGGGTTATCTACATAGGCGTGGGGTCTGCGTTGTTATTCGACTGTCATGGTACATGCCACATCACCGGTCCGAAGAATGCAACGGTAACAGATACCTACGCTTTTATTGTATTCACCGGTCGCAGTGGGGTATTGGCATCGACTTACTAAACTTATTTAATGACTGCTACCATTAACAGGTCAGTACTTGCGCGTAAGATACATACAATAGAGGGATTGAGCAACGATGAGAAAACCGCGCTGCTTGAACTCATACGCGGACACAAAAAATATGGTCTTGTGTGGGAAGATAAGCCCGAGGATATAGAGGAACGTCTGCGCGAAGACTTGCCTGTACTCATTGAGCGCAACGATGAAAAAGTCCACCCAATAATTTCAGATAACCCGGAGGCACCAAACCACCTCATTATTGAAGGGGATAACCTTGCCGCCCTGACCGAACTTTCCTACACCCACGCCGGCAAAGTTGATGTAATCTACATCGACCCACCGTATAATCGTGGTGAGAACGATTTCAAATATAACGATACATTTATAGATAAAGACAATCCTTTTAAGCATTCTCTTTGGCTTAATTTTATGAGCAAGCGCTTAAAAGCAGCTAAAGCCCTATTATCTGATACAGGCATTATAATAATTCATATTGATGAACATGAATATAATGCCCTAAGCCTATTACTTGATGAAGTGTTTTCAAGTCAAAATAATCTGGGTACTATAGTTTGGAACAAAATGAATCCTAAAGGAGATGCAAAGGGTGTGGCTTCTATGCACGAATACATAATTATATTTGCAAAGAGTAAAGATATATTCTTATCACAGGAAGGGACATTGCTGCGTCAAAAGCCAAATGCGGAGAAAATACTTGCAAAAGCCCGCTGTTTATTTTCCAAATTAGGCAAAAAAGCCACTCCTGAAGAAATAAAAAAAGCGGTTGCGCCATTTGGTTATAGCAAGGAACTTCTAAAAGATTTTGAAGTTACATATGATATTGACCTCATAAATAAAGAAT
>CAZKNK010000073.1:0-10638 GCA_964554195.1 uncultured Staphylococcus sp.
ATGTATTTGTGGTCAACGAGTCCGCCGGGACCAATGAGGAAACCGTAGAGACGTGAATTTTTGTTGATGTTTTTGAGTCCGTCAAAAAGGCCGGAAATCACATTGTGGCCGCCGGGAGCCTGACCGCCCGACAGGATTACGCCAACATTGATGGGCTGCTTTGCAGCGTTGACGGTGCTTTTCTCGAATCGGAGTTCGGGGAGTCCGTATGTGTTAGGGAAGAGATTGCGGATAGCTTCCTGATCTGCAACTGAATTGGTGGGTTCGCCCTCAACTGCTTTCACCGCACCGGCAAGAACTACGGGGAGCTTGGGACGGTAAGCTGAACGGGCCTTTTGCAAGGCGCTCTTTTTCATGAGATGATGATTTATAATTTAGGTAATATTAATGTTGTTGGTTTCTGGTTTTATAATGTGCAAAGTAATGAAAAAAATATGAATTTCCCAACTTTCATTGTCCGGAAATATTGTGATTTCTGACTTTTTGGGTGAGTGTTTGAGAGATTACATAATTTTTCGTAACTTTACACGCTCAAATAACCGGCATGTAGTTATAAATGAAACGAATGAAGCGAATATTCGGATATATTGCAGTTTTTGCGTCAGCGGTTCTGCTTCTTGCAGGCTGTTCCGACGATGATTCACGTATAACCGCCGGGACGGGCTATTTGAGAATCTCGCTTGAGCCTCAGCTGCTTTGCGAGCAGGAGAGCGGCAGTCCGGTAGCGCTTCCGGGTATAGATATTCCTTCGGTCGATGAGTTTGGTCTGACGCTCACGGATGCTTCTGGCCGATATTCGCGCCGATGGGATGATTTTGCCGCGTTTACGCAGAATGAGCTTTATTATACAGGTACTTATCACGCAACGGCTTTCCACGGGCTTGATTTCCGCGAGGGATTCAATGAGCCGACATTTTATTGTGAAACAGAGTTTTCGGTTAAGGAAAACTCGCTGACTGATGCCGTGATGCGACCGTGTCTGATCAACGCCGTGTTTATGACTGACTATGCAGCGGCTGATGCTGACGTGCAGCTGCTTTTTCACACGCCTGACGGACTTGACTATATTTATCCCCGCGAGGCGGATGAGTTGCTGTTTCTCGAACCCGGTGAGGTGGAAACGTCATTGGTGGTTACGTCGGCGGCAGGAAGCAGAATCGCTATTCCTTTCACTTCATTTTCCGACATCAAGGCCGGATATTACTACAAGCTCACTGTAGCTACTGAAAATAAACCGGACAATGAGATGTCCGTTACCGTAACGTTTGATAACGCCGACGGTCGCTCCCCCGCTTCAATTACGGTTACCCCCTCAATGCTCTCAGTCACACCTCCAGTAATCAGTCTGGCTGGCGTGCAGCCCGACACCCGCTTGCAGCTTGTGGAGGGTGAACTGCCATCGGTGCCGGTGAAGTGTACCGTCAGTGGGGTTGATGAGGGAAGCCGTCTGATACTTACAAGCCGGAGCGCTTGGTTGGTTTCCAAAGGGTTGGCTGCAACCATTGACTTGTTAAAACCGTCCGAATCCCTTTCAGCTGCCATGAAACTTGGGCTGATTGTTGAGCGGGAAGCTGACGGCACTGTAACGGTTGACTTCACCCGTCTGCTCGGAACCCTTGTCTGCACCGGTGACTATGAGTCGCTCTCATCATTTGAACTTAAGGCCCTCACTCCCGGTGGAATTTCCTCACTTCCCGTCGGGTTCGAAGTGTCAAGCATCAATGCGGCTATTGAAATAACCGATGTGGCCACTGCACTTGTCGGTGCTTCCAAAACCACACTGACAGTCAGAGCTGATACTCCTGTGCGTGACGGCAATATTTCCATCCGGATTTCTGATGACGAGGGTCAGACATGGAAGGATGCAGTGATAGAATCGGTGGATGCACGTGATGACGGTCTATATGACATCACATTCGGTATCCCTGAAGGAAGCCATCCGCTCCTTGCCCGAATTTATTATAGTGACGAGCTTCGTGTCACTGTCGAGATCTCCCGCCGTTCACCCGACTACTCGCTCGAGGTGGATGCATTCGCCACCTACGCTTTGGTTAAGATAGAGGCAGACTCGCCCGAAACAGTAGCCGCCGTCACCCGTTATGTCAATTTCACGGTCAATGGTTCACGGGCGTCGGTTCTCAGCCGAAATCCCGACAATGGCATCATTGTGATCATTGGCTTGACCCCCTCTACTAAAATTTCGCTCGGGGCGTCGGTTATTCCTGACGATGACGGCACTGATGCCAACCTCCATCAGATTTCCTTCCGCACGGAATCAAACCCACAGGTGCCTAACGGCGATTTTGAGGATTGGCGTGAATCCATACGTTACAGCAATCTCCCACAGGGTGGACGTTATGCGCAGTACACGGTTGAAATCTTTAACCGGCAGCACACCACCTCCTACCGTCTATCCGAACCCACCGGAGGATGGGCCACGGTCAATGAAAAGACATTCTGCCGTGACGCCCGAAACTACAATACATGGTATATGCAGCCCTCGGCCTATACGGTGGAAGTTGATGAGGCTTATAGCGGAGGCTACGCCATGACGCTTGTATCTACGGCCTGGGATACCGATGGTCCTGAGATTCCTGATTATCTTCCCCCCGGCCCTCCATTCACCAATTATTCGCTAATCATACCTGACATTGCCCAACGCGCTTCCGGACGACTGTTTCTCGGTTCGTATCGCTTTGACGCCTCGACCATGACCGAGACATATACCGAGGGAATAGACTGGGACACCCGTCCGTCGGCTCTAAACGGGTTCTACCGTTATTCGCCCTCCGAGGCTGACCGTTCGGACTATGGCACCGTCGCGATTGAGGTTTTGGGTCGGACGCCGGATGGCAAGGAGGTTGTAATCGGTCAGTCGGAAGGCCGTCTGCCAATAGCCATCAGTTACACTTCCTTCAGCCTACCGATCAGCTACTCAATGTTTGGTGTCAAGGCCACTAAACTTAAAATCATGTTCTCCTCGAGTGCTTCATCAGGCGATATTGCCCATGAACGCACGTCGGTTCATACATGGCCCGATCCTGTCACTTCAACATCACTCGGCAGCCGTCTGTGGCTCGACAAACTCGAATTCGCTTACTGATTCAGCAATGAAACGTCACATTTTGCATATAATCATCGTTCTCGCTGTCCTTGCCGCCACGGCCTTTACGGGTTCGGCACAGGAGAAGTTTTCCCGCGGCATAGAAATGACTTCGTTCATTCCCAAAGGGCAGTGGATCACCGGTATCAATGTCAGTTACTCCCAGAGCAATCAGGATAACTATCAGTTTTTTATAATTGAGAATATCAATGGAAACACCTACACGTTTCGTGTCAGCCCGATGTTGCTGTATTGCTTCAAGGACAACATGGCCGCCGGAGGACGGTTTTCCTACAGTCGCTCGCGCACGCATCTTGACAACGCAAACGTGATTATTGACTCTGAAACTTCCTATGACATAGATAACCTCTACTCCATCAGTCATGACTACTATGGTACGATGGCGTTTCGAAACTATATTGCTCTCGGCAACACCATGCGTTTTGCTTTTTTCAATGAAGTTCAGCTGAAAGTGGGTGGCGGACAGTCAAAAATAGTCAACGGCACCGGCGACGACATCACAGGTACATTTCAGCAGAAATTTGATGTCGGAATCGGTCTGACTCCGGGCATGCTGATGTTTCTTAACAACTATTCGGCCATCGAGGTCAGTATCGGTGTACTCGGATTCAACTACACCCATAGTCATGCCGTCACTGACCGGATTTATGTAGCCGACACCAATTACAAGTCGGCTAATTTTAAAATCAACCTCTTTTCTGTCTCCTTCGGAGTGGTGTTTTATCTTTGAATCACAGTTATGCGCCGAATATTTTTCTCAATCATATCCATCATAGCCGTCGCTCTGAGTGCCGCAGCAGCAGAGCCGGCCGACTCGCTCACCACTACCCCCCGACGCAACGGGCATAACAAGATAGTGCTTGCCGAAATAGATCCCGCCATTCTCGACGAGAAAGTCATAATCGGGTCTGACACAGTCAGCATCATCATTCCTCAAGCCAATTACGGACGTTATGATCGCGGGCTATACAACTTCCTCATCGTGCCTCGCGGACAATGGCAGTTCGGACTTACAGCCTCCTACGGCGAAATCTCCACCAAAGATGTCCAGATTCTTTCGCTCCTCAAGGATTTCAACTTCACAGGCAAGCTTTATTCACTAAATCCTACGGTGTCATATTTCTTGAATAACAATCAGTCGCTCGGCCTGCGATTTTCATATTCCCGAGGTGAGATAGATCTTGCCGGACTGTCGGTGGATATTGACGATGATATGAATTTTACGCTTAGTGATGTCAATTACTACACAAATTCATATACCGGGTCGCTTTTCTACCGCTACTATGTAGGACTCAGCAATCAGAAGCGTTTTGCCGTGTTCAACGAAGTTGACCTCGGTTTCGGTAGCGGCTCGTCACGCTTCCAGCGCCTTTACAACTCCGAAGTGCGCGACACCCGCACCATGACAACAAAGATTGGTCTGAATTTCTCGCCTGGTGTCTGTGTGTTTATTATGGATAATGTTTGTTTCAACATATCGTTTGGTGTGTTTGGTCTGCATGTGACTCACGAGAAGCAGGTCACAAACGGCACAGTCGAGGGCAAACGTACATCCTCGGGTGCCAACTTCCGTTTCAATCTGTTTAACATAAACTTCGGCTTAGGTGTCAACATTTAATAAACCATTTTCAGGTATGCGCGCTATTCTTTGCGCCGCACTTGCCATTCTGATGCTTCAGGGTTGCATAAAGAACGACATTCCTTATCCACGCATCAAACCGGTGTTTCTTAGCTTTGTCACACTGAATCAGCTTCAGGGGGCAGCCATCGATACGATCAATAATTCCATCACCGTCTATCTTGACGAGACGGCTGATCCGGCCAACGTGGTTGTGACTGAGTTTTTCCTATCCCCATCTAATGCCGTTTGGGACGATTCCGTCAAATTTATAAATGGTGCCGACCTTATCAAACCCGTAACCACCACGGTATCACTCTATCAGACATATCAGTGGACCGTAACGGCAGTGCAGAATATCGAGCGTTACTTCACGGTGACAAATCAGGTGGGAAGTTCTACGATAGACCCCGTCGGCCACAGAGTGATTGCCTACGTCACCTCCCGCACACCTCTCACTGACGTTAAGGTGACATCCATCAAGCTTGCTGGCCCGGAAGCAGTCATGTCGCCTGACCTGACTGGGCAGACAGTTGACTTCACATCACCCGTAGCTGTAGATGTGACCGAACATGGCCGCACCGTGCGTTGGACCATCTACATCACTCAGACCGAAGCTACCGTAACCACCGACAGGGTTGATGCCTGGTCAATGGTTGCGTGGGTCTACGCTACAGCTGAGGCAGGAAGAGATAACGGTGTGGAATATCGCGCCGCATCGTCATCAACATGGATCCGTCTGCCTGACTCGGAAGTGACCCATTCAGGAGGCTCGTTTACCGGACGGATAACCGGGCTGATGCCTGAAACCACATACGTGGCACGTGCTGTCAGTGGAACCGACACCGGTGAAGAAATAGAATTTACCACTCAGGGTATCACGCAGTTACCCAACAGTTCGTTTGACAACTGGTGGCTCGACGGCAAGGTGTGGAATCCGTGGGCGGAGGGTAATACCTCGTTCTGGGATACCGGCAATAAGGGCGCCACGACTCTCGGCCCGAGCAATAGCGCCCCGTCTGACGATACTCCTACGGGAACCGGTCGCT
This sequence comes from uncultured Staphylococcus sp., assembly GCA_964554195.1. Lineage (GTDB taxonomy): Bacteria > Bacteroidota > Bacteroidia > Bacteroidales > Muribaculaceae > Duncaniella. Next base: position 5,792 of record CAZKNK010000073.1, read on the forward strand.
CTGCCCGGCTTGAAACAAGATTTGTCGGAATCGGCATGCTTGGCAAACTCGCAGCCGGCAATCTGTTTGCCGGACGATATGTGCGGACAGACGGAACAAACGGTATTCTCAGTTTCGGACGCGAGTTCACGTTCCGTCCTACGCGCCTGACTGGTTGGTTCAAATATCACTCAGCTCCTATCAGTTCCACCACACAGGGTTTCCAGGACCTTAAAAATCGTCCGGACACCGCTGTGGTGTGGTGTGCGCTCATTGATTCGGATGAACCCTTTGAAATCCGCACCAATCCAAATAACCGCCATCTGTTTGACCCCGAAGGACCTGAAGTCGTTGCCTACGGCATCATGCAGGTTGGAAGCGATGTGGAGCAGTGGCAGAAATTTTCGGTGGAATTGAACTATCATTCCACCTCGCGTGTTCCTAAATATATACTCGTGGTTTCATCGGCCTCAAAATACGGCGATTACTTCACCGGAGGAAACGGTTCGGTATTATATGTGGACGATTATAATCTGGAGTATGATTATTAATCAGAAAATTATCAACCTCAAAACAATCATCCAACCGAAATGAAACGCTATTTCACCCTTTTGGCCGCAGCGCTGCTGCTCACCGCAGTTCAGGCCTCGGCCCAGTTTAATCTCGGCAATATCCTCAAAGGAGCCACCTCGGAGCAAACCGACTCCACTTCAACGTCAGATTCAGGTTCCGGTCTTGGTAATCTAATCAAGGGCGTCACCGATGCTGTCGGTCTGACTTCACGCGACGTTGATGTAAAGGATTTGGTCGGTACGTGGTCATATTCCGCTCCGGCAGTGGTATTCAAGAGCGATAATCTTCTTCTCAAGGCCGGCGGGTCCGCTGCATCAGCAACCGTGGAATCAAAGTTAGCCGATTATTATAAAAAGGCCGGTTTCACCTCCATGAAGTTTACGGTTACCGAGGATTCAGCTTTCACCATGAAAGTCCGCGGAATTCCCCTGACAGGTACTCTTCGCCGCGATGCCTCTTCAGGTAACTTCATTTTCACCTTCAAGGCACTCAAGAAGATTTCCATCGGCTCAATGGAATCATATATCAGCATGAAGGGTTCAACGATGAGCTTGACATTTGACATCACCAAGCTCATTAATCTTGTTGACAAGGCCGCTCAGATCACAGGCAACTCCACTATCAAGGGCGCTTCCAAACTGCTCCAGCAGTATGACGGCATGACAGCCGGATGGAAACTCACCAAAGATTCAGAGTCCGCTAACTGATGCGGGTTTTGACAAAACGGGCCAGACCGTAAACGTAGCGTCGGAAGCCCGGTCTGTAACACACCACGCGGTCAAACCACTCTATGCGCGGTGAAGTGAATTTAACCACGAGTCCAACGTAAATCATGGCGAAAAGCGTTCCCGGTCCAACCACGTTGAACATCCATCGTCCGAAAAACAGGTAACCTAACATTATGGCAATCCCGACAAGCGTCAGGTCAACGTAAATTTTTGCTTTCGGAAATGCAAGTCGGGTCACTCGCGTAAGGGCGGCAGGCAATCCTTCGCCCGGCATTGTCACCGATCCGCATCGAATCTCAAAAGCAATCCCTATACCAAGCACGGTGCAGCCTGCAAGCTGCGCCGTGATTTGTTCAGGGAGTGTGGCTCCTGCCATCCATTCGGTCAGAGACATGTTTATGTCAAGGAGCCATCCGAAAAGAAATCCGATGATTAATTGAAACAGTTGCACCGGTTCAAACCGGCGCCGAAGCACCAGTATCTGAATCAGAACCAACACGAAGTTCATCAGATACGTAAACTGGCCGATGGTCCCTCCGGGAACCATTCCTGCCTCTCCGGCCTCAGTCATCACATACGGAATTGTCGATATAACGCTGCTCCCTAATGCTGATCGCACACAGAGTGCCACGCCGGCTGTCATCACAAACAGAGAAGCTAAAAGCAGAACATGCTGCCACAAAAAACCTGCAATCTTTTCCTTAAAACTTAAACTTTCTGAAATAGCTACCATTGGAGATTATGAAATTTTTCTGCAAAATTACGGAAAATCCTCCCATCATGCAAACTGAGGTTTGAGCGTCACGTCCCGCAGAGGTAATCAGATTGGCATGTGTAGACATAGACTGAGTGATGAAATTTTGAAGGAAGGGAAATTTTTATTTACTTTGCATATATGAATTTCGCTTCTATTCCTTATCATCAAAATGTGCGCAGGCAGCTCACGGAGATGGTGGCCGACGGAAGGATTCCTCACGCCATCCTGCTTCACGGTCCGTCAGGGTCAGGTAAGTTCCAGTTGGCCCGTGCTTTCGCCCGCTATCTTCACTGCGAAAATCCTGTCGATGGCGACAGTTGTGGACGGTGTCCGGCTTGTATCCAGCACGATTCGCTGAATCACATTGACACACTCTATGTGTTTCCCGTGGTCAAGACTGACAAAATCAAGGCTCCTGTTTCGGATGATTTCATAGAGGAATTCAGGAAGTTTATCAAAGTCAGTCCGTTTATGGACTTGGAGAAGTGGACTTCGATGCTTGACAAGAAAAACGCGCAGCCTCAGATATATGTTTCGGAGAGTGAACAGCTCGAGCGCAGACTCAGTGTCACCACCGCTGTGTCACGATATAAGATTATCATGATCTGGCTCCCCGAGAAGATGAACGAACAGACGGCCAATAAGTTGCTTAAGCTTATTGAGGAGCCGTTTCCTGACACGGTGTTCATTCTTGTTTCAAATGACGTTGCCTCGATTCTTCCGACCATCAGGTCGCGCTGCCGTCCGATTGAGGTACGACGCCTCTCAGATGATGAGGTAGCATCCTATCTGGTAGAGCATGCCGCCATGGATTCACGTGATGCGATGGCACAGGCCCATATCGTGGAGGGTGACATGAACCGAGCATTGAGAGCGATGGACGCAACGAGCGTGTCAAGAATGTTTTTTGATATGTTTGTTTCGCTCATGCGCAGGGCCTATCAGCGCGATGTCAAGGAGTTGCGCAAATGGGCCTACGATTTGGCCGCGCTTGGCCGCGAACAGCAGATTAAGTTCTATGACTATGCCTCTCGGCTGATACGTGAGAATTTCATTTATAATTTCGGAATTGAGCGACTCAATTATCTTAACCGTGACGAGTCTGCGTTCAGCAAGAATTTCGCCCGCTTCATAACTGAAAACAATGCCGAGCGCATCATTGCCGAGATGAATTCCGCTGCCACCGATATTGCCGGAAACGCCAATGCCAAGATAGTAAACTTTGACTTTGCCGTCAAGATGATTATCCTTATCAAGAACTTCTGACAGATAAGGTCAGTTCATAACTATAATTGTTTTTCAGGCTCCCTCGCGGCGATAGCGAGCATAGAGCGTGAAAAGCATCACGGATGCCACCACTGCAAAAGGAATGCCGACAAGTGCGGGAGAATTAATGCCATAATTGTGATGTATAAACCATCCTCCTACGGCTGCTGCCACTGCATTTGACATATTAAAGGCAATCTGTATGCACGCACCTCCGAGCATCTCACCACCTTTTGAGAATTTTACGATGATATACTGAAGCGGTCCTCCGATGGCAAATAGTCCGGCTGTGGCAAAAAATGTTAGCGTCAAGGCGGCAATCTTGTCAGCTACAAAAAAGTAAATCAGTGGCAGAGTCACCAAGCCGGCTGCGGCAGCCAAGCCGGCAATAAGGGCCGAACTGAAGCGGTCGGCCAGTCGACCGGCCACCAGACCTCCCACTGTCATTCCGAGTCCGGCCACAACCATTACAAGCCCCATGGAGTCAGCCGAAAAACCGGCAATCTGAGTCATGACCGGTTCCATATAGCTATACCAGCAGTAGATACTTGCCTGACCGAAAAATGTTCCACCGATTATGAGCCATGGAGCGCCCCGCTTCAGGAATGCAAACTGGCTCTTGAGTGGGCCGGGCGAGGTAGGAGGCACCTCCGGAAGCCATGCCTTGATGCAGCATGCAGCCACACCTCCGGCTAATGCCGCTATCCCGAATCCTATGCGCCATGTGGCTATGCTTCCGAGCCATGTGATGGTCGGCACACCAATCAGGTTGGCAATATTCATTCCGCCAACCATCACGGCCACAGCCTCGGCTCCACGACCGGGCGGAACAATCCTCGACGCTACGATTGCTCCGACACCGAAAAATGCTCCGTGAGGAAGTCCGGCGAGAAACCTTGAAGCGAGCATCATGTAGAAGTTTGTTGACAGTGCCACACCGATATTGGTCACACATATCATTACGGCCAAAAACAGCAAGGTGCGCTGCAATTCGTAGCGCCGCAGAATCAAAAGACACGGTGCGCCCACAGCCACACCGGCTGCATACGCCGAAATCAGATTGCCCGCCCGCGCAATACTAACATTCATACTACTCGCTATATCGCTCAGCAGACCCATCATTGAGAATTCGGCAACCCCCAATGCAAATGTTCCGAATGCAAGCGCTATAAGACTCTTTTTCATTGTTTTCTATGTAAATTATTTGAATCTTACACCGAAACCCGTAGGCATGTGGAGCGTCTGTTGATTTTAACAGCAATTCTCTATCATGCGACTTATGGGTCACGAACCGGTTTGAATCCACAAAATTAGTCATCTTTAGCTATTTCACAATCCTAACCTGCATAAATCCTGAAAAAATACCCGAAAAATCCTTGAAAAATTCCGTGTAAACAAAAAAACTCCCCAAAAAATTTGCACAACTCAAAAAAACGTCCTACCTTTGCAACGCAATTCGGGAAACAACCCTCTCGGTTGCAATATAAAACTGACTCCGTAGCTCAGTTGGTAGAGCAAATGACTCTTAATCATTGGGTCGAGAG
>CAZKNK010000074.1:0-10202 GCA_964554195.1 uncultured Staphylococcus sp.
CGCTCATCCGCCCCGAAGCCACCGGCTACGGCAATGTATATTTCCTGCTCGAAATGCTCAAGACACGCGGAATCGACCTCAAGGACAAAAAAGTGGCCATTTCAGGCTCAGGCAATGTTGCCACATACACAGCCGACAAGCTGATGCAGCTCGGCGCAAAGGTAGTATCAATGAGCGACTCCGACGGCACCATCCATGTGCCAGACGGACTGACCCGCGAGCAGCTTGACTACATCTTCAAACTCAAGAACATCTATCGCGGTCGAATCCGTGAATTTGCCGAAGAATACGGTTGCGAATACTACGAAGGCGAACGCCCCTGGCAGCGCGTCAAGTGTGACATCGCCATGCCCTCGGCCACACAAAACGAAATAGACGGAGATGACGCCGAAGCACTTGTGGCCAACGGCTGCATAGCGGTGAGCGAAGGAGCCAATATGCCCTCCACACCCGATGCAATCAAAGTGTTTCAGAACGCCCGTCTGCTCTATGCCCCCGGCAAAGCCGCCAATGCCGGCGGAGTATCCGTATCCGGACTTGAAATGGCCCAGAACTCACAGAAACTCAACTGGAGTGCTGAGGAAGTGGACGAGAAGCTCAAAGGCATCATGAAGGAAATCCACAATCAGTGCGTGAAATACGGCACCGAACCTGACGGCTACATCAACTATGTGAAAGGCGCCAATGTGGCAGGATTCATGAAAGTGGCCACTGCAATGATGTCGCAAGGAATACTCTAAGTAAATTCAAACAACCAAACATACCGACACATCCCGTGCAGCCGTCTTTAAAAACAGGGCGGCTGCAATTTTTTGTACAAAATTAACTGTCATGGCGGAAAGGAAATCAGCGGAATTTTCATTATTTTTGTAGGGTAATATAACCCTGCAATGAAACTATCACTCCTGACTACCATCATATCCATCCTCATCCCGCTGACCATGCAGCCACAGGTGCGCCGCTCTTCCGCCCCGCCCGCGCCTGACGGACTCGACGGCAAAACCATAGCCTTATGGCCGAGCCACGGACTCTATTATTCAGCCGACGATGACAGATGGAAATTTCAGCGCGGCCGACTCTTCGGCACGGTAGAGGATCTCTATTCGCAATCATACGTGTTACCCTTCCTCATCCCGATGCTTGAAAACGCCGGAGCCAGCGTGATGACACCCCGCGAAAGAGACCTCAATGAAATAGAAATCATCATTGACAACGACGGAATGGAAGCCGACGCAAAACCCACCTTCCACTCCGGAGCCGAACACTGGACCTCAGCCGACGGGCTATACGGATTCGGCCACCGTACAGCCACGCTCAAAGGACGAGAGAATCCATTCAGAAGCGGAACGGTTGAAAAGACCCGCACGGTGACCGACCCCCGCCACACATCGTCGGCCACATGGAATGTAGCCATTCCCCGCAGAGGTGACTATGCCGTCTACATCAGCTATGCCTCTACCCCAGCATCAACTTCCGAAGCCCGTTACACAGTCAATTCAGCTTCCGGGCCGGAAGAATTTACCGTTGACCAACGCATCGGCGGAGGGACGTGGATATATCTCGGCACATTCACATTTGAAGCCGGCAGGCAGGACAAACCGATAGTGCAACTCACCAACCTCTCCTCATCAGCCGGGAAAACCATCACAGCCGATGCCGTTAGAATAGGCGGAGGAATGGGAAACATAAAGCGTGGAGGACGCACGAGCGGACGCAGCCGAAGAATAGAAGGCGCCCGCTACTGGCTACAATGGGCAGGCGCACCCGACTCAGTATATGCCCCCTCTGACCCGCCGTCGGACTACATTGACGATTACAAATCGCGCGGACTATGGGTGAACTGGCTCACGGGCGGCTCGCGGTCAAATCCCGACGCTGAAGGTCTCGGCGTCCCGATTGACCTGTCACTCGCCTTTCACACGGATGCCGGAGTCACCACCGACGGATCCACGGTCGGCACACTCCCCATTGTCAGCTTCGGAAAAAAAGACCGGCTCGGCAACGGCCAACTCCGCTCAACGTCAGCCGATCTGGCCGAAACCGTAGCCGATCAGGTAGTGAACGACATCCGTCAGCTTTATGACCCGACATGGAACCGACGCAAAACCCGCAACCGAGCCTATCACGAAGCCGCATCCCCCGTAGTTCCCACCCTGCTCATCGAACTTCTAAGCCACCAAAACTTCCATGACATGAAACTCGGGCTTAATCCTGAGTTCAGGTTTGACGTGTCACGCGCAATCTATAAAGGAATACTTCGTTACCTTGCAGCAAAAGATGGCAGAAAAGCCACAATCCAACCCCTCCCGGTCAACTCATTCGGAATCACCGGAAGCGGCAAGGACTATATCCTTTCATGGAAACCTACCACTGACTCAATCGAGCCATCGGCCCGCCCCGACTACTATATCGTTGAAGAGCGGATTAACGACGGCGCCTTTGTCAAGATAGCCGAAGTCAGCGAACCGTGGCACACCGTCACTACAGACGGAGACGACATACTCTCATACCGCATCACAGCCGTAAACCGAGGTGGAAAATCATTTCCGTCAGAAATCCTTTCGCTTTGCGCCAAAGGAAATCCGGAAAAGCAGGTCATGATTGTCAACGGATTCACCCGACTGTCAGGGCCTGATATAATCGACACTCCTGACCGAACCGGAATGGACTACGCATCAGACCACGGAGTAGCATCCGGATGTGACATAGCTTTTACAGGCGAGCAGATTGAATTCCGTCGCGAAATAGAGTGGACCCACGACGATTCACCCGGTTCAGGAGCAAGCCGTGCCGATTTTGACGGACGGATAATAGCCGGAAACAGCTTTGACAATGTGTATATTCACGGCAAAGCACTCCGCGAGGCCGGACTGCCCTTCATCTCATCATCACGTGAAGCCTTCGTCTCGTCAATGCCGGAAACCCGCTATCTCGATCTCATTCTCGGAAAGCAGAAAGAGGTTATGGCCGGAAAAAACCGGCGCCATTCAGCTTTCCCCCCTGAACTCCGCAACGCCATCGAAAGATATGCCACCGCGGGGGGAAACATAATAGTGTCAGGGTCATACGTTGCCGGAGATATGTTTGCCAATCCACTCTCCACACCTGAAGCCACAGCCTCAAACAGCGCATGGTGCCGCAAGATTTTAGGCTATGAACTGTCATCGTCCAAAGCATCAACTGACGGCAGAGTATATGGGACGAAAACCGGATTCGCCCCACTCCGTTCGCTCCCCGAATTGACATTCAACACAACCAAACGCGCTGAAATTTACGCCACCGAATCACCGGAAGCCATCAAACCATCAGGGAGTGGCAACGGCGTAACGGCAATGCGATATAGCGAGAATGGATTTCCGGCAGCCGTGGCGTGTGAAAAATCAGGCTACAAGACATTCATAGCCGGATGGCCGCTTGAAACCGTCACTGATACGGCGACGCTGTCAAAACTCTTTTCAGCCGTGATGGAGTTTTTCAATGCCCCTCCGGCTCAACTCGCCACCGAAAAGATGCCGGTTGAGAATACAACAAAAAAATCCAAAACTAAAACCAAATCCAAATCATCTAAAACCAAAAAGAAAAAGAAAAGATGAAACCTACTGACTACACATTAATATATACCGCCGGACCGTGTGAAATAAAATTCGAGCCATTGGGTGAAGAAAGACTTGCGGCAGTGCTTGACAATCCCGGAACAAGTATGGTTTACGCTGACTATATCCTCAAAGGCAACCGAATCAAACTGATTGACTATCAGCCCGGGGCATTGCGTGACGACTTTGATTTCGGTCCGGTGGCGGCTGTGAAAACATCGCTCCTTGCCGACCGGGAATCATTGCCGCATAACCGGATGGAATGGTATGAACTCCGACTTTGGCTCTCGCGGCAGGGACAGATAGTGCATATAGCCGAACCACTCTACGACGTGAAGCAAGCCGACACCGACACACGCTCTCAGTTTGACTACGTTGACCCGCGTAACCGCGAATGTCAGATTGAACTGGAGCGCATCTGCACCGACCATCTCCGTGCCATCGGAGCCTCTCTTGACCATCTCCACCATAAAGTAGACCTGACCGAAGGAGAATTTCCGGTCAAGGCTTCGGTAATAATTCCGGTAAGAAACCGCGTCCGCACCATAGCCGATGCCGTCGGGTCGGCACTCGGACAGAAAACAGACTTTGAGTTTAACGTGATTGTTATTGACAACGGATCAACTGACGGAACACGTGAAATACTTTCAGGCATAAATGACCCGCGACTGAAGGTGATAACCGTTGACATGCCCGCACAGACCGCTCCCGGCATCGGCGGCTGCTGGAACCGCGGAATCTTCAGTCAGCACTGCGGCCGATTTGCCGTGCAGCTTGACAGCGACGACGTTTATGCCTCCGACTCCACACTTCAGAAAATTGTGGATGCATTTTACTCACAAGGAGCAGCCATGGTGATAGGCTCCTACACCCTGACCGACTTTAACTTCAACATACTTCCTCCCGGACTTATTGACCACCGCGAATGGACCGATATGAACGGGCGCAACAATCTGTTGAGGGTAAACGGAGCCGGAGCTCCACGTGCATTTTATACGCCTGTTGCGAGAAAAATCACATTTCCCGATGTGTCGTATGGCGAGGACTATGCGATGGCATTAGCCATTTCAAGGCTCTACAGAATCGGAAGAATATATGAATCGGTCTATAACTGCCGACGGTGGAACGATAATACTGATGCATCACTCGACATGGAGAAGTCAAACCGCAACAACTATTATAAAGACTCCGTGCGTACACGCGAACTTGAAGCCCGAATTGCCCTCAACGCTGAAAAATGACTCTCACCGAAACTAAAGATTTCATTATCCGCCAATGTAACGTCTGGCCCCTATGCGGTGAAAATTTCGCAGCACTTGACAGGCTTGTGAGCAGGGAGCTGACAGATGAAAACGGCGTGAGAGTGGCCCGGGTAATGTTTAATCCGGCAAGAATTGCATCGTCGACCGCCAAACCGACCGACCGCCAAAGCATAGCTGCCCGCAAGTGCTTCCTGTGTCACGAAAACCGGCCCGCCGAACAATTTGCCATAAAGGAAGGCGGCTATGAGATACTGGTGAACCCCTTCCCGATTTTTCCCGTCCACCTCACCATTGCATCCGCCGACCATCGGCCGCAACTTCTCATTAAGGAAATCAGGAATTTTCTGCATTTTGCCGAACTACTTGAAAACCTGACCGTTTTCTACAACGGAGCTACATGTGGCGCTTCCGCACCCGACCATCACCATTTTCAGGCAGCAAACTTCGATATTCCGGAGAATCTCACACCTGCCGACACATGTCGGCCAACACTTATGACAGGCCGACTTGCATGTGGAGCGGAAATCATATCGGATGACAAGGATTTGATTGAATCAACCGTAAGGAATTGGATTACAATGGCCGACGGCAGCGAACGCCCCGTCAATCTGTTATGCCGACAACTTGCCGACGGCTTGCTTCGTGTGGTGGTCTATCCCCGCAAGAAGCACCGTCCGGAGTGCTACGGCAAAGTTTTGATAAGCCCGGCCTCCGTTGAAATGGCCGGCTACATCATTGCTCCCCGTCATGATGACTTTTTGGCAGCTGATGTTGACATGACAAGACAGATAATCAAAGAAGTAACTTATTCCGCTAAAGAAATAAAAGAACTATGGAACCTGTAATAGCCGTCGGCATCTGCGCAGAAAAACAGATTGATTTCTGCCTGGAAGGAATATTCCGAACTGAAAATCAACCGATTGTGACCGGAAACCAGAAAGCCGTGATGTCGCCCTCCGGTGTCACCTTTGAATGGAATGGAGAAAATTATACTTCATTGGAATTCAGCCCTACTTCTGAAATCGGTGACAGTTTCATGATTGACGGTGTCACAATAGGCGTCCGTTTTCATTGGGAGCGCAAAGAGCGTCAGCGATTTCGGGGTTCGTTAAGGCTGATTGCCTCGGAGGGAAAAATCACGGTTGTCAATGCCATAAGTGTGGAGGAATATCTCAAAAGCGTGATTTCGAGCGAAATGAGCGCAACGGCATCACTCAACCTTCTGCGCGCCCACGCCGTGATTTCGCGCAGTTGGCTTTTGGCTCAGATAGAAGGAAAACACACCGAGACTGCCGAAGCAATCATACGCGACCATGATGGCGAAAGAGTGCGTTGGTGGGACAGGTCAAACCATTCACTATTTGACGTATGCGCCGATGACCACTGTCAGCGCTATCAGGGTATCACCCGCATTTCATCGGAAACAGCAATAGGTGCGGTGGCCGACACCCGTGGGGAGGTGCTGATGTATGACGGAAAAATCTGCGACGCAAGATTTTCAAAATGTTGTGGCGGAATGCTTGAGACGTTTGAGACATGTTGGGATGACACACCACACCCCTATCTCGCCTCACACCGCGACACTCTGGAAGGCCGGACCCTGCCGGATCTCACGGAGGAGCAGGCGGCCCGCGAGTGGATATGCGGCTCGCCGGAATCGTTCTGCAACACCACCGAAGAGCGGATTCTCAAGCAGGTTATGAATAATTACGACCTTGAAACACGTGACTTCTACCGATGGAGCGTCAGCTACACCGCGGCTGAACTTTCTGACATATTCACCCGTAAAACCGGGCTTGACCTCGGCACCATAACAGATCTGACACCCCTCCTAAGGGGAAAATCAGGACGAATCAGCCGACTTCAGGTCACCGGAACCAAAGGGAGTGTGATAATGGGAAAGGAACTCGAGATCCGTCGCGCACTATCTGAATCACATCTCTACAGCTCCGCCTTCGTCGTGGAAACCACGGCTGACGGGTTCACGCTTCGCGGAGCAGGATGGGGTCACGGAGTGGGACTCTGTCAGATAGGAGCAGCGGTGATGGGTGACATGGGTTATGACTACCGCACCATCCTTCACCATTATTATAAAGATGCGGATATATCAAAAATATACTGATGAAAGAAAATCTGACAACCATAAGCCGACGCAACCCGTGGTGGTGGGTGCCTACACTTTACTTTGCACAAGGCCTCCCCTATGTTGCCGTCATGACCATCTCGGTCATAATGTATAAACGATTGGGAATATCCAACACCGACATCGCACTCTATACGGGTTGGCTCTATCTCCCCTGGGTCATCAAGCCGTTCTGGTCGCCGCTTGTAGAGATATTCAGCACCAAGCGCAGATGGATAATCGCGATGCAGTGGCTCGTAGCAATAGGTCTGGGCGGCATAGCACTGACACTCCCCACATCAGGCTTCTTCGCCATGTCACTCGCCTGCTTCTGGGTGGTTGCATTCATGTCATCGACCCATGACATTGCTGCCGACGGATATTATATCCTCGCTCTTGACGAGCATCAACAGTCATTCTTTGTCGGAATACGTTCGACGTTTTACCGCACAGCAAGCATAGCCGGACAGGGAGGACTCGTGTTCGTGGCCGGAATACTCGAAGGATATTGCGACACTATAGGAAACGCCTGGGCCATAGTGTTCTGTATTCTTTCAGGATTCTTCATGCTCATGGCATTCTGGCATTCGTGGGCGCTCCCGACAGTGGAGAAGCCTAACCGGAGCAACGGCGATGTGAAGGAAACCATGAAGCGATTTTTTGACGTGTTCCGAAGTTTCTTCACCAAGCCACAGATAGGAACGGCTCTGATTTTCATGCTCCTTTACCGATTGCCGGAGGCAATGCTCGTTAAACTTATAAATCCGTTTCTGCTTGATCCGATGTATGCCGGCGGACTTGCGTTGACCACTTCACAAGTCGGAATCACTTACGGCACAGTGGGAATATTCGGCCTCACTATCGGCGGAATCATCGGCGGAATCGCGGCATCACGCGGGGGACTGAAAAAATGGCTTATGCCGATGGCATGGAGCATGTCGCTGACCTGCCTGACATTCCTATATCTCAGTCTGTTTCCTCATCAGTCGTTGCTAACCATTAATATATGTGTGTTTGTGGAGCAATTCGGCTACGGATTCGGTTTTACCGCTTATATGCTTTATCTCATCTACTTCTCCGAGGGCAAGGATGCCACGTCACACTACTCCATCTGTACCGGATTCATGGCATTAGGCATGATGCTGCCAGGCATGGCTGCCGGTTGGCTTCAGGAGTCGGTTGGCTATCCGATGTTTTTCGCCATCACCATCATCTGCTGCATATTCACTATCGGAGCAGCTTCAATGCTGAAAATCAACCCCTCATTCGGTAAAAAATGAAACATCTTCATACCATTCTGACCTACATCATGCTCAGTGTCGCCGTAACCGCGGCAGCACAGGTGACCCCCGGAGTAGAAGTGCTTGAGGAGTCTGGCTTCGCCTCACTGCGCGGCAAGCGCGTTGGGCTTATAACCAATCCAACGGGAGTGGACAGGACGCTCCGGTCGACAATCGACATTATCCACTCCGCACCTGATGTAGAACTCACTGCACTCTTTTCGCCCGAACATGGCATACGGGGCAACCATGCCGCCGGACTGAAGGTGGCCGACGAAACTGATCCGGTCACGGGAGTGAAAGTGTACTCGCTCCACGGCAGCACACTCGCTCCCACGCCTGAAATGCTTGCCGGGATAGACGTGCTTATATATGACATTCAGGATACCGGCGCCAGATCTTATACATATATTTCGACAATGGGACGCTCGATGGAAGCCTGCGCCCGTGCCGGTGTGGAATTCATGGTGCTTGACCGGCCAAATCCGCTTGGGGGACTCAAGGTTGAAGGCGCTCCGGTGAAAAAGGGATGCGAGTCATTTGTAGGACAATATGCGATTCCCTATCTCTACGGTCTCACACCCGGTGAACTGGCCACACTGCTCCGCGACGAAGGTCTGCTCCGCGGAGGAGTGAAACCCAAACTGACGGTAATCCCTATGGTCGGATGGACCCGTGAGATGACCTACGCTGACACCGGACTGCCGTGGGTGCTTCCGTCACCCAACATTCCGACAGCCGACACCCCGTTTTACTATCCCGCCACCGGCATAGCCGGCGAACTTGACGGACTATCCATCGGAATCGGCACGGCACTCCCCTTCCGCCTGTTTGCCATTCCCGGCACCGACGGAATCCGTCTGGCTGATGCGCTCAATGCGCTCAAACTCGACGGAGTGATGTTTCGTCCGCTTACATTCCGGCCAAACTGGAGCAAATTTTCCGGGACAGAGCTATCGGGAGTAGAGGTTTACGTCACATCACCTGAAGAAGCCGAACTCACTCTCATCCAATTCTATATCCTTCAGGAAGCAAAGCGGCTGTGGCCGGAACTGAAACTTATCGGCGCCGAAAAGCAGGCCCGCACCTCCATGATGGACAAAGTGTGTGGCGACCCGGCTATAAGACAACGATTCACTGACAGCTATCGGGTGGCCGACATCCTCGAGCTATGGCATCGGGACACCGACCGCTTCCGCACCCTCAAACAGAAATATCACCTGTATTGACCCGTAACATCCTGATTATAAAACCAACCGACAAAAAATTGTAAAAAATTCAGATTAATTTGCACCCAAACCCAAAATAATTATTACTTTTGCACATACAAAATACTGTTATCCTTATTTAATTATCCAACTTAGAAATTAAAAACTATGGCTTACGTAATTACCGACTCTTGTGTGGCTTGCGGCACTTGCCAGCCCGTTTGCCCCGTTGATGCAATCTCTGAAGGCGAAATCTATCACATCGATCCCGATACCTGCATCGAGTGTGGCTCTTGCGCTGAAGTTTGCCCCAGCGAAGCTATTATTCCCGGTGAATAATCACAAGATCATCAGAAATTTAAATAAAGGGACAGGAAAACAATTCCTATCCCTTTATTTTTTTCAGAAAAAAGTAAGCCCTGACCGATGTCAAATCCGGAATTTTTTCTTAAATTTGCCTTAATTATAATCAAAAACACTTTTAATCAAAAAATAATTTCCTATTATGGTAAATTACAAAGACTTAGGACTGGTAAACTCACGCGAGATGTTTGCCAAAGCTCTCAAAGGCGGTTATGCTGTTCCCGCTTTTAACTTCAACAACATGGAGCAGCTTCAGGCCATCATCAAGGCAGCTGCCGAAGAAAAATCACCCGTAATCCTTCAGGTGTCAAAAGGCGCCCGCAACTACGCTAACCCCATCCTGCTCCGCTACATGGCTCAGGGTGCCGTAGAAT
>CAZKNK010000075.1:0-10077 GCA_964554195.1 uncultured Staphylococcus sp.
GAGCGAGGGGATGTTGGCATTACCGTTCTGACCCCATGAGTAGCGGATCTTCATGTCGTTGAGAACCTTGTTTTCAGGGAAGAATGCCTCCTGTGTCGGACGCCATGCAAGAGAGAATGCGGGGAACACACCTGCACGGTGGCCTTTGGCAAAACGTGAGTTTTCGTCGCGGCGGATGGTGAACGAAGCCAGATAGCGGTCATCATAGTTATAGTCAGCCTTGCCGAAGAGTGAGAACACCGCCCACTGAGTCTTGCCGCCACCATTGTTGCGTGTACCGGTACCGGCACCGATCTGCATGAAATCCGCATCCTCGAAAGCATAATCTTCACGCGAGGCGGAAAGATCACGGAATGTGTAGCCGATAGCCTCCGAACCGACCAGAAGGGTCATGTGATGCTTCTCGGCGAAAGTCTTGTGATAGTTTGCAGTGTTGGTCCAAGTCCAGGTGTCGCCCTGACCATACACACTTGACATGCTGTTGACATCACCGGGATTGACCGAGCGGCCAAGAGTGTTGTTGAAATACTGGCTGTGTTCGATACCGATGTTTGTTTTCAGCACAAGTCCTTCTACGGGTTTAACCTCAAGATAAGCATTTCCGAGGATTCGCCATGAAGCAAGGTCATTGTCCTTAGCGTTGGCTATGAGCTGTACTGGGTTGGCAAGGTCAGAACCGATGAGTCCCATGGGGAGGGTCCATGCACCGTCAAGGCCTCTCACGGGGAGAGCGGGATGCTGACTCATGGCGGTGAAGGGGATACCGCGGTCACCGGCCACATCCATACCACGGTTTTTCCAACGGGCCACAACGAGGTTCTCGCCTACGGTGATGTATTTGTTGAAGTCAAACCGTGAATTGATTCGGGCTGAGTAGCGCTCGTAGAAAGTGTCCTTGATGTTACCGTTCTGGTTGATGTAGTTGAGTGAGAGCATCACCGAACCCTTCTCAGTATTGTTTGAGATAGATGCTGTCAGATTGTTGGTCCATGCAGTCTGATAGACCTCATCCTGCCAGTCAGTGTTGGTGGTGGGGAAATTGGGGTTGCCTGCCACGTAGGGCTGAAGCACCGGAGTGGCACCCGATCCGTAAAGGTCGTGTGAAGGGGTGATGTTTGAATTCTTTGAAGCTGTCCAGTAAGCTGTACCCCAATCCTCGGCGTTAAGCATCTTGTAGCGCTTGGCTATGGTCTGGGCGCTGGCGGCATAGTTGACATTGATGGTCATGCGGTCGCCCTTGCCCTGCTTGGTGGTGATGATAACCACACCGTTTGCTGCGCGCGAACCATAAATAGAAGCGGAAGCGGCATCCTTCAGCACCTGCATTGTCTCGATGTCGGATGGGTTGATGCAGTTGATGTTGTCGGTAGGCACACCGTCAATCACATAAAGGGGATCATTGCTCGAGTTGGCAGTCGACATACCGCGGACACGGATAGAACCCGTACCGCCGGGAGCGGCATCAGGAATCACATTTACACCGGGCATCTTGCCGGCCATTGAGTTCATGATGTTACCGGAGTTTTCGCTCAGCGGCTCCTTCATGTTCATAACTGCAACCGCACCGGTAAGGTCAGCTTTCCTAACTGTCTGGTAGCCGACCACCACGATTTCGTCGAGAATCTCGGCGTTTTCTGTCAGAAGAATGGTCATTTTAGGTTCGGCTTTAACCTCGACGGTGTTATAGCCGACGTAGGATACTTTAAGCAGCGAGCCTTCTGGTACGATAAGGTTAAAATTGCCGTCGAAGTCTGTTGCGGCGGCAGCTTTGGTTACTTCGCAAACAACCGATGCGCCGATTAGCGGCTCATTGTCTGCCTGCGAAACCACGGTTCCATGCACAGTGATGTTCTGTGCCTGTGTGAACAATGCCATTGTGATGAGCATTATCACTCCGAAAAGTAATCGTTTCATGTTATTGTTGTTTAGTAAGAATCTGCTGCAAATTTATGTTAATGTATGCAAAGCAGTATATAACGGATGTTGCAGAGACTATAAAATTTGTGGATTTGCACGAATTTTTATAGCATTTGCAACATTTTTACCAAACAATAGCAAAAACGCGGATGTTAATTCTTCGCCATATCGTTAAACTCCTAAGCTGAATAAGCAAGAGTAACAAGATAATACTATATCGTCAGCAAACGTCAGTTAGACATGATATGCCATAGACGAAAAATAGTTTTTCACATAACTATAGAGGGTGTGATTATTCATTGTCAATGCTCAACTTTTCTTCAATTCCTTCTATGGTTGGAAGAGCAGAGGCAACATCATTAAATAGTTTTTCCGTTTCGTATTGAGCTATTCCCATAGGCTGGGTTATCCCCCTCAGTGAAAACTCAGCCTTTTTATTGCTTTTGCTACGACAAAGCAAAAGACCGATTGTTGGCTTGTCATCCGGATCTTTCACATACTCGTCGACCGCTGAGATATAGAAATTAAGTTTGCTCACAAATTCAGGGATGAACTCAACAGCCTTCAATTCAACAACCACATAGCAATGCAGTTTAAGGTGATACATCAGAATATCAATATAATAGTCACTCCCGTCAATCACAACATTGTATTGTCTGCCGACATAGGCAAACCCATGACCGAGTTCCAGCAGGAATTCAGTCATTCGTTCGGCAAGACGATTTTCAATGTCTCGTTCATGTTGCAGAGCCATAGTACCTATAAAACTGAAATTGTAAGGGTCTTTGAAAGCATATTGAGCGAGATCCGACTGATAATCGGGCAAAGTCCTTGAAAAATTAGTGATGGCACTCCCTACGGTATCCATATAGCCATTGTTAATTTTAGACATCATAACATCCCGGCTCCAACCGTTGCGAGTAGTTTCAAGGACATAGAAAGCACGTTCCGCATCACTTTTGATTTTTGAGAGCATAGAGATGTGATGATACCAGCTTATGGTTGTCAAAGGAATATCCACATAATCATTTCCGGCTGCCAATTCTGCAAGTGCCGCTTGCGAAATTGGCAAATCCTTAAATTCTGCAAGTGGCACTTGCAGAATTGGGAAGTCAGGATAATTCTCCGCAAATCGCCTCATATAGTGCAGATTTCTCACTGAATAACCCTTATCTTCAGGAAACCTGCGAGTCAAATCAACAGATAACTGCTCTATTACTTGCGCACCCCAACCAAGTTCCTTTTTCTTTCTGATGATGTCGCTGCCGATGCTCCAGTACACTGAGAGCATGTCGGTATTAACACGTATAGCCGCATTGAGTTTGGCTTTTTCAATGAGATTTTCAATTTTAATACGCCATTCCGTATATCCGGACGGAAGACTATGGGTATCAATTTCAGCGTTCATAATACAGAATCAACAACCGTTTTTTCAATAACTCACTGAATTACAATAGAAAAGCAACAAAAACTCATCATATCACAATATCAGAATATTCAAATCTTTAAGCGACTAATATATTCTCATAAATTCCTAATTAATTCTTCTCCTTTTTGAATCGGGTGCGAAGTTCCGAAGGGGTTTCACCGTAGAGGTCACGGTAGCACTTGGTGAAATAGGCCGGAGTGGAGAATCCGGTTTCGTATGCGATTTCACTGACAGACTTGTCAGTGGTGGTGAGCAGTGAACGACCCCGGGCCAGACGAAGGTTGCGCATCAGTTCCACCGGTGAGAAGTTTGTCAAAGCTTTGATCTTGCGATAGAATTGCGAGCGTTCAAGCCCCATCTTGGAAGCGATGGAGTCAACAGTCATGTCCGGATCACTGATACCGGCGTTGAATATCTCAATAAAGCGGTTATAGAATTCACTGTCAATTTCCGACACATTGTTTTTCTGCACCGGCTTGGCAGGGGTGGAAGCCGCTGTAGAGGTGACCGACGGTACCAATACATTGTGGATTCGGCGCCGGTTCAGCAGAAGTGACGAACAGAGCGACAGAAGGACAGCACTATTAAACGGCTTGGCCAGATAGCCGTCAGCGCCACTTTCATAGCCCTGAACCCGCTGTTCATCCATAGTACATGCCGTCAGCATAAGCACAGGAATATGCGAGGTCGACACCTCGGCTTTAAGCTTGCTGCAACACTCCAGCCCGTCCATCACCGGCATCATGACGTCACAGATTATCAGATCCGGGACATATTTCATAGCCTTGCGGATTCCCTCGGCCCCGTCAGAGGCGGTAATGATGTTATATTCGGCGCTCAGTAGCTGTGTGAGCATATCGCGGAGATCCTTGTTATCATCCACCACAAGGACAAGCGGTTTTTCATCGGTAAATTCTGATGTAGAGTCCACCGGCTCCAGTTCGGCCCGGACCTCATCGGGTGTGATTGTAGCGTGACAGTTGGCCGCCGCCTCTGCCACATGAATCACTGGCAGGCTGATGGTAAACACCGAACCCTTGTTGAGTTCGCTCTCTGCGGTGATGGTTCCTCCGTGCATCTCGACGAATGCCTTTGACAGCGAAAGACCTATACCGGATCCGTTGGGATGAACGCGGTTAACCTGATAGAAACGATCAAAAATGTTGCCGAGATCACGTTCAGAGATACCCTCGCCGGTATCGGCCACGCTGATTGCAGCCTTGTCATCATCAACGCGACAGGTCACGGTGATGCGTCCGTTGTCAGAGGTGTACTTGAACGCATTGGATAGTAGATTGAAAAACACCCGTTCAATCTTCTCCACATCCACAGCCAAAGTAGCGGTGGAACAATCATGCGGGAGATTGAGAGTGAGCTTCATGCTGCGTCGCCGGGCAAGTGCATTAAACGACTCAACCCACTCAGCCACAGTCTCGCAAAGATTTATTTCCGTCAGATGAAGTTCAAGCTTGTTATTCTCATATTTACGGAAATCAAGTATCTGATTTATAAGGCGTCGGAGTATGCGGACATTCTTATCGGCAATACGCATGAGTGTGTGCTGTTGCGGAGTGAGGTTTGACGCCTCGGCAAGTTGGGCCACAGGCTCGGAAATCAGAGTCAGCGGCGTACGTAGGTCATGTGACACGTTTGTGAAAAACATAAGCTTTGACTGCGTGGCCTCCTGAAGCATCTCATTGAGGTGCTTCTGCTTGTCGCGTTCCTCCTCGATGGTGCGATATTGGGCGAGAAGCAGCTGCTGATGGCGCTTGTTTTGCTAGTAAGTGCGCAGTATCAGGAATACTCCCAAGAAAAGAAGAACTATGATGACCACACTTGCATAAAAAAGCGAAGTCTGAGTGGCATATTTGGCCCAATAGTCGTCAATGCGGTCTTTAAGGAGTTGAATCTTACCGGTCTCCACGTTAAGCGCTTCATTCTGAAGGAGAAGAATGTCGGCATTTGACTTGTCGACCGCCGATGAAACCGGAAACACGATTTCACGCTCGTAAGGCTCTCCCTTCAGTATGGCAAGTGCGGTGCGGACAAGGAGATGCCCTTCGGTGGGATAAAGGAATGTAGCGTCAATCACCCCGTCGGCCACTGCCTTAAGGCCGATGGCGGGAGCGGCGTCTATACCTATTATATATATGTGGCGGTCAAGGCTGTCGGCAACCTCCGAAGCTCCTATGGCCATACGGTCATTATGAGCGTATATCAAATCGACATCAGGATAGATCCGAAGCAAGGAATCGACCACCGGAATTGCATTCTCCTTCTTCCAGTTGGCGGGAACTGTGGCAAGAATCTCACCTCCACCGGCTTTAAACTGCGACATAAAACCCTCATGCCGTCCTTCTGCCGGTGTTGACCCGGGCAGACCGAAAATCTCAATCGCCTTTGGCGAAGGCTTTCCGACAAGCTGAAGAGCGTAATGCGCTGCTGCGCTGCCTATTCCCTCATTGTCAACCCCGATGCGAGCAGTGTAGGAATCACTTACAATCCGACGGTCAAACAGAATCACAGGCGTCCCGGAAGCATACACCTTATCAATCACGGGAGTGAGCGTGACAGCCTCATTGGGCGACACCATGATGAGATCGAAGCCTTTTTCAACGAAATATTCAATGTCGGCAATCTGCTTCTCACTACTGTCATCAGCAGAGCGGATTTCCACCTCCACATCGTCATGAAACATGACTTCACGCAGAATCTCCTCATTCATCTTGTTTCGCCAGTCGTCACGGCTACACTGTGACACACCGATACGATACACTTTCTCCTCCTTGCATCCACTTAGACACAGCAAGGCTATAAGTATAAATACTATTGCGGAACGTGAAATGAGATTCATCTGAAACCGGGCATTAGATTTGATGCAAAGATAGACATAATCTTATAAAAAAAGTGCTTTTAATATAAAATTTGAGGATTTTCATCAAATTTGATAGTCTTTGCACGATATTTTATCACCGAAACAGCCCGAAAAGTGTAGCTTTGTATCAAAGTTTCAAACACACATAGTGCTTACGCATTATTTAGATTTGCAGGTAAAAAAAGTGAAAGTGCAGTTTTTAAGGTTCAGTGTCTAAAGGTAAGAAAGATTGTTTTACAAGTTCGTTTTTAAATCTGATTTCATAACAAAATTACATAATAAATCATGAAAAAAAGCATCAAATTACTCCTGATCGCAGGATCAATGACCGTAGCAACCGGTGTGCAGGCCGCATCGAGTGGCGTGGAAATTGACCATCTCGGAGTAAACAATACATTGGTCCGTGTGACCGGAGAAGGGAAATATCTCATTGTTCCCGTTCAGGAGGCAAATGACGAGGCTATCGTCAAGGTGATAGTTGACGGCAAACTCGAGCAGACCCTCAACATCCGTCTGGCAAAATCAAAAGTTGACTACACTGTTCCCATCCACCTTGACGAATACAAGGGAAAAGACGTGGTCCTGAACGTGGTCACTCAGCAGGGCCGAGCTTCTATTCGTGATGCCAAGACCGACGCTTGCTGGGAAAACTTCAGCGTGACCGACACTTTTGACACCACCAACACCGAGAGATTCCGCCCGCGGTTCCATCACACCCCCCTATTCGGTTGGATGAACGACCCCAACGGAATGGTCTACAAAGATGGTGTATGGCATCTCTGCTACCAGTGGAATCCCTACGGCTCAAAATGGCAGAACCTATCATGGGGACAATCAACCAGCACCGACCTCGTTCACTGGGACCGCAGCATGAATCCCGTGATTGTTCCTGACGGACTTGGCATGATTTTCAGCGGAAGTTCGGCCATTGACAAAACCAACAGTGCCGGATTCGGTAAAGACGCTATCGTGACAATGTTCACCTCGGCCGATGTGAGTCAGATTCAGAGTCTCGCATCAAGCACCGATGGCGGACAAACCTACGACATATATCCCGGAAACCCCGTGCTGACACTTGACACCGAAGCCCGTGACCCGAACATGTTCTGGGATGACAAAGCCGGACACTGGGTGCTGACTCTGGCTCACGCGCTTGACAAGGAGATGCTTTTCTTCACCTCCCCCGACATGAAAACCTGGACACTTCAAAGTGCATTCGGTAAGGGTGAAGGTGAGCAGAGCGGCGTGTGGGAATGTCCTGACATGTTTGAACTGACCGTCGACGGAACCGACCAAAAGAAATGGGTACTTCTGTGCAACATCAATCCCGGAGGCCCATTCGGCGGCTCGGCAATCCAATATTTCGTGGGTGACTGGGACGGCAAAACATTTACCGCCGACACTGATGCCTCAGGCAAAATCCCAACCAAATGGCTTGACTACGGCAAGGACAACTATGCGCTCGTCAGCTGGAGCGATGCCCCCGATGACCGACGCACCGTCATGGGTTGGATGAGCAACTGGCAGTATGCCGCCGAGGTGCCTACCATGCAATTCCGCAGCGCCAACACACTCCCCCGCGAGATGGGCCTTTTCAAAGCTGACGATGGTCAGATCTACGCCTCTAACGCTCCTTCACCCGAAGTGGACGCATTGCGCGACAAACTAACGGTGCGTGAAAACAGCTTCAAGGCCGGTAAATCAGGTCGAACCTTCAATCTCCCGACAACAAACGACGGAGTATGTGAGATTCTTCTCAACGCCGACGCTCAGAAAGCAGAAACCATCACAATGCGTCTGGCCAATAAACTTGGCGACGAAGTGACGATGATCTATGACACCCGCAGCCGCACAATTAGCTTTGACCGTCGCAAGAGCGGAATCACTGACTTCAGTCAGGATTTCCCCGCAGTCACCGCAGCTCCCACATTTGAGACGTCGGGCAACATTAAGCTCCGCATCTTCATTGACCGCTCGAGCATCGAACTCTTTGGCAACGACGGAAGGTTTGTGATGACCAACCTCGTATTCCCCAACGAACCATACTCTACCCTGACTGTTTCAGCCCAAGGCGGAACAGCAAAGATTTCGGATCTTAAGATTTATTCACTCAAATAATCCAGTTTCATCATGCCACAGTCACTGACAACCGACCGCAAGTCATTCATGGTCCAGATGATTCCCGTGATGCTCTGCTTCTTCGCTATGGGATTCGTGGATCTGGTCGGATCTGCCACAAATTTTGTAAAAGAGGACCTCGGACTCTCCGGCGCGCAAGCCGGCTTCATCCCCTCACTCGTGTTCTTTTGGTTTCTGATTTTCTCAGTTCCAACAGGAATATTGATGAATCGCATCGGCAGAAAAAAGACCGTACTTTTCTCTCTGCTGCTCACACTCGTTTCGCTCATCATCCCGATGTTCTTCACAGGCTACTATGCCATGCTCGGTGCCTTCTCGCTGCTCGGCATCGGCAATGCCGTGATGCAGACGTCACTTAATCCCCTTGTTTCAGGACTAATCAATCCCTCCCGTCTGGCCTCAACCCTCACATTCGGACAGTTTGTCAAAGCACTCGCTTCGCTGCTCGCACCCTACCTCATGGCTTGGGGAGCCGCTGCAATGATGCCGACGTTTGACTTAGGATGGAGAGTGGTTTTCCCGATTTTTGCCGTTGTGTGTCTGCTGTCAGTAGCCGCACTTGGAGCAACCCCCATTGATGAGGAAAATCCCGACAAGGTGACAGGATTCAAGGAATGTATCGTTCTTCTGCAAATTCCATTCGTGCTGCTCTGCTTCCTCGGCATCATGTGTCATGTAGGAATCGACGTCGGCACCAACACCTTTGCTCCGCAGATACTCATTGAGAAATTCGGACTTTCCACTGACGAAGCAGTAATAGGAACGCAGATTTACTTCTATTTCCGCACAGGCGGCTGTCTGCTCGGTTCATATCTCCTCGCCAAACTGCCTGCAAAGAAATTTTTCGCTTTCAGCGTCATCTGTATGCTGTTCGGCATGGCTGGCCTTTTCGTGGCAAATTCACAGGCAGTGGTACTTGCCTCGATAGCCTGCATCGGATTCGGTAACTCCAACGTGTTCAGTGTGGTTTTCGCTCAGGCTCTCAACCGTCAGCCCAAAGAGAAGAACGAAGTTTCAGGTCTGATGATCATGGGACTCTTCGGCGGAACGGTGTTCCCGCTCTGCATGGGTTTCGCTCAGGATGCAGTGGGCGTGGCCGGTGCCGTGGCTGTGATGACAGCCGGAGTGGTATATCTCCTGTTCTACACAACAAAAATCAAATCAGCAACTCAGCAATAACATCATAACACTTCATAATCATGAAAGACAAAGTAGTAGTTGGAATGGGCGAAGCCCTCTGGGACGTCCTTCCTGAAGGAAAGAAAATAGGTGGCGCACCCGCTAACTTCGCTTATCACGTATCGCAGTTCGGACTCAACAGCTGTGTGGTCAGCGCAGTAGGTAATGATGCCTTAGGCAAGGAAATCGTTGAAAATTTTACTTCTAAAGGGCTCAATCAGCTCATAGCTGAAGTCCCCTATCCCACAGGCACAGTTCAGGTTGAACTCGATGAGGCAGGTATTCCCGTCTATGACATAAAGGAAAATGTGGCATGGGACAATATTCCCTACACCGCACTGCTCGAGCAGCTTGCCGGACGCACCAAAGCCGTTTGCTTCGGTTCGTTGGCTCAGCGCAACGTAGTGTCACGCAACACCATCAACCGCTTTCTCGACGCCATGCCTCATGATGAGGACAACCTTGTGGTCTTTGACGTGAATCTTCGTCAGGGTTTCTATAACAAGGATATTCTCTGCAACTCCATGGAGCGCTGCAA
>CAZKNK010000076.1:0-10020 GCA_964554195.1 uncultured Staphylococcus sp.
GAATACCCCTGCCCTTGAAGCGGAAAACTTCGCCGGGCTGAGTGCCTGCCGGAATCTTGAGTCGGGCGCGACCGGTGATGGTGGGTACCTCAACCGAGCCGCCGAGTGCTGCGGTAGGAATATCAAGCATAAGATTGTAAATCACATCATTGCCGTCGCGGATAAGCTCGGGATGCTTAACTTCCTCTATGACAACGAGCAGGTCGCCGTTGACCCCTCCACGTACTGCGGCATTACCTTTTCCGCGTACGGTAAGCGTCATGCCGTCGGCCACACCGGCCGGAATGGTAAATGAAACGGTTTCTTCCTTGCGTTCCACACCTTCACCGTGGCAGTAGGAGCATTTTTCAGAAATGATCTTGCCTTCACCCTGACACTGCGGGCAGACTACCGTTGACTCCGTCGGACCGAATATTGAATTGACCTGACGGCGGATATGTCCGGAGCCGTGACATGTGGGACAGGTGGTGAATGCGGTTCCATCCTTAGCACCTGTGCCGTTGCAGTGGCTACACTTCACCAACGTAGGAATTTTGAGTGTTTTGGTGACACCTTTGGCAATGTCCTCAAGTGTGAGTTTGACCCTTACGCGGAGGTCCTTGCCTTTGCGCTGACGTGGGCGTGAGTGAGCGCCGGCGGAACTGAATCCGCCCATGTCGCCACCTCCGCGTCCGCCAAACATCTCAAAAATGTCGCCGAAGTTGGTGAAAATATCTTCCATCGACATTCCGCCACCGCTAAACGGATTTCCGCCACCGCCACCGAATCCTTGCGGACCCATGTTGTGGCCGAACTGGTCATATTTCTGACGTTTTTCGGGGTTTGACAGAACGTCGTAAGCTTCAGCCGCTTCCTTGAATTTTTCCTCGGCTTCCTTGTCGCCAGGATTGCGGTCGGGGTGATATTTCAGCGCCAGTTTTCGATAGGCGCTTTTGAGAGCTTTTTCGTCGGCGTTGCGGTCGACTCCAAGCACTTCGTAATAATCTCTTTTTTCAGCCATAATTAATTACAGATTACTGGCCTACCGCTACTTTTGCGTGGCGGAGAACTTTGTCGTTGATTTTATATCCTTTTGTGGGGGTGTCGATCACCTTCCCTTTCTGCTCCTCGTCGGTCACGGGAACCATTGCAATGGCCTCGTGGATTTCCGGATCGAAAACCTGTCCGGTTGATTCAATCGGTTTCACGCCGTAACGTTC
Source organism: uncultured Staphylococcus sp. (assembly GCA_964554195.1). Lineage (GTDB taxonomy): Bacteria > Bacteroidota > Bacteroidia > Bacteroidales > Muribaculaceae > Duncaniella. The sequence goes on from CAZKNK010000076.1 coordinate 1,200, forward strand.
GAGATATTTGACGAACTTATTGTAGATAAGCTCCATGCCCTGACGCAGAATTTCAGGGTCATCAGTGTTGCGGTTGGCTTCGATGCCGCGCTCAAAGTCATCGATGACCGGAAGCAGATCGGCCATAGCTTTTTCTGAAGCATTGCGGATAAGGTCAGCCTTCTCCTTGACGGTCCGTTTGCGGAAATTGTCAAAATCGGCCATGAGATAGAGATATTCCTTTTTTTCTTTCTCAACTTGCTGCTCAAGGAGTTTGACTTGCTCGTTAAGCGCGTCTATCTGATTCAGTTCGGAATTGATGATTTCGTTTTCCTCGTCCTCGGTAGACTGGGTCTCTGACTGTGCTTCCTGCACATCGTCAAGCACTTCAGCATCCTCGGCTTCGCGTCGGAGCTTTTCGTCGGGTTTATTGTTGTTACTCATATCGTAAAATATTTTTTTCAGAATTCAATGATTATAATCAGACTATCAAAAAGCTTGCCAAAGCCTTCGATAAATCAGTATTTCTAAAAATAAAAACAACCTTAATCCAAAATCGTTCACTGTCAGCTGACAAACGTCAGGCAGTCAGGAAACTCTGCCGCAAGATCGGCTGACAAAATGTCATGACTGAACAGACCGTAAACCGTTGAGCCGGAACCTGACATCGAGGCATATTCGGCCCCGAGTGCGTAAAGACGTTCTTTGATGATACCGATTTCGGGCAGTAAGGCTCCCACTGACGGCTCAAAGTCGTTTTTCACATTTCCGCGCCATTCATTGACAGGAGTAGCGATCAGGTGTGACAGATGGACGGGAGGAATAGCCGGAACTACGGCTGAATATGCCTCACGGGTGGAAACGGAGTGCGGCGGTTTGACCAAGGCGATGGTGTAGGCCGATAGGTCAATGTCGACCGGAGTCATGATGTCACCGATTCCTTCGCATATCATAGGCCGTGAATATATGAAAAAGGGGCAGTCGGCTCCGAGAGTGGAGGCAATTCCGGCCAGAGTTTCATCTGACAGATCGAGAGCAAAAAGTTCGTTAAGGCCTCGAAGCGTAAATGCAGCATCCGATGAGCCGCCACCAAGTCCCGCTCCGTCAGGAATGATTTTTTCAAGATAAATGTCGACCGGTGGCAGAGGAGTGAGTTGCTCAAGAGCGCGATAGGCTTTCATCACGAGATTTTTTTCGGGCGGACAGTCCACACCGCGACCGGTGACTGTAAGGGTGGTTTCTGTTCCGCGGGCGGGTACGATTTCAAGAATGTCGGTCCACTTCACCGGCACCATTAGCGAAACGAGGTTATGATAGCCGTCAGGGCGTCGGGACGTGATGTCAAGCCCTATGTTGATTTTAGCGTTTGGGAAAAGTATCATGGCTATTTTAGTATTGAGGCAGGGTGTTCAACCGAATTGCCGTCGACCACTGTGACGGCATACGTCATTCCGCTCCGAGAGCTGTCAGGCAGTGTGAACGTCGGTTTGTAAGTAATACCAAGCAGATATTCAGCATCAAAGCCTTGGTCGGTTTCAGCGTCGGCCACATCAGTTTCAGTCAGATGCTCAGGCCATGCATAGACGGCATATCGAATTATCGCACCCTCAAACGCGGGGGCGACGGCTGTCCAGTGCAGATTATTTCCTGTGCGTTTTAAACCGACGGGTGCAGGATATGAGTGGGGATACTTCCATGCGGTGGCCGGAGAGATGGCTTTTGTTGAAAAAAATTTGCCTTCGGTAAGATGGTCGCTTATCCGGGGAATGAACTTGGCACTATAGAACATCACTCCGGGTGTTGCATGATCGCGTGTGGCAACAAGTTGCTCCAGATGGTCGGCAATCAGTTCCTGTGTGCTACCTTTGTCAAGGTCGGCCAGCGAGATGGATGGAAATGAGTGACGGCGTCCGCGCATGGCTGCGTAGTCCCACCATCGGGCCAGAGGTAGGTAGGGCGCGCGGGCGTGGTCTGTGGGCCAATAGAGTTGTGGCGATACGAAGTCAACCGTTCCCTGATATATCCACGCTAACGGATCCGAGTAAATTTCATTCCACTGCCAGTCAGCCGCCGGGACATCCACGGGGGTAAATCCCCATTTAGGCGCCGAGGTGTCATGCCTTCCAGCCACTCCGGCCGGTGAGATGCCGAATCTCACATCAGGCCGCAAGTCAAAAATCATGGAACTGACGTCGGCAACGAGATGATGCACGTTGGCGCGTCGCCAGTCAGCAAATGACATCGGAGATGCAGATCTGCGGTAGAGTTCATAATCCGGAGCCGACTTGTCGGCGGGAATACGGTTGGGGTAGAAGTAGTCGTCAAAAATCAGTCCGTCAATGTCATAGCGGGTCACGATGTCGCGGCATACATCCACAATGTGATTCCTTACCTCCTCAAGTCCGGGGTTCATGACCGTATAGTCACCGAAGGTGAGCAGCCAGCCTTTGTCGGCTATGCGGCGGTCAAAGTCGGTGGTGAAGTTTTTTCCCTTTCCGGTGCGGAAGGGATTGACCCAGGCATAACATTCCAGTCCGCGGCGGTGACACTGTTCGGTCATCCATTCGAGAGGATCCCATCCCGGATCTTCACCGCGACGACCTGACACGAATCGGCTCGGTGGCTCGATGCGTGATCGGTAAAGGGCGTCGGCCATCGGACGGACCTGAAACACCACCGTGGTCAGATTGAGCTTGCTGTAAAGGTCGAGCATCCGTGTGAGTTCGAGTTGCTGCCGCTCTCTGACGGCAGCAGTGGTGCCGAAGGTCTGCGGCCAGTCAATACCCCAGACCGTGGCTATCCATACGCCTCTCATTTCATGTTTTGGAGCAGCATGAATCATTGTGGCAGACAGCACTAACAGCAGGGTCAGAAGTATTTTTTTCATATCTGCAAAGTTAATCATTTTCTGTTAGAAAACAGTGTGTCCCGCTGCTATGATTGGCAACGGGACACACTGTTTTGATCCGAAGTTAAGGATTGTAACCTGAAAACTGTGTCAGACTTCAACAGATTTTCCGGGTGATGTAAGGCAGAAGGCCTTTGTGCGCGACGGAACGTAAGCCGCGAAGTCACACGATTTTTCGGGCGCTCCATTGAAGTGCATCGGGAAGAAATCGGCCACCTTGATGCGGTTCAGGAAGTATTCGGCGCCTGCGGTGGCTGAGTCGCCGAGACGGGCATCGACAGGGAACATAGCCACGTCGATTGACGGATATTTCTCTGCGATACGGTCAACAATCACGCGAAATGCCTCGACATCTTTATGAGCCTCTTTGGCATCGTCGGCAAATCCTGACCAGTCGTTGAGGTCACCGGCATGGAAGATTGTAGTGCCGTCGTCGGCAGTGATCACATAGCTTACTCCTTTATCGGTGGAACCGAATGCTTCCACACTTTTGATTCCGGGAATCTGTTCAATCACGTCGCCTTTGCTCATCCATGCTACCTGAAGGCCCTTGTCAGGCACAAGTTTGCTGTCGATGTCGTTTGACAGCACGTAGGCGTGACGCCGGCTTTGGGCCAGTTCAAAAATCGACTGGTTGAAGTGGTCGGCATGATGATGTGTTACAAAGAAAATGACTTCTGCCTCGGGCTGCTGCTCCATCAGGTGACGGAGGTGTCGGCCGGGGTCAGTTGTGTAGTCAAAAACGAGTATCGCGTCTTTTACCGAAACGGCAAATGCGCTGTGGTCTAAATAAGTGACTTTTGTCATAGCTGTTTTTGTGTTAGGTTCTACATGTTTTGGGGTCGGTTTCCGGCCTCGTATAGATAACAAACAGCTTGCAGCAGGGGTTCAGACGGATGTAGGTTAAGATTTATTATTAACCCGGGTCTCACCGGCGGAATCCGGTGAGAAGTCCATCCTCAAACACCAGATAGATGCCGTTGTCGTAGGTCCAGCGTTCATACAGATAACTGTAGCCCGGGACACGGTCAACCGTCGCGGGAGTTCCGAGCGACAGGCGGCACTCTTCACGTGTCATGCCTTCGCGCACTTTGCCTTCACTGATGATGCTCCAGTTCTCGTCAGTGATTGACGGATAATGCTGACGCGGGTCGGTGAAGGAGAACATTGATGCAAACGTGCGCGGTGAGCCGGTTGAGTTACCGGCGGCGAGAAGCAGGATGGAACTGATTCCCTCGGCATCGGTGAAGTTGACTTTGACGGGATTTACGGCTGAGCCTTCTGACACGGAGTCAATCGTGACGGCAATGAATCGTTTGCCGGGGACAATCTCATCGGCATCGTTGCGGCGGTTACGGGTGATGATAAACAGTCGTTTTCCGAGCAGTAGCCGCCGGGCTTTGTCAACCAACGCTTCTTCAATAGTGAATGGAATTTCAATCGGCTGACTTCCTGAAATAATCTCATTGAGCGGAGCGTTGATGCGATAGACAAGGGTGTCGGCCGGCGATTCGGCGGCGGTGAACAGCAGATCGGTCACCTCGGAGCCGGTGATGGATTGTGCTTCACGATGTCCGGCGTATCGGATTGTTTTGCCGGTCAGATCGCGGTCGGGGGTGAGTGATGTCCCGAAAAGAAGTCGGATTTTACGGTCGGTTACATAAAATTCCTTTCCTGTAGTCCATCGGGCGAATGGCTCGGGAACAACTGAATCGAAATATCGCTCCTCGGCAGTGGGTTCAGTTACGACACGGCGCACGTCGCCCGCAGAGATGCGCGGGGTGGATTCCACTCCCGTAAAGCATCCCTGAAGCGAAAGCGCTAAGGCGATAACCGTCAGTAGAAGGTGAAATCTCATTATTTCACGTCAGGGTCAATGCCAAGATTTTCAAAGATAAACGAGTAGATGTCAGTGTACTCGTCAATCACTTTAGCCACCGGTTTTCCACCTCCGTGGCCCGCTTTGGAGTCGATACGGATGAGTTTGGGAGCATCGCCTGTATCTGCGGCCTGGAGCGCTGCGGCATATTTGAATGAGTGGGCCGGAACCACACGGTCGTCATGGTCGGCTGTCGTGACAAGGATAGCGGGGTAGGGGGTACCGTCGTTGCGGATGTTATGGGCCGGTGAGTAGCCGAGGAGGTATTCGGCCATTTCATGTGAGTCGGCCGATGTGCCGTAGTCTGAAGCCCAGTTCCAGCCTATGGTGAAAAGATGATAGCGCATCATGTCCATCACTCCCACGCGCGGAATGGCAACCTTGAATAAGTCGGGACGCATGTTTGTGACGGCGCCGACAAGGAGTCCGCCATTCGATCCACCCTCAATAGTGAGTAGTTCCGGAGTGGTCCAGCCTTCGTCAATCATATATTCGGCAGCTGCGATAAAATCATTGAACACATTGAGTTTGTTCATCTTTGTGCCGGCTTCGTGCCACTCCTCGCCATATTCCGAGCCGCCTGGAAGATTTGTCTGAGCATAGATACCGCCGTTTTCAAGCCAAAGCATGCGATTGGGTGAGAATCCGGGAGTGAGCGAGATGTTGAAGCCGCCGTAACCGTAGAGATAAACCGGATTTTTTCCGTCGCGCTTCAGCCCTTTCTTGTAGGTGAGAAACATAGGGACCTTAGTTCCGTCTTTAGAGGTGAAAAACACCTGCTCGGTCACATAGTCATTGAAATCGACTCCTTTCACATCGGGCATAAAGAGACGGCGGCTCTGACCGGTGGATGGGTCATAGCTGAAGATGGCCGACGGGGAGGTGAATGACGTAAAGGTGTAGAAGAAATCCTCGGGGTGCTTGTCATTTACGCTTAGTCCGATGGAGCCAAGTCCGGGAAGTTCTATCTCACGGAGTTTTTTGCCTGACTTGTCAAAAATCACTGCATGGTCGGAGGCGTCGGTCTCATAGACTACTGCGAGGTTATCGCCGGAGAATGACGCGCTTGAAATCACTCCCTTGTCCTCGGGGATGAATTCTGTCCAGTTTTCACGGGCGGGATTGGCCGGGTCGGCTATCATGATGCGGCGGCGTGGTGCGCCATAGGAGGTGAGAATGTAAATTTTGCCGTCAACAATTCCAAGAATGGAGTGGTTGAAGTCCTGGGTAGGTTCCATCGTAATCCATTTACCGTCGCGGCGCATACGGATTCCTTCTCCGATACCCTGCCCGCCATCCATCACAAAAAGTGTTTTTTCGTCTTTGCCTTCTACCTGGGCTGAATGGAAATGGAGCGGATTTGCCGGGTCGGAGAACACGAGAGTGTCATCACTCTGCGGTGTGCCGATTTTGTGATAGTAAATCTGATGGTTTTCGTTGGCAACAGAGTATTCTTTTCCTTTTTCGGGACGTGGATATGCACTGTAATAGAATCCGTCACCATCCCATGCCGCACCTGTAAATTTGGCCCACTCTATGTGGTCGGAAAGAGGCTGACGTGTAGCAGTGTCAATAACATATATTTCAGTCCAGTCAGATCCGGAGCGCGAGATGGTGTAGGCTGTATAGCGACCGTCGGAACTCTGTTCGATTCCGGTGAGAGCCACTGTGCCGTCATCGCTGAGCGAGTTTGGGTCTATGAACACTTCCGCGTCAGTGCCTTCAGGATTGTCGGCGCGATAGATCACGGCCTGATTCTTCAGTCCGTCGTTTTCGGAGAAGTAATATTTACCATCGTTACCCCGCCACGGAGCCGAGCGTTTGACGTAGTTGTTGAGTTCGGTCAGCCGGTTTTTAATTCCGGAGCGGAATGGAATTTGATTGAGATAGTTCTGAGTCAGTTCATTTTCTTTTTTTACCCATTCGAGTGTGGCGGCGGCAGTGTCGTTTTCAAGCGGACGGTACGGGTCGTTGACTGTGAGTCCGAAAATAGTATCTACAGTGCCGTCTGACGGTGCATCGGGATAACTGCCCGAAACGGTTGCATTCTGTCGGCCCGCACATCCTGAAAGTGCGGAGCAGGTTATGGTAGCCATGAGTGCGATGATGGTGTTGCGTGATGAAAACATGATTCTATGAGGATTGGTTGATATTAATGAGGCTGGTTTAACGGTTGATCTGTGGCGAGGTGTCAACTCTCGCTGCCGAGATTGCACCGGATATTATTCCTATCACTGCTACGATTGCGGCCACAGCTGCAATATCGGTCACACTTAGACGGACCGGATATGCGCTGATCGACATTATGGAGTGGTCGCCTCCGAGTTGGATTAGTTCAAATTTTTTCTGAATCAGGGTGAGGATTGTTCCGGCAAGGAGTCCTATAACTCCTCCTACGGCAGCAATCAGAAAACCTTGATTAAGAAAAATGCGCCTTAGCGTGGAAGCCGGGGTGCCGAGTGCGGCGAGTATGGCGGTGTTGCGACGCTTTTCAATGATGAGCATTGACATGGTGGAGAGAATATTGAAGGAGGCCATGACAAGGATAAAAGTCAGCATGAGAAAAGTGACCCACTTTTCAATGCGTATCATTCTGAATGATGCTTCCTGCTGCTCCATTCTGTCGGCCACACGGAAGCCGCTTCCGAGAGCCTGCCGGATTGCGTCGGCAGTTTTGTCGATATTTGCTTCGGGTGAAAGGGCTATGTCGATAGATGTGGCCTCGGTGGTGTATTCAAATATGCGTCGGGCGTCTGTAAGTGGTATGAGGATTCGGTCAGTGTCATATTCCTGCTGCTCCGACTGATACACACCGCTTACTATCAGAGTGTCGGATCTGAAAGCCGAAATCGGTAGCGCCGGATTGATGCGGCCGTTACGTCGAGGCACCATCAGCCTGAGTGCGGTCATATAGCCGGGACGGGCGCCGAGCGACAGTGCAAGTCCGACACTTAGCGTGGCATAACTTGCTTTTTCATCCGAACTGCGGAGTTCGCCGTCAATCACAGTAGAACTAATGTCGGTCACTTCACCGTAATCGTCAGGGATGCCCTGAACCATGACCGGAAGTTGAGTTTGGTCAAACATTGCAAGAGCCTGCCCGCAAAGCACCGGTAGTGCGCGTCTGACTCCTCCTATTCGTTCCACTGATGCGGCAAGTGAGTCGGCGTCCGAGATTATTCCTGCTTCGGTCGGTGTAATCTTGAGTTGCGGATCCATCATTGATAGACGTCGGGCAGCCACATCGGTGAAGCCGTTGAACACCGACATGACGCAAATCATGGCCATAGCAGCCACAGCCACACCGGCCATCGACACGAGTGAGATGATGTTGACGGCGCTATGGCTTTTCTTGGCAAATAGATATCGGAGAGCGATTCGGAGCGAGAGCATCAACAGGACTGGGCTTCATCGGCGGGCTTCTCGTCGAGCAGACGGTCTATCTTTTCGAGATAGTCAAGCGAGTCATCGATGAAAAATGTGAGGTCGGGAGTTTTGCGGAGTTGAAATCTCACTTTTTGAGCGAGTTCATAGCGAATTGTCTTGTGGCTCTTACGGATGTTGTCAAGCACCTCCTGCGATTTTTCAGATGGGAAAATCGAGAGATACACTTTGGCCACAGAGAGGTCGGGTGACACTCTGACGGCGCTGACCGAAACGAGTGTTCCGTTGGTCTTTGCTGTCTGTTTGCGGAATATTTCACTAAGCTCCTTCTGGAGAAGGCGCGATATTTTGGCTTGACGGGTTGTTTCCATAATTATTCGTTTTAAAAATTTCTATGATAGAAACGTCGCAGCGTGATGAAATGTTTTTAAGACCCCGCCCCATTCGCTTGAATATTTCCGAGTGTGGAGCGGGGTCTTTTAGAGATTTGACTTTTTGTCGCGCGGAGCCTTACAGATAGTGTCGGCTGAGGTGACTGTCAATCAGTTGATGATGTCGAAATGAGTGTAGGGGCGCAGACACTCCGGCACCACGATGCCCTCGGGGGTCTGGTTGTTTTCCAGCAGGGCTGCCATGATGCGGGGCAGGGCGAGAGCCGACCCGTTGAGTGT
>CAZKNK010000077.1:0-9990 GCA_964554195.1 uncultured Staphylococcus sp.
GAGAGCAATATCGTTAAATGGATTGAAATCATTGAAATCGAGAGCTGCTATTTCCATATACTCGTAATTATTCTATCTTCAAGAGATTGCATTTGATTTTTGGAATAATTTTGTCGCAAATATACAATATTTTTGCGACAAAACAAAAAATTGCCTTGATACAATTATAATGGGAGTGGCCGATGTAACATATCTGCATAAGGATTCTGAATTTAAGCTTTTACATTGCATTTGGAAGCTTGACAACGATAAAGTCAATAGAACTTGTAGATAGTCAAAAGTTATTGACTCCTTATCGGGAATAGCATAAAACGTTAAAAACGGGGAATTTGTCGATAAAAATTGGTTGTTTAAAGAAAAATTCGTAATTTTGTGACGATTTATCAATCAGAATATTTGAATTTTAACACATTTGGGTAATAGATAATTTTGTGATGGGTCCGGAAAAGGCCTCCCGAGAGAGGTATTCCGGCAACATGTTTATATATTACCACTGCAAAAAAGTAACAGAAGAATATGTGCGGAATCGTAGGTTATTTAGGCCATCGTCAGGCCTATGACATCCTTATCAACGGACTTCACCGCCTTGAATACCGTGGCTATGACAGCGCCGGAGTTGCTATTGTCAATAATGACGGTAGTCTGGAGGTTTGTAAGGCCAAAGGCAAGGTGTCGAATCTCGAGCAGGTTTGTGCCGCAGCGAATGTGGCCGGCTCTCTCGGAATTGCCCACACGCGCTGGGCCACCCACGGCGAACCCAACAACATCAATGCCCATCCCCATCTTTCACAGAACGGCGAAATAGCAATCGTGCATAACGGCACGATTGAAAACTATGCCGTGCTGAAGAAGGCCCTCATTGAGCATGGCGTGGAATTTGTGTCTGAGACAGACACGGAAGTTCTCGTGCAGCTCATCGCTTATATTAAAGAACAGAACAACTGCTCACTTCAGGATGCAGTGATAGAAGCGCTGAAACAGGTTGAAGGTGCTTACGCTGTAGGAGTGGTGGAACGTGGCAATCCTGATTGCCTTATCGTGGCCCGCAAGGCTTCTCCGCTCGTAATAGGTGTGGGTGAAGGTGAGACCTTCATCGCCTCGGATGCCACCCCTATTGTGGGTTATACCGACAAGGTGATCTATCTTCAGGATAATGAAGTAGCTGTGATCCGTCGCGGAGAACCGCTAAAGGTCCTTAATATCACGGACAACAAGCCCTCTGAGATAAATATTCAGGAGCTAAAACTCTCAGTGGCTCAGCTTGAGAAGGGTGGCTATGACACATTTATGCTCAAGGAAATATTTGAGCAGCCTACAACCCTTCGTGACTGCATCCGTGGCCGAATAGTGGATGACTGCGGTCGAATCAAGCTTGCCGGAGTTGATCTTCACCGCGACGTGTTTGCCAACTGCAACCGTATTGTGCTTGTGGCTTGCGGAACTTCATGGCATGCCGCCCTTATCGGAAAACGTCTGATTCAGGATATGTGTCAGATTCCCGTGGAGGTGGAATATGCTTCAGAATTCCGTTATTCCAATCCTTATCTGACCCAGAACGATGTGGTTATTTCCATTTCCCAGTCAGGTGAGACGGCCGACACTCTGGCGGCCATTCAGCTTGCCAAGCAGAAGGGTGCATTTGTCTATGGTATATGTAATGTAGTGGGTGCTTCTATTCCCCGCAACACTGACTCCGGAACATATATCCATGTCGGTCCGGAAATCGGAGTGGCTTCAACCAAGGCTTTCACAGGTCAGGTGACCGTACTGACTCTGCTTGCACTCGCTATCGGACAACTCCGTGGCACAGTGCTTCCGCAGACCGTTCATGATATTGCTGAGGCTCTGAGCAACATGCCTGAAACGATTGAAGAAGTGCTTAAACTCGCTCCTGAAATCAAGAAACTGTCGAATATCTTCACATACGCCCGCAACTTCCTCTATCTTGGTCGCGGCTACAATTATCCTACTGCCCTTGAGGGTGCGCTTAAGCTGAAAGAAATCTCCTATATCCATGCTGAAGGCTATCCCGCAGCTGAGATGAAACATGGTCCGATTGCACTGATTGACCATGAAATGCCCAGTGTTATAATCGCACCGTCCGACTCGCTTTATGACAAGATTATCTCTAACGTGCAGCAGGTCAAGAGTCGTGGAGGTCATGTGGTGGCTATCGTCAGCACCGGAAATCATTCGATGAACGATATTGCCGACTATTGTCTTGAGATTCCGTCAGTGCCTGAATGTCTGACACCGATTGTTGCATCAATACCCCTTCAGTTGCTCGCATATTATATAGCCGTCAACAAAGGCAAGAACGTGGACCAGCCCCGAAATCTTGCAAAATCAGTGACGGTAGAATAAACGAATTTGTTACTTTTATTTATAAATTTGGTCATCCGGAACTCTTTGTATTCCGGATGATTTTTAATTAAGTTTCCATTATGAATTACTATTTCAAGGCAGTTGCCTCGGCAGGGTTGCTTGCCGGTGCAGTCACAATGGTTGCCGGCGGATTGTCAGAAATGAGGACATTCGCATCCGGAGAACCGGAGCCGGTGATGTCATTAGTGTCTATCGATGAGCCGTCAGGCGCCGGAATGGTGTCGGCTACGGATGTCAAGACGCGCCGTCAGGCTATCCGTGCAGCGATGGCCGAACCTGTACGCGCTCCTTTTGCAGCTCCCGCAGCCCGTGCCGCACAGGTTGTTCCCGAGATTTCGGGATGTGTTGTTAAATCAGGTTCATCACTCACTACGGGAGTCTACACGATTCCGTCAAATCCTACTCTTGATTTCGGGTTTAAGTTTGAGACAGCAAACGCAATAGCCGGATGTGAGGTTAACGGAGCGTACTATCTTTCCGATCTGATGGTGTTTGGTTCCTTCAAGATGGCAATGGGATATGTGTATAGTATTGAAACCGGACGTTCTGAATGGTCATCGAGCTATACCGGCTCTGAAGTAGCTCTCGCGCTCACCTTTGACAAAACTGACCGTCTGGTCTACGGCCTCAGTTCAAACGGAGGTGACGGTTATGTTCTCGCCTACTATCTTTTCAACGGATCAGACAACAGTGTGACCCGTTTCAAGCGTGCTGACCTGACCGGCAGTTGGTCGACAATCTGTTCTGCTCCCAACGGCACTCTTTATGCTCTTGATACAGAGGGACGTCTCTACACGATGAACAAGCAGTCGGGTGAAACCACACTCATCGGTGAAACTGGATTTGTTTCGGCCAACTATGGCGGATGTGTGATTTCTGACGATAACACCACCATGTATCGTACTGTCAGCAATGGAGACGAAGGTGTAAACGGACTCGTATCGATTGACCTTTCCACTGCTGCATCAACACTCCTGTATGAATTCCCCGGCAAGGAGCAGGTGGTGGGTCTGTATATCTCCGGCGAGGGTACTCCCTACGAACCTTCGGCAGTGAATCCTCCCTATCTCAACACATTTGACTCCGCAGCCTCACTTGACGGTTTCACTATCATTGACGCAAATGCCGATGACATGACATGGTATTATGAAGAAAGTGCCTTCGGTGAAACGGTCAACGGTTATCTTCGTCTTGAATCTCACTGGGAGAATGCCGGCGACGATTGGGCAATTACCCCGGGACTCAACCTCAAAGGCGGCGAGAACTATGAAGTGTCGTTTGACGCATGGGTGAAGAGCTTCCCGGAACGCATCGAGGTGCGCTACGGACTTGACCCCAATGCCGAGTCAATGACTTTTACAGCCATCGAGCCGACTGATCTTGACGGAAGCAGCACCGAGCAGGCCCCCCGTCATCTGTCAGGACTTCTCACCCCGGAAGCCGACGGAGTTTATTACGTGGGTATCCACGGAATTTCTGATGCTGACCAGTTCTACCTCAATGTGGATAATCTCAAGATTTCAGCACCTCTGTCAGGCAACGTTCCCGCAGCTGTCAGCGATCTCACTGTCACAGCTGATCCGCAGGGGGTCAAGAGTGTCACCATCTCGTTCAAGGCTCCGGAAACCGACCTTAACGGAGTGCCTCTCACCGAAATTACTAAGGTGGAAATCCTTCGCAGCGACAGCGATGAGCCGGTTAAGGTGTTTGAAAATGTCGCTCCCGGTACTCAGCTCACTTATACCGATACTCCTGCCACTGCCGGTAACTATACCTATACCGTGATTGCATACAATGCTTCAGGCAAGGGTGAGATTGAAACTGCTACCGTGTTCTGCGGCGTGAATCTCCCTGACGAACTTTCTGCTCCGGTTGTCATCGTAGAAGATGCAACTCCGGGTGTGGTTACCGTGTCATGGAATGCTGTTACAACCGACATTTTCGGCAAGCCCCTTCCCGAAGGTTCATGCACATATAGCGTTTACGAATTTGACGAAAACGGATATCCTACTGTTCCGGTCATGACCGGTATCACTGACACCAACTGCACGTTCACTGCCTACGAAGGTTCCGGTCAAATCTTTGTCCGCTACTATGTATGTCCGGTGACCGAGTCAGGCGAGGGCGACGGTCGTTACACTCAGATCATTCCTGTAGGTCATCCCTACACTGACTTTAATGAAACTTTTGCAAATGGAGCTACCCATTATATATGGGCTGTCGGTGCATCAGATGATTACGTGCAGGTTGGTCTGATGGATGAAATTAGTTCCAATGACGGTGAGGTCATCAGAGGCGTCGACGGTCAGATCGGTTTTGCTGTTATTTCAGGAAAATATCGGGATCAATGGGGTGCATTATACTCCGGAAAAATCTCAACGTCTGGCATGTCACACCCTGCACTGACATTCTACACCTATTGTAGACCGGCTGATATGAATCTTGTTATCGTCGAGGTCAAGGCCGGAAACGGTGAATTTGCCAAAGTGTATGAAAAAGAGGCTCTGCTCGTTTCTCACGGAGCGACCGGTTGGGCAAAGGCCATTGTTGACCTGTCGGAATATGCCGGTCAGGATATTCAGTTTACTCTTGCCGGTCAGTTGAAGAACTATTCTTATATGTTGTATGACAACATTGCCGTTGCCGAACTGCCTGATGTTGACATGACCATTACCGGCATTCATGCTCCCCAGTCGGTGGCTTGCGGCGAGGAATACACGGTTAGCGTAAGTGTTGTCAATAACGGCGCACTCACCAATTCTGACTGGAGCATACGCCTCAAAGCTGACGGCGAAGTGGTTTCCAACATGAATTCAGAACCACTTGCATCAGGTGAATCAGTCACTGTTGAATTCCCCTTCACTATGAGCGCTCTCGCCACAGAACCCATAGCCTATAGCGCTGAAGTGGTGGCAAGCGGCGATGCTTTCCCGTTGGACAATAATTCGGCTTCGATCACGGTTACACCTATCGTTTCACCGCTGCCGGCTGTCACCGATCTTAATGCCGTAATAGCCGATGGTGTGATAGATCTGACATGGACTGAGCCGGACCTTGATCTTGCTCCTGTCGCCGTGACAGAGTCATTTGAAGATGCCGAATCGTTCAGTGCTGTGTATGGTGACTGGGTCTTTGTTGATATGGACGGATCTCCCGTAGGCGGTTTCAGTGGAACCACACTTCCGAACATCACTAACGGTCAGACCTTAGGCTCATTCTGGATTTGGGATACTAATTTAATTGGAGGTGTTGAGGCTCACAGTGGCTCCAAGTTCCTGTTCTCACTTTTCCGTGTGGATGATGGAACGTCTGACGAATGGGCTATCTCTCCGCTCCTTTACGGCAATGCCCAGGTTGTTTCGTTCTATGCAAGGTCATTCAACTCAACATATCCTGAAGCAATAGAGGTTTACTATTCTACAGGTTCTACTGAAGTGAATGATTTCATCAAGGTTGACAATGTTGGTGGAGTGGTTCCCGGCCAGTGGAAACTTTACACTGCATCGCTTCCCGAAGGCGCCCGTAGGTTTGCTATCCGTTCATGTGCCACCGGCGCATTCATGCTCATGATTGATGATGTCACATTTACCCCTGCTTCAGTTACCGAAGGATTGGCTGTGGTTGGCTATAACGTTTATCGTGACGGTGAGAAACTTAACGGCGCCCCTGTTGAAGAAACTCACTATGCCGACGCAAACGGTGAGAACGGTATGACCTACCGCTATGTGGTCACCACCGTTTATACTCGCGGTGAGTCAAAAGCTTCCAATGAAGTGTCGGCTGATTTTATCAGCACAGGCATTGACTATGCTGCCATGACTTCAGCCGTTGTTTCAGTGATCGGTCATGACATCCATGTGACCGGAGCTGAAGGCCGTCAGGTGGCTGTATATGCTGTCGATGGAAAGACCGTAGTTTCGGTTCTTTCGAACGGCAAGACAGTCATTCCGGTTTCATCAGGCGTATATATCGTTAAAGCCGGCGATACGGTTACAAAAGTGGTGGTCCGTTAAGGATTATTCATTAACATAATTTGCCCGGGGATGCAGTCAGATAGTGATTGTATCCCCGGGTTACTTATATTCGCTGACAGTTAAAGGTCGCGGTATTCCGCTGTTGCGTCGAAGCAGGGGCATGTTTTCGGAGCAAAGTCGCGGTGAGAGCGTATAACGGCGTCGGGGAAGCGGCTTCGGAGGAAAATCAGAAGCATTTTCATGGCATCGCGTTGCGCCGGAGTTCTGGTGTCGGCCGGTGTCTTGCAATCAGTTTCCAGTCCTCCAACGTAGGCCACTCCGATTGAATGTCGGTTGTGGCCGGTGCAGTGAGCGCCTTGTTTTGCTATGTCGCGTCCGGTCTGAACCGTACCGTCAAGCAGAATTACGTAATGATAGCCGATAGAGTCAAAACCCATGTGTCTGTGCCAACGGTCAATATCGCCGACCTTTACTTCACGGCCACGTGGGGTAGCGGTGCAATGGATGATGATTTCTGTGATTTTTCGCATAGATGAGGATATTTAGGTTTCACGTTGCAAAGTTACGACACCTCGATACCCAATTACTGCGATGATGCTTTTTTCTATACTAATTTATTCTCGGTAGATCTTGCTTCGGCATGTAAGCTTACTTTTTTCATTGAAGAATAAAATGGCAGACACGTTACTTTTGCTGTTTCCCTTTAAGGGAGACAGTCCGGTCAGAGGGGATTGATTATGCGGGAGTGGAGTGTACCTCCTGCAATGGTGGTGGTGATTTCGTCACCGTCACTAACCTCATCCGGGTCAGTGATTGCGATGCCGTTTATTCTTGTTATCGAATAACCTCGGCGGAGTGTGGCTTCAGGTGAAAGCACCTCGATGAGTTTGTTTAATGAGTCAAGCCTTGTATTCAGCCGGCTAATTGATTGTGTTGATGCCGAATTAAGCCGGGCTGCAAAAGAATCAAGTTGCGAACGCCGGGGAGTAAGCACCAGTGCCGAGGCTGTCATCAGTTTGATTGACATATTGTTGAGCCGTTCAGCTTTGGCCCGGATCAGGTTTTGTGGCAGAAAAGGCAAGCGAGAAGAAACATAGGCCAATTCTTCACGCAGACCGGAAAGGGATAGTGAGGCGTGGGCAGTGATGGCACGGGCAGCTTCTGAAATCCGTGCAAGCAGATCTGCTCCCTGACTTATAAGCCACTGCGCGGCAGCTGTAGGCGTTTTAACCCTCATAGCCGCTACGTAGTCAAGCACGGTGACATCGCGTTCGTGTCCGATACCAACTATTACCGGCAGGGGGAACTGCGCAACGTTTGCTGCGAGATCGTAGTTCTCGAATGAGGCTAAATCACTTGTGGCTCCGCCGCCACGGATGATCACGACACAGTCCCACATCTCCTCCTGTGCTGCAATCCGGTCAAGTGCTGAAATAATTGATTCCGGTGCCTGTAGGCCCTGCATAAGAGCAGGGAACAAAGTCGTCACAAATCGCAGGCCGTAAGGATTTTCAGCCAAATGTCGCATGAAATCGCCGTAACCGGCAGCTCCTTCGGCTGAAATCACGGCTATTCGCAGTGTGGGAACGTTCCACGGAAGCTGACGGTTGAGGTCTGCGACTCCTTCAGCTGCGAGACGGTCAAGAATCTCCCGTCGAATTCTCATAAGGTCCCCCATCGTATAGGCCGGATCGATGTCGGTGATGTTAAGCGACAGTCCATAGGCCGGATGGAATGAAGCCGTCACCTTCACCATTACCTTCATTCCGCTCTCAAGACGTTGGCCGGTGGCCATGAAAAAGTCGGCGTCGATGCGCTGAAATGTAGTCCGCCACACTGTGGCTCTGGCTTTTGCAATGGTTTCGCCTGTTTCGGGATTTTTTTGTACCAGTTCCATGTAGCAGTGGCCTGAGCGACGCAGGTCTGATGTCTCCGCTGTCACCCAGGCATTTCGCAGAGCCGGCGCCGAGGCAATTACCCCGCCAATCAGCTCGTTGAACTGCGCCAGAGTCAGGGCGCGGTCAGATTCAAGTGGCGCGGTCATCATTTAACGGGAGAGAATTTCTTGCCGTTCCAGGTGTAAACAAGTTTGTCGCGCAGATATTGACTGATTATGGAGTAGATGTCGGAGTCAAGGAAGGTGGAGAGGTTGTTGGTAGCGGTGAGAGTCCCTGTGGTAGGATCATACGAGTATGAAGCAAGCATGAAGGGTACTTGCATTGTCACCTCCGCCTCATTGCCCTTGCCTTCATCAGACAGCCATGCCTTAAGTGAGGGAACGGTAAAGAAGCGGTCGGCAGGAAGCGGATTCCATTTATTGTCAAAAAATGAAATCTTGCTGTCGAGTCCCGGAGTAGCTACGGTTGAGATTACTCCTATCACACTGTCAGCGCCGTCACCGAGAACTATTATCTGTGACGTGGACGAATCTGTCATCTTCACTGTCAGCGCCTTGTCAGTCATGGACGTGATGGCCGACTGTCCGTTTAATGAATTGGACGAAGGAGTTGAGAGGCCGTTATTGTAATAGTCAACCATGTCGAGACGTGTGTTGGAGTCAAGCAACGGAAAAACAGAGTTTGGTGCCGACGTGAAAGCCTCGCTTGCTGTCAGTTGGGCAAACATTACTGCCATTGAGCCTGCTGCTATGGCGGTGATTGAGGATAAAAGACGTTTAAGCATGTTTTCAGATGAATTATTACCAACCTGACCCGAGACGGAAGTCCCGGGTGTCAGGTCTGCGGTTTATGATAAATAATATAGTTGGTTTCAGTTTAATAATCGTGGACTGTTATTTTGTTTTCTTTGATTTTTTTGTAGCAATGCGTGCATAGTCGCGGTCAGGATCGGCGATTTCGCTGTGAAGTCGCTTGCCAACAAACTCCGCACCTGTGAGTGCGCCTACTACCTTTCGGGCTTCCGATTTCTTGACGTCAAACAGAGTGTAGCCCGGCAGGAGATCAATTCGCCCAACGTCCACACGCTTGCCGTGGACAAGATGGTTAAGCATATCAATCAGATTGCCGGCATAGAAACCGTCACGTTTGCCTACATTGACGTAGATTCGCGCCATGCCGCGCTCGGCTGTACGTCGATCCTTTTCTGCGTCGGAGCGAGGTTCATCGTGGCGACGTTCTTTGCGGGACTTCTTTGACGGTTTTTCATCAATGAAATCAATCTGCGGAGCATCTTTATAATAGTCGAGCAGACGATTGAACTCAAGGGATATTACACGCTTGAGCAGGTCCTCATGACTGAGCCAACTGAGTTTGCGGGAAATACCGGGCATATAACGCATGATTTCATCCTCATTCACTTCCACGCGCTCAAGACGGTCGGCCAGATTATAGAGCTGCTTTTCAATGATGTGTTCGGGTG
Organism: uncultured Staphylococcus sp.; assembly: GCA_964554195.1. Lineage (GTDB taxonomy): Bacteria > Bacteroidota > Bacteroidia > Bacteroidales > Muribaculaceae > Duncaniella. The sequence goes on from CAZKNK010000077.1 coordinate 9,738, forward strand.
TAGGCACCTCCTTGCGCTCGAAAGTCTTGCCGATAATCCGCTCGATTTCGCGCAGACGGTTTTTCTCGCGGGAGTGGATAATAGCGATACTGATACCGCTCTTGCCGGCACGACCGGTTCGACCCGATCGGTGGGTGTAGACTGCCGCATCTTCAGGCAGACCATAGTTGATGACATGGGTCAGATCATCCACGTCGAGTCCTCGGGCAGCCACATCTGTAGCTACAAGCATGGACACAACCCGGTCTCTGAA